>DASVPW010000163.1:0-69467 GCA_036389455.1 Beijerinckiaceae bacterium
GATTGACGTCGGTGCCGCGGTAGATGCCGTTGTTGTTGAACACGACGACGCAGACCGGCAGGTTGTAGCGGCAGATCGTCTCGACCTCCATGCCGGAGAAGCCGAAGGCCGAGTCGCCTTCGACCGCGAGCACGGGCTTGCCGGTCTCGACGGCCGCGGCGATGGCGTAGCCCATGCCGATGCCCATGACGCCCCAGGTCCCGACGTCGATGCGCTTCCTCGGCTGGTACATGTCGATGACGCCGCGCGCGAGATCGAGGGTGTTGGCGCCCTCGTTGACGAGGATCGCGTCCGGCCGCTCCTTGATGATCGTGCGCAGGACGCCGAGCGCGCCGTGGTAATCCATCGGCACGTTGTTGTTCATCAGGCGCGGCGCCATCTTGGCGACGTTCTCCTCGCGCTTCTTCGCGACGGCGCCGGTCCAGTCGGCGGGAGGAGCCGGCCAATTGGCGCCCATGTCGTCGAGCAGCGCCGTCACGCAGGAGCCGATGTCGCCGACGACGGGTGCGGCGATCTCGACGTTCGAGTCCATCTCCCGAGGCTCGATGTCGATCTGGATGAACTTCTTCGGCGCAGTGCCCCACGCCTTGCCCTTGCCGTGCGACAGGAGCCAGTTCAGGCGCGCGCCGATCAGCATGACGACGTCCGAGTCCTTCAGCACCGTCGAGCGCGCGGCGCCCGCGCATTGCGGATGCGTGTCGGGCAGAAGGCCCTTGGCCATGCTCATGGGCAGGAACGGGACGCCGCTCTTCTCGACAAGCGAGCGGATCGCGTCGTCGGCCTGCGCGTAGGCCGCGCCCTTGCCGAGGATGATGAGCGGGCGCTTCGCGCCCTTCAGCACGTCGAGCGCGCGCTTCACCGCCTCCGGCGCGGGGATCTGGGCGGGCGCCGCGTCGATCACCTTGACGAGCGACTTCCGGCCCGCCTCGGCGTCCATCACCTGGCCGAAGAGCTTCGCCGGCAGGTCGAGATAGACCCCGCCGGGCCGCCCCGATACGGCGGCGCGGATCGCGCGCGCGAGGCCGATGCCGATGTCCTGCGCGTGCAGCACGCGGAACGCCGCCTTGCACAGGGGCTTCGCGATCGCGAGCTGGTCCATCTCCTCGTAGTCGCCCTGCTGCAGGTCGACGATCTCGCGCTCCGACGAGCCGGAGATCAGGATCATCGGGAAGCAGTTCGTGGTCGCGTGCGCGAGCGCGGTGAGACCGTTGAGGAAGCCCGGCGCCGAGACCGTGAGGCAGACGCCCGGCTTCTTGGTCAGGAAGCCCGCGATCGAGGCGGCGTATCCGGCGTTCTGCTCGTGGCGGAACGAGAGCACCCTAAGGCCGGCCGCCTGCGCCATACGGCCGAGATCCGTGATCGGGATGCCCGGCACGTTGTAGATCGTGGTGAGGCCGTTGAGCTTGAGCGCGTCGATGACGAGGTGGAAGCCGTCGGTCAGCTCCGCCTCATGCTCCTGGCTCGACGCCGCGTCCGCGCCGCGGTTCGCCTGCCCGAGCTCGTTCGCCGTCGCCTCCGGCTTCTGCCGCTCCTTCAGGGCCGTCTCTGCCATTTTCTTTCCTCCCGTTCGGGGTTCTGCCGTGGTGTTCTTTCAGTCGAGGTCGACGTGGCGCTCGACGTGCTCGCCGAGGCGAAGCGTGTGCTCCCGGACGAGGCGCTCGGCGAGCTCCGTGTCGCGCCGTTCGAGCGCCTCGATGATCGCCATGTGGTCGCGGATCGAACGCTCGGCGCGGTCGTCGTCGAAGATCGTCCGGTGGCGGATCGACTTCACGTGGAGAAACAGGTTGCCGGTCATGGATTCCAGGAGCTTCGACCCGCTCAGGCGGATCAACGCCTGATGGAAGGCGATGTTCGCCGACGAGTACTCGTCCATGTGCTCGCGGGAGACGTGGCCGTCGCGGAAGCCCTGGAAGAGCACGCGCAACGTCGCGATCTCGGCGTCCGACGCCCGCTCGGCGATGAGGCGGGCCGCCATGCTCTCGAGGCCGGCCCAGGCCTGGATCATCTCGACGATCTCGCGCTTGGTCTTGCGCACGACGAGGATGCCGCGGCGCGGCACGGTGCGGACGAAGCCCTCCTGCTCGAGCATCGCCACCGCCTCGCGGATCGGCGTGCGGCTGACCCCGAGCTTCTCGGAGAGCTCGCGCTCGTCGAGCATGACCGGCTCGCGCGAGGCGTAGATGTCCATGCGGGTGATGGCGTCCTTGAGGGCCGCGTAGGCCTTCGACTTGAAGCTCGCTTCGGCCGGAATGCGGGCCACGACGAAGCCCTTGGCCTCGGGCACGCCGCGGCCGGCCGGGTCAGCCTCCTCCGGCAGTGGCCATTTCAGCTCGGCTCTATTCACGAGGACATCCTGCGCAGGCCCGCGGTTCGGGCGCCTGAGACGCGTGCGGAGGCATTGGCATACCAGATACCAGAATGTCAACAGCGATGTGAGGCGACTTCGCTGCGCCGCAATAGAGCTGGCGCGGGAAAAGCACTTGACTCATAGGTTTTGCTTGGTATGCCAAATACCAACTGAGCCGCCAAGAAGTCCTCGCGCGTCGCATTCACTCGGCCGGAGGTACGGACGCGGCGGGACTTCCCTTTCCTGCCAATCCGGTTAGAGCCACGGCCAGAACAAGCATCTCACACAATCAGCTCGCAGGAGGAGCCCAAATGGCGGAAGCAGCACTGAGGCAGCGCGAGATGACCGGAGCGACCGGGACGGCCCAAAAGGCCGCCGTCCGCCAAGTCCTCGACAAGGTGAAGGCCGACGGCCGCACCGCGCTCACCGCCCCCGAGGGCAAGCTCGTCTGCGACGCCTACGGCATCCCGGTCCCCAAGGAAGGCGTCGCGAGCTCCGCCGAGGACGCCGCGAAGCAAGCGGCCGGCATGGGCTTCCCGGTGGTGCTGAAGATCGTCTCCCCCGACATCCTGCACAAGACCGAGGCCGGCGGCGTCCTCGTCGGCCTCAAGAGCGCCGAGGAGGTCTCGAAGGGCTACGAGACGATCCTGGCGAACGCGAAGAAGTACAAGGCCGACGCCAGGATCGAGGGCGTGCAGGTCCAGCAGATGCTGAAAGGCGGCCAGGAGGTCATCGTCGGATCGATCACCGACGGCTCCTTCGGCAAGCTCGTGGCCTTCGGCCTCGGCGGCGTCCTCGTCGAGGTGCTCAAGGACGTGACCTTCCGCCTCGCGCCCGCGACCCGCGAGGACGCGCTCTCCATGCTCGACGGCATCCAGGCGGCCGAGATGCTGCGCGGCGTGCGCGGCGCCGAGGGCGTTGACCGCGAGGCCCTCGCCGACATCATCGTGAAGGTGTCGCAGCTCGTCAGCGACTTCCCGGAGATTTCCGAGCTCGACCTCAACCCGGTCTTCGCCACGCCGAAGGACGCGACCGCCGCCGACGTCCGGATCGTGGTCGATTTCGAGCCGCACGAGCAGCGCTACCGCCCGCCGCACGAGGACATCGTGCGCTCGATGAACCGCATCATGCGGCCGAAGGGCCTCGCCGTGATCGGCGCCTCGGCGGAGGACGGCAAGATCGGCAACTCCGTGATGAAGAACCTCATCAACGGCGGCTACAAGGGCCAGATCTACCCGATCCACCCGAAGGCCGACGAGATCCTCGGCTACAAGGCCTACAAGTCGGTGAAAGACGTGCCGGCCGAGATCGACGTCGCGGTGTTCGCGATCCCGGCGAAGTTCGTGGCCCAGGCCCTCGTCGAGTGCGGCGAGAAGAAGATCCCGGGCGCCGTCCTGATCCCCTCGGGCTTCGCCGAGACCGGCAACCACGAGGGCCAGAAGGAGATCCAGGAGATCGGGCGGAAGTACGACATCCGCCTCATGGGCCCGAACATCTACGGCTTCTACTACACGCCGGAGAACCTCTGCGCGACGTTCTGCACCGCCTACGACGTGAAGGGGAAAGTCGCCCTCTCGTCGCAGTCGGGCGGCATCGGCATGGCGATCATCGGCTTCTCGCGCTCGGCCAAGATGGGCGTCTCGGCGATCGTCGGCCTCGGCAACAAGTCCGACATCGACGAGGACGACCTCCTCACCTTCTTCGAGCAGGACGACAATACCCAGGTCATCGCGCAGCACTGCGAGGACCTGAAGGACGGGCGCGCCTTCGCCGAGGTCGCGAAGCGCGTCTCGAAGAAGAAGCCGGTGATCATGCTGAAGGCCGGCCGCACCTCGGCCGGCGCGAAGGCCGCCTCGTCCCACACCGGGGCGCTCGCCGGTAACGACAAGATCTACGAGGACGTGCTGCGCCAGTCGGGCGTGATCCGGGCCCGGTCGCTCCGCGACATGCTCGAGTTCTCCCGCGGCATCCAGGTGCTGCCGACGCCGAAGGGCGAGAACGTCGTCATCATCACGGGGGCCGGCGGCTCGGGCGTGCTGCTCTCGGACGCCTGCGTCGACAACGACCTCAAGCTGATGTCATTCCCGCCCGACCTCGACGAGGCCTTCAAGAAGTTCATCCCGCCCTTCGGCGCCTCCGGAAACCCGGTCGACATCACGGGCGGCGAGCCGCCGAAGACCTACCAGAACACGGTGAAGCTCGGCCTCGAGGACGACCGCATCGACGCGCTGATCCTGGGCTACTGGCATACCATCGTCACGCCGCCGATGGTCTTCGCGACGCTCATGGCCGAGGTCGTCGAGGAGATGCGGCAGAAGGGCAAGGTGAAGCCCGTCGTCGCCTCGCTTGCCGGCGACGTGCAGGTCGAGGAGGCGGCCGAGTACCTCTACCAGCACGGCATCCCGGCCTACGCCTACTCGACCGAGATCCCGGTCGCGGTGCTCGGCGCCAAGTACAAGTGGGCCCGCGGCGCGGGGCTGCTGTAAGAACGCGACTGTCATCCCCGGCGGCGCGAAGCGCCGGGAAGGGGATCCAAGCACCGCCGGGGTTCTGGATCCCCTTCCCGGGCTGCTCCGCAGCCCGCCGGGGATGACAGCGGATACGCCTGGCCAAGGAAGGCGATGAACATCCACGATCCCAAGGCGGCAAAGCCGAACGGCGCCCCCGCCCGCAGCATCCATCCGGGCTCCGGGCGCCGCCGCACCCGCGAGACGCCGAAGGGGCGGCAGGTCGACCCGCAGGCCCTCGACGAGGTGCGCGCGCTTCTCGCCGACCGCCCGCGCCGGGCCGACCTCCTGATCGAGCACCTGCACCTCCTGCAGGACAGGTACGGCTGCCTCCATGCCCGCCATCTCGTGGCGCTCGCGAACGAGATGCGGCTCGCGCTCGTCGAGGTCTACGAGGTCGCCTCGTTCTACGCCCACTTCGACATCGTCATGGACGACGAGCCGGCCCCGCCGCCGGTCACGGTCAGGGTCTGCGACAGCCTCACCTGCGCCATGATGGGGGCCGAGCGCCTGCTCGCGGAGCTCAAGGGCGCGCTCGAGCCGAACGTGCGCGTCGTGCGCGCGCCCTGCATGGGCGGCTGCCACAACGCCCCCGTGACCGCCATCGGCCACGCCCTGCACGAGCACGCGACCGTCGCGAGCGTCACGAAGGCGGTCGCGGCCGGCGAGACGCATCCGCACGTCCCGGACTCCATCGGCTTCGACCGCTACCGGGCCGAGGGTGGCTACCGGCTCCTTGCCGACTGCCTCGACGGCCGGCGCCAGGTCGAGGACGTGATCAAGACCCTGGAGGATTCGAACCTGCGCGGGCTTGGCGGCGCGGGCTTCCCGACCGGGCGCAAGTGGCGTTTCGTGCGCGCCGAGCCCGCCCCGCGCCTCATGGCCGTCAACGCCGACGAGGGCGAGCCCGGCACCTTCAAGGATCGGCACTATCTCGAGACCGACCCGCACCGCTTCCTCGAAGGCATGCTCATCGGCGCCTGGGCCGTCGAAGCCGCGGAGGTCTACATCTATCTGCGCGACGAGTACCCGCAGTGCCGGGAAATCCTTCTCCGCGAGATCCCGAAGCTCGAGGCTGCGGGCCTATCGCGGGCGACGAAGATCCACCTGCGCCGCGGCGCCGGGGCCTACATCTGCGGCGAAGAGTCGGCGATGCTCGAGTCGATCGAGGGCAAGCGCGGCCTGCCGCGGCACAAGCCGCCGTTCCCGTCCCAGGTCGGCCTGTTCGGGCGCCCGACCCTCATCAACAACGTCGAGACCCTGTGGTGGGTGCGCGACATCGTCGAGAAGGGGCCGGAGTCGTTCGCCGGCCACGGCCGCAACGGCCGGAAAGGGCTCCGCACCTTCTCGGTCTCGGGCCGGGTGAAGAATCCCGGCGTGAAGCTCGCGCCGGCCGGCATCACGGTGCGCGAGCTTATCGACGAACACTGCGGCGGCATGGCGGACGGCCACGCCTTCAAGGGCTACCTTCCCGGCGGCGCCTCGGGCGGCATCCTGCCGGCCTCGATGGCCGACATCCCCCTCGACTTCGGGACGCTCGAGCCGCACGGCTGCTTCATCGGCTCGGCCGCCGTGGTGGTCCTGTCCGACAAGGACGACATGCGCGAGGTCGCGCTGAACCTCTTGAAGTTCTTCGAGGACGAGAGCTGCGGCCAGTGCACGCCCTGCCGCATCGGCACCGAGAAGGCGGTCCACATCATGAGCGGGCCGGCCTGGGACGAAACGCTCCTCGACGCGTTGACCAAGGTGATGACCGACGCCTCGATCTGCGGCTTAGGCCAAGCGGCCATGAACCCGGTGAAGATGGTGCTCAAGCACTTCCGCGAGGATCTGGCGAAGGGATAAGGGACGAAGCGTCATGTCCGACGGACTGCCGATCACCGAAGGCGTCAAGTTCCTCCTCGACGGGAGGGAGGTCGAGGCGCGGCCCGGCGAGACCATCTGGCAGGTGGCGAGCCGGCACGGCACCGACATCCCGCACCTGTGCTACGCGCCGGCGCCCGGCTACCGGCCGGACGGCAACTGCCGGGCCTGCATGGTCGAGATCGAGGGCGAGCGCGTGCTCGCGGCCTCCTGCGTGCGCCGCCCGACACCGGGCATGAAGGTCAACACGGCGAGCGAGCGGGCGGACGCCTCGCGCCGGCTCGTCTTCGAGCTCCTCGTCGCCGACCAGCCGGACCGCGCGGAGGCGCACGACCCCGACTCCTCGTTCTGGCGCTGGGCCGACCGCATCGCCGTCACCGAGAGCCGCTTCCCGGCGATCGAGCGGCCGAACAAGGCCGACGACTTCAGCCATCCGGCGATGGCGGTGCAGCTCGACGCCTGCATCCACTGCGGCCTGTGCGTGCGCGCCTGCCGCGAGGTCCAGGTGAACGACGTCATCGGCATGGCCGCCCGCGGGCATCTCGAGAAGATCGTCTTCGACTTCGACGACCCGATGGGCGGCTCGACCTGCGTCGCCTGCGGCGAGTGCGTCCAGGCCTGCCCGACCGGGGCGCTGATGGAGAAGAGCCTCGTCGACGCGGCGGGCGTATTCGATGTCGCGAACGCGCCCGAGCGCGAGGTCGACAGCGTCTGCCCCTACTGCGGCGTCGGCTGCCAGCTCACCTACGAGATCAGGGACGACCGCATCGTCGCCGTGCAGGGCCGAGACGGTCCGGCGAACCAGAACCGCCTCTGCGTCAAGGGCCGCTTCGGCTTCGACTACGTCGCCCATCCGGACCGGCTGACGAAGCCGATGATCCGAAAGGAGGGCGTCTCGAAGCACGACACCGCGATCGACCCGGCGAACCCTTGGACGCATTTCCGCGAGGCGACCTGGGAGGAGGCTCTCGAGCGCGCCGCGGGCGGCCTGCGCCGCATCCGCGATACGCACGGCGGCAACGCGCTCGCCGGCTTCGGCTCGGCCAAGGGCTCGAACGAGGAGGCCTACCTCTTCCAGAAGCTCGTGCGGGCGGGCTTCGGGACGAACAACGTCGACCACTGCACAAGGCTCTGCCACGCCTCGTCGGTCGCGGGGCTCCTGGAGGGCGTCGGCTCCGGCGCCGTCTCGGCGCCGTTCATGGCGGCTGCGGACGCCGACGTGATCGTGGTCATCGGCGCGAACCCGATCGAGAACCACCCGGTCGCCGCGACCTTCTTCAAGAACGCGGCCGAGCGCGGCGCGAAGCTCGTCGTCATGGACCCGCGCGGCACGGCGCTCATGCGCCACGCGACCCACATGCTGCAATTCAAGCCGGGGCGGGACGTCGCGATGCTCAACGCCATGCTGCACACCATCGTCGAGGAAGGGCTCTACGACCGCCAGTACGTCCAGGCCAACACCGAGGACTTCGAGAAGCTCGTCGAGAACGTCCGCGACTTCCCGCCCGAGACAATGGCGGAGGTCTGCGGCATCCCGGCCGCGACGCTGCGCGAGGTCGCGCGGCTCTACGCCCGCGCCGAGGCCGCGATCATCTTCTGGGGCATGGGGGTGTCGCAGCACGTCCACGGCACCGACAACACCCGCTGCCTCATCGCCCTCGCCCTCTGCACGGGCCAGATCGGCCGCCCGGGCACGGGGCTCCATCCGCTTCGCGGCCAGAACAACGTGCAGGGCGCCTCCGACGCCGGCCTCATCCCGATGTTCTTCCCCGACTACAAGTCGGTCGAGGAGCCGCAGACGCGGGCGTTCTACGAGGACCTGTGGGGCGCGAAGCTCGATCCGAAGCGCGGGCTGACCGTCGTCGAGATCATGGACGCGGTGCACGCCGACAAGATCCGAGGCATGTACATCATGGGCGAGAACCCGGCGATGTCGGACCCGGACGTGCAGCACGCCCGCGAGGCCCTCGCCAAGCTCGAGCACCTCGTCGTCCAGGACATCTTTTTGACCGAGACCGCCAAGTACGCCGACGTGGTGCTGCCGGCCTCGGCCTGGCCTGAGAAGGACGGCACGGTCACGAACACCAACCGCCAGGTGCAGATCGGCCGCAAGGCGCTGCCGCTCCCGGGCGAGGCGCGCCCCGACCTCGACATCATCATCGACCTCGCGAAGCGCCTGGGCTTGCCCTGGACTTACGGCCACGTCAGCGAGGTCTTCGCCGAGATGACGCGAGCGATGCCCTCGCTCGCCAACATCACGTGGGAGCGCCTCGAGCGCGAAGATTCGGTCACCTATCCGGTCGATTCGCCGACGGAGCCCGGCCACGACATCGTCTTCGGCGACGGCTTCCCGACGGCCTCGGGGCGCGGCAAGTTCGTGCCGGCACGGATCGTGCCGCCGGCCGAGGAGCCGGATGCGGAATACCCCTTCGTGCTCACGACGGGACGCCAGCTCGAGCACTGGCACACCGGCTCCATGACCCGCCGGGCGAGCGTCCTCGACGACCTCGAGCCGGAGGCGATCGCCGCCGTGTCGGCCGCCGACCTGCGCCGGCTCGGACTCCGCGCCGGCGAGTGGATGCGGGTCACGACGCGGCGCGGCTCGATCGAGCTCAAGGCCCGCGTCGACGGCGCGATCCCGCCCGGCATGGTCTTCATCCCCTTCGCCTACGCGGAGGCGGCCGCGAACGTGCTGACGAACCCGCAGCTCGACCCCTTCGGGAAGATTCCGGAGTTCAAGTTCTGCGCCGCGAGGATCGAGCGCGTCGAGGCGCCGGCGGTCGCGGCGGAGTAGAGCTGCGGCGCCAACACTGTCGTCCCCGGCGGCGCGCGTAGCGCGCCGGGAAGGGGACCCAGGACCGCCAGGGATGGATCCCCTTTCCTCGCCTTCGCTCCGCTTCGGCTCGCCGGGGATGACAGTGCTAATCCCGCACGTCGTCCCGGCCTTCGACGGCCATCAGCGTGGCGGTGAGCAGCGCCACGATCTTCCGCTCGCCGTTCGTCTCCGCAAAGACCTCGCCTTGGGCGACCGTGAGCGTGCGGCCCGGCTTCACGACGCGGCCGACTGCGACGAGACGTTCGCCGGCCGCGGGGGCGAGGAGATTGACCTTGAACTCGGTCGTCAGCACGCCGGCGCTTTCCGGCATGAGCGAGAAGGCGGCGTAGCCGCAGGCCGTGTCGCCGAGGGCCGAGACGACGCCGGCGTGGACGAAGCCGTGCTGCTGGCAGAGCTCGGGCCGGACCGGCATCGCGATCTCGACCTCTCCCGGCGCGATGCGCGCGAGGGCAGCGCCGATGGTCTGCATGAAGGGCTGGCGGTCGAAGCTCGCCCGCACGCGCCGCTCGAAGCTCGCGACCTTCGGCGTGAAGCCGCTCATGCGGCGGCCCGAAGCTCGCTTGCCCGGCGCACATGGTCGACGGCGGCGCGGAGCGTCGCAAGCCCCGCGCCCGGCTTCACGGCCTCGGTCGCGAGATGGCGCCGGTAGGCGCGCGCGCCGGGGCGCCCGGCGAAGAGGCCGAGGATGTGGCGCGTCATCTGGTTGAGGCGCACGCCCTCGGCGAGCCGCGCCGCGACGTAAGGCTCGAAGGCGTCAAGGGCCTCGAAAGCGTCCGCGACCGGCGGCGCCTCGCCGAACAGCTCCGGATCGACGCGCAGGAGCAGCTCTGGGTCCTGGTAGGCGGCGCGGCCCATCATCACCCCGTCCACGCGGGCAAGGTGGTCCTTGGCCTCCTCAATCGTCCTCACGCCGCCGTTGACCGCGACCGGCAGCTCCGGCCGCGCGCTTTTGAGCCGGTAGACGCGCCCGTAGTCGAGCGGCGGCACGTCCCGGTTTTCCTTGGGCGACAGGCCCTCGAGCCAGGCCTTGCGGGCATGCACGAAGAGGGCGTCGGCGCCGGCCGCGACGACGGCGTCGGCGAGGGCGTCGAGGGCGGCTTCCGGGTCCTGCTCGTCGACGCCGATCCGGCACTTCACCGTGACCGGCACGGGAACGGCGGCCTTCATGGCCGCGACGCAGTCGCCGACAAGCGCCGGCTCGCGCATTAGGCAGGCGCCGAAGCGCCCCTCCTGGACCCGGTCCGACGGGCAGCCGACGTTGAGGTTGACCTCGTCGTAGCCAAGCTCCGCCGCGATGCGCGCGGCTTTGGCAAGCTCCCGCGGGTCGGCCCCTCCGAGCTGCACCACGACCGGATGCTCGGCCGGATCGAACCCGAGGAGCTTCTCCCGCGGGCCGTGGATCACCGCTCCCGTCGTGACCATCTCGGTGTAGAGCCGCGTCCGGCGCGACAGAAGACGATGGAAGAACCGGCAATGCCGGTCCGTCCAGTCCATCATCGGCGCGACCGAGAGGCGGATCTCTTGGGGAGTCAGCGGGGTCATGGAGAGGAGATAACGACCGGGTCCCTCCGGCGCAACGCGCCGGTTACGGACACCAATCCCTACTCGTGTCTGTAACGCCGGCCGAAGTTATAGACAGTTTTGCAAGATCGTCCCTGACGCGGCCGGATCAGAAGCTGCTCAGTGCCAGCATGGCGAGGCAGAGGCAGGCGGTCGAGGTGAGGAAGCCGAGGGCGGCGCGCTTGAAGGAGGGGGCGCTCTGGACGGTCTCTTCGGCGGTCATCTCGAATCTCCCCGAGGCTCGCTGGCCTATCGACGGGGAGAATGGGGAAGGCGGCGCGCGGACGATGTGCGCCGGCGCACATGCGGGTGAAAGATCCTCAGCCGAGGAGGATTCCGAGGCCCGCCGCCGCGACCGCGGCGCCGGCGGCCCGCGGCAGCCACGGGGACCCGCCGGCCGAGACCGCGGCGCCGAACCAGATTCCGACGGCATGGAGCAGCGCGGTCGCGATGGCGAACCCGACGAGGGTGCCGGCGACGTCCGCCCCGGCCGGCACCTCGGCGCCATGGACGAAGCCGTGGACAAGCGCGAAGACGCCGCAGGCGGCGGCTCCGGCCGCGACGGCGAGCGGGAGCCTCAGGGTCACGGCAAGCCCGAGCGCCACGACCGAGAGCGCGACCGCGGCCTCCACCCCGGGCAGGCCGAAGTCCTGGAGCCCGAGGACTGCGCCGAGCGCCGTCGCCGACGCGAAGGCGAGGGGCCAGGCCCAGAGCGCGCGCCCGCCGACAAGCGAAGCCCAGAGACCGACCGCCGTCATGGCGAGCACGTGATCGAGGCCGGAGAACGGGTGGGCGAAGCCCGCCGTGAAGCCGTGCGCCGCGTGCGCCGCGCCGCCCATATGGGCGAGCGCAGGCGTCGCGGTCGCGGCCGCGAGAAGCCCGAGCATCACCCTCGAGAGTGTCATGGGACCCCTCCCCCGTTTACCTTCAGGGCGCCGGAGCAACTTCCGGGCCGTCGGCATGCGGGCGATTCCAATTCATCGACGGCATGACCGGCGTTCCGTCATGATGAAGATGCCTCCGAGCTCGGCCGCTCAGAAGTGCCGGCTGTTCCGTCATGATGAAAGTGCGCCACGCGGCGCACATCATGCGGCCCTGGCAGCAAGGCCGCCTGCCTCCTCGACGAAGCGCGCGACCGCCTCGACGCCCTCGCCCGAGCGCACGTTGGTGAACACGAACGGGCGCGCGCGGCGCATCCGCCGGGCGTCCTCCTCCATGACGGCGAGGCTTGCGCCGACGTGCGGGGCGAGGTCGATCTTGTTGATCACGAGGAGGTCGGAGCGGGTGATGCCGGGCCCCCCTTTACGCGGGATCTTCTCGCCGCCGGACACGTCGATGACGTAGATGGTGAGGTCGGCGAGCTCGGGCGAGAACGTCGCCGCGAGGTTGTCGCCGCCGGATTCGATCAGGATCAGGTCGAGGGCGGGGAAGCGCCGGGTCATCGCGTCGATCGCCGCGAGGTTGATCGAGCAGTCCTCGCGGATCGCCGTGTGCGGGCAGCCGCCGGTCTCGACGCCCATGATGCGCTCCTCGGGGAGCGCCCCCGCGACGGTGAGGAGGCGCGCGTCCTCCTTGGTGTAGATGTCGTTGGTGATGGCGCAGAGGTCGTACCGGCCGCGGAAGCGCTTGCACAGCGCCTCCATGAGCGCCGTCTTGCCGGAGCCGACGGGGCCGCCGATGCCGACCCGGAGCGGGCCATGCGGAGATGCGGTCACGACCGGAACAGCCGCGTGTACTGCGTCTCGTGACGCATCGCCGCGAGGTCGGAGCGGAAGGCGCAGGAGCCGAGGTCGTCGAGCCCGGCGTCGCGCGCTGCGGCGGCGAGTTCGCGGACCTGCGGGACGAGCGCCGCGATCACGCGCTGGCCGTCGGTCTGCCCGACAATCCCGAGCCGCACGGCGGCCGAGACGAGGTTCGCGGTAAAGCCGAGGACGAAGGCCTCGAGCGCCTCGGGCAGCGGGATGGCGTGGCCGGCGGCGGCCGCCGCGACCGCGACCGGATAGGCGAGCGGACCGGGCCACGCCTCCTTGAGGAGACCGATGCCGCCGCAGGGCCAGGAACGGGCGATCGCGGCCGCGAAGGCGTCACCTTGCGTCGTCGATTCGAGACGCCGCTCCTCCGAGCCCGCGAGCGCCAGCGCGAGCTCCGCGACCTCGGCCAGCGCCGCGCCGTTGCCAGCGGCGGCGGCGCGCCAGGCGGAGGCGAAGAGGATCGCGTCGTTGCGCGCCGCACCGTGCCCGAGGAGGTCGGAAAGCCACCCTTCGAGGCCAGCCGCATCCGCGACGTCCCCCGCCTCGTGCGCCCATTCGAGCCCGTGCGAATAGGCGAAGGCGCCGACCGGGAAGGCCGGCGACAGCCAGACCATCAGCGGGAGATGCGCGCCGCTCATCGGTGCTCGTGCTTGTGCTCGTGGCCGTGATGGGCGTGCCCGCAGCCCGGCCCGTGCTCGTGATGGGCGGGATCGTCATGATGCACCTCATCGTCCCGATGATGTGCATCATCATGAGCGTGATGGTGGTGCCCGTGGCCGTGGTGATGGTGCCCGTGGTCGTGGCCGCAGGTGTCGTAGGCGCCGCGCTCGGGGCGGAACGGGCGCTCGACCGGCGCCGCCGTGCAGCCCTGGCCGCGGACCATCTCGGCGAGCACGTGGTCGTCCTCTATGAAGATCGCGTCCGTCCCGATCTCGGCCGGCGTGTGCCGGTTGCCGATGTGCCAGGCGACGCGCATCAGCCGCAACGGGTTCTCGGCCCTGATCTCGAGGAGCTTCTGGGGCGCGGCCCTGACCTGCACGAGCCGCCCGTCCTCTAGCCGCACGGCGTCGCCGTCGTCGAGGGCCACCGCCTTGTCGAGGTCGAGGAGGAAGTCGAGCCCGCCCTCCCCTCTCAAGGCGACGCGCCGCCGGTGGCGCCCCTCGTGGTCGAGGACGACGGTGTCGGCGACCTTCTCGGGCTTCACGGCGGCCTTGCGGACGACGGCGGTGGCGCGGAGCATGGTTTCAATCCGTTTTGGCTCTCGGGAAGAACGCAGCATCGAAGACCTCTTCGACCGTGAACGGGCAGGTGGCCGGAAAAGTCGAGAGAGGGAGACGGGTCTGTTTGGCGGCGGCGCGCCGAGCAAGCTCGTAGAGGTGCGCCAAGTGCTCGGAGGGATACGGGCGCAGGCTCGGTGAGCGCGTCAGGATCATGCCGACTCTGCGGCGCTGCTCCAGGATGGTCCGGCGCCAGCTCGAACCACGGTGAACGGGCTGGTACCGCCATTTCAGCAGATGGACGATCAGGATCACGAGGCGGCTCTCAAGGGACCGTACGTGCGAACCGCCGACCACGCTTCATGCCATCGATTGTGCATTCGGAAGATGTCCAGCCGCCGGACCGTCGAGATCTTCGGGGTAGAAGTGGGGATCGAGGACCTGATCGACGGTGAACGGACAGGTCGCAGGGAAGTCGTTCGGGAAATAGTAGGTATCGTACTCAAGCCGCCGCCGAGCATCTTCGTAAACACGCACGACCGCGCTCCGGATGTCGTTCACGAAGCTCGGATTCCCGCTGGCAATCTGAGCAATCTCGTCGCGCTGTCGATCGATGTTCTCCTTCCAGGCCATGCCCCGATACTCGGCGAGATGACGCCACTTCAGAAGGTGGGCGAGGAGGATCTCCAATCGATCGTCGACCTCCTCCACGAGGCGGCGCCCGAGCGACCGCACCTCTCCAGCGAGGTTGGCGCCGTCGACCTCCGACCACCGCCCCTCCTCAATCGCCTTCGCCTGATCCTGCGTCCAGGCATAGAAATCCCGCTCATATAACGTGTTGCCGGGGGGCGTTCCCGAGGGCTGATCCATACAGGCCTCCCTGTCTCGGCCAGCCTAGAACAGGAAGTACCGCTGCGCCATCGGCAGCACCTTGGCGGGCTCGCACACCAGAAGCTCGCCGTCGGCGGTGACGCGGTAGGTCTCGGGGTCGACCTCGATGTCCGGCGTCGCGTCGTTGTGGACCATGGAGGCCTTGGAGAGGCCGCCGCGCACGTTCTCGACCGCGACGACCTCCTTCTCGAGGCCGAGCCGCTCTTTGAGCCCTTTCGCCAGCGCCGCCTTCGACACGAAGGTCAGCGAGGTCGCGGTCAGGGCCTTGCCGAAGGCGCCGAACATCGGGCGGTAGTGCACGGGCTGCGGCGTCGGGATCGATGCGTTGGGGTCGCCCATGGGGGCCGCCGCGATCGCCCCGCCCTTGATGACGAGGTCGGGCTTCACGCCGAAGAAGGCCGGCGACCACAGGACGAGGTCGGCGAGCTTGCCGGGCTCCACCGAGCCGACGTGGCGGGCGACGCCGTGCGCGATCGCCGGGTTGATGGTGTACTTCGCCAAGTAGCGCTTGACCCGGAAGTTGTCGTTGCCGCCGCGGTCCTCCGGCAGCGGGCCGCGCTGGACCTTCATCTTGTGCGCCGTCTGCCAGGTGCGGATGACGACCTCGCCGATGCGGCCCATGGCCTGGCTGTCGGAGGACATCATCGAGAGCGCCCCGAGGTCGTGCAGGATGTCCTCGGCCGCGATCGTCTCCTTGCGGATGCGGCTCTCCGCGAAGGCGAGATCCTCGGGGATCGACGGGCTCAGGTGATGGCACACCATCAGCATGTCGAGATGCTCGTCGAGGGTGTTCACCGTGAAGGGGCGCGTCGGGTTGGTGGACGAGGGCAGGACGTTCGGCAAGCCCGCGACCTTGATGATGTCCGGCGCGTGGCCGCCGCCCGCGCCCTCGGTGTGGAAGGCGTGGATGGTGCGGCCCTTGAAGGCCGCGATCGTGTCCTCGACGAAGCCCGACTCGTTCAACGTGTCGGTGTGGATCATGACCTGCACGTCATGGTCGTCGGCGACGGAGAGGCAGCAGTCGATGGCGGCGGGCGTCGTGCCCCAGTCCTCGTGGAGCTTGAGCGAGCAGGCGCCGGCCTCGACCATCTCGACGAGCGCCCCGGGGAGCGAGGCGTTGCCCTTGCCGGCGAGCCCGAGGTTGACCGGGAACGAGTCGAAGGCGCGGAGCATCATCTCGACGTGCCAGGGCCCGGCCGTGCAGGTCGTGGCCTTCGTTCCCTCCGCCGGCCCGGTGCCGCCGCCGAGCAGGGTCGTGACGCCGGACATCAGGGCGTCGTCGACCTGCTGCGGGCAGATGAAGTGGATGTGCGAATCGAAGCCGCCGGCAGTCAGGATCTTCCCCTCCCCGGCGATCACCTCGGTGCCCGGCCCGATCACGATGTTGACGCCGGGCTGCACGTCCGGGTTGCCGGCCTTGCCGATCCGCTCGATGCGCCCGCCCTTCAGGCCGACGTCGGCCTTCACGATGCCCCAGTGGTCGAGGATGAGGGCGTTGGTGATCACCGTATCGACGGCGCCATCCTGGTTCCTGACCTGGGATTGCCCCATGCCGTCGCGGATCACCTTGCCGCCGCCGAACTTCACCTCCTCGCCGTAGGTGGTGAGGTCGCGCTCGACCTCGACCACGAGGTCCGTGTCGGCGAGCCGCACCCGGTCGCCGATGGTCGGCCCGAACATGTCGGCGTAGGACGAGCGGGGGAAGGGGAAGGGCATGGGGAACCTCTACGGGACCGGGCTGAGCGCGCGCGACCTCGCCGCATCCTGATCGAAGGTGAAGGTCGTTCGGCAACCGAACTCGGCGTTGATGTGCGCCAACAGGTAATCCGCATACTCCGCACGGCCCGTGCGATATTCCTCGACGGCACGCGCTGCGGCATCCGCGAACAAGACCTCAAAACGGCCGGTCTCTAAAATTTCCTCGACCTTTCCCGCGATCTCCTGCCGCGGGCTCTTGTAGGTCCGCGCCAACGTCCAGGTCGCTTCCGCAAGAACGATCGGGTTGATCACCACCGACTCGCTCGCGCTTGCGTGCTTGAGGAACCGCACCGCGCGCGGGGAGTGATCGGGGTCGTCGTCGAGCAGCATGCGCAACAACACGTTGGTATCGATCCCGATCATCGGATTTTCCGTTTGAGGACCCGTTCTTCCTGCTCGCGCATGGCCTCATCGACCGCATCGACGATGTCTGCCTTGGTTCCGGGCCTGCCGAGCCGCTTGGCAAGGTGGCTGAGCGAACCGGCCAATTCATCGATACCGCGCCGCTTCTTCAAGGTCGCACGCCCATCATCGCTGACCACGAGGTCGACGACGTCGCCGACCTCGACTCCGGTCAGCTTCCGGAAACTCACCGGCAACGTCATCTGTCCCTTGCTCGTCACCTTCACCTTGAAGCGATGCATCGGGAGGTTCTCCTTACCTTTCTCGATCCTCCTTACCTTAGCACATTTGTAAGAAGGCTCAAAGTTCGCCCATCACCTCCTGTTGGAAGCCGTGCACGATGCGGCTGCCGGCGAGCGGGATGAGCCGCACCTCGCGGGTCTGGCCGGGCTCGAAGCGCACCGCCGTGCCGGCCGGGATGTCGAGGCGCATGCCGCGCGCCTGGGCGCGGTCGAAGGAGAGCGCCGGGTTCGTCTCGAAGAAATGGTAGTGCGAGCCGACCTGGATCGGCCGGTCGCCGGTGTTGGCGACGGTCAGCGTCACCGCCTCGCGGCCTTCGTTCAGCGTGATCTCGCCCGGCTGCGCCATGACCTCGCCCGGCCGAAGCGCGCCCGGGGCGCCGCGGATCGGGTCGTGGACGGTCACGAGCTTGGTGCCGTCCGGGAACGTCGCCTCGACCTGCACGTCGTGGATCATCTCGGCGACGCCGTCCATGACCTGGTCCGGGGTGAGCACGCGCGCGCCCGCCTCCATGAGCTCGGCGACGGAGCGCCCGTCCCGCGCCCCCTCGACGACGAAATCGGTGATGAGCGCCACCGCCTCGGGATGGTTGAGCTTCACGCCGCGCTCCAGGCGCCGGCGCGCTACCATCGCGGCCATGGCGATCAGAAGCTTGTCCTTCTCGCGGGGGGTGAGGTTCATGACGTGCCTCAGGTCTGCCAGGAGCGCGGCATCGGCCGGCCGCGGAAGCGTTCGAGAAAGCGGGCGAGGTCGGCGCGGAGCGCCTGCGGATCGGGCGAGAGGAAGCGTGCAACCAGCATGCCGTTCCAGGCGCTCGCGCCGCATTCGGAGCGGGCGTCGTCGAGGGCCGCGCGGGCATCGTCGCGCCGCGTCTCCGCGTCGGGAGCGACGTGCAGCACGGTCGCGAGCGCCCGTGCGCCGTTGCCCACCGCCTTACGGGCGAGGGTATTTTGGATCGCCCCGTCGAGCCGTACGTCCTCGGCAAGGACGAGGCGAGCGTCCCGGCGCACCCGCCAGCGGTCCCGGAAGGCGCCGCTCTCAAGAATCTCGCCCCGGGCGACGCGGCCGAAGACCACGGATTCGACGAGGGTGAGCGAGGCGTCGCCCGCCATGGCGACGTCGAGAGTGCGCCGCAGGCGCGCGCCGTCGAAGAGGATCTGCTCCTGGGGGAGCCACTCGAGGCGGCTGGCGGAGGCGAGAACGAGCCTGACGGCGACCTCGGCGTCCGGGCCGTCGGAGCGGTAGGCTTTCTCGGCGGCCTGCGTCGTGAGGACCGCCGCGGCGCCCTCCCGCAAGGAGGCCTCGACCGCCATGCGGTCGCCTCCGGCCATGCCGCCGCCGGTGTTGATGAGCACCCCCTCGCAGGCGCCGCCAGCGTTCGGGAAGCGGATCCGGTAGCCGCCGCTCTCGGCGACGACGAGGGGAGCGGAGCCCCGTGCCGTCCGCCCGATCTCCACCCGCACGCCGCCCGCCGCGCGGACGAAGGCCGGCAGCGCCTGGGAGAGAGGCGTCTTCATGAGCATCGCCGTACCATCGCCGCCAAGGGCGAAGCCTGCAAGCTGGAGGGCGGCCCGGACTGCCTCGGCAACGGGCATCTGCTGCCCGCAAAGGCGTCAATAGGCGATCCGGTCGGCCTTCTTCATCCACTCGGCGAAGACCGCCTTCGCCTCGTCGAGGGGCGCGTGCCGCATCGGCAGGACGCGGTCGGCGGGGGCTTTCGGGATCTCGTCGTAGAGGAAGGCGTCGTCGAAGCCGATCGCGGCGGCATCCTGGCGGGTGTTGGCGTAGACGACGCCGGAGAGGCGGGCCCAGTAGGCCGAGGCGAGGCACATCGGGCAGGGCTCGCAGCTCGCGTAGAGCACCGCGCCTTCGAGGGCGAAGGTGTCGACGGCCGCGCAGGCGCGGCGGATCGCGACCACCTCGGCGTGCGCCGTCGGGTCGTTCGTCGAGGTGACCTGGTTCCACCCTTCGGCCAGCACCTGCCCGTGGCGGACGATCACGGCTCCGAACGGCCCGCCTTCGCCGGCCGCCATGTGCTCCCGCGACAGCGCCACGGCGCGCTCAAGATGGCGGCGATCCTCCTCCGGAAGGCTCATGCCGAGGCCCTTTGCGGGATCGGCGCTGCGGCCGACGCGGCGATGCGCTCCCGCTCGGCGAGAAGCTGCGCCGCGACCGAGGCCGCGATGACGGCGGGCTCCTTGGCCTTGATCCCCGGAACCCCGATCGGGCAGGCGAGCGCGCGGATACGCTCCTCGGCGATCCCGATCTCCCGGAAGCGCCGCGCGAAGCGGGCGCGCTTCGTCGCCGAACCGATCAGCCCGACGAAGGGGAAGCCGCGGCGGAGTGCCTCCGCCGTGACGGCGAGGTCGAGCGGATGCGAATGAGTCATGACGAGGACGAAGGCGTCGGCCGGCGCGCGGGCGAGCTCGGCCGCCGGATCGTCCGTGAGGACCGGGGTCGCATGGGCCGGGATATGCGGCGGGAAGGCGTCGTCGCGTCCGTCGATCCACCGCACCGCGAAGGGCAGCGACGCGAGCGCCAGGACCAGCGCCCGCCCGACATGCCCGGCGCCGAACAGGAGGAGGGGCGTGCGGCTCTCCTCCGGCTCTGCCGCCGCGAGGGCGGCGAGCGTCTCGGCGTCGCGGGCGTCGAAGGTCTCGACCAGGAGCGTCACCCGCCCGCCGCAGCATTGGCCGAGGTCGGGGCCGAGGACATGGTCTACGAATCGCGCCGGGCCTCTCCCCTGCGCGATCGCCTTGCGGGCGGCGGCGAGGGCCTGCCATTCGAGCGCGCCGCCCCCGATGGTGCCGTAAAAGGCGCCGTCCGGGCGCACGACCATGCGGGCGCCGGCCTCGCGCGGGACCGAGCCCTTGGTCGCGTGCACGGTGACGAGGGCCGCGGCGCCGTGCTCCGCGACGATGTCCTGGAGGCGGCGCCAGACCGTCACAGGTCCCTCCCCCGCGCCTCGCAGGCCCGAAGGATCGCCTCGGGCGTCGCCGGCGCGTCGAGCCGCACGGGCTTCTCGGGCGAGAGCGCATGCACCGCATCGCCGAGCGCGCAGAAGACGCTGATCGCGAGCATGAGCGGCGGCTCGCCGACCGCCTTCGAGCGGTAGATCGTGTCCTCGCGGTTATGGCCGGGATGGAGCGCGACGCGGAAGTCCGCCGGCACGTCGGAGGCGACCGGGATCTTGTAGGTCGAGGGCGCGTGGGTGAGGAGGCGCCCGTCCGCGTCGAAGACGAGCTCTTCGGTCGTGAGCCAGCCCATGCCCTGGACGAAGCCGCCCTCGATCTGGCCGACGTCGACGGCCGGGTTCAGGGAGCGCCCGCAGTCGTGCAGGATGTCGACGCGGGTGACACGGTTCTCGCCGGTGAGCGTGTCGATGACGACCTCGGCGCAGGCGGCCCCGTAGGCGAAGTAGAAGAACGGGCGCCCCCGGCCCTCAGCGCGGTCCCAGGTGATCTTCGGCGTCTTGTAGAACCCCGCCTCCGAGAGCTGGATCCGGCCCTCGATGCAGCGCCGCGCCAATTCCCCGAAGCCGAGGCTCTCGTTGCCGGCGAAGACCCGGTCGTCGCGGAAGACGACCTCCGTCTCGGGCACGCCGCAGATCTGCGCGGCGTGGGCCGCCATGCGCCGCTTGATCGCCACCGCCGCGAGCCGCGCCGCCATGCCGTTGAGGTCGGAGCCGGCCGAGGCCGCGGTCGCGGAGGTGTTCGGCACCTTGCCCGTGGAGGTCGCGGTGATGCGCACGCGCTCGAGCGCGATGCCGAACTCCTCCGCCACCACCTGCGCGACTTTGACGTGGAGGCCCTGCCCCATCTCGGTGCCGCCGTGGTTCAGGTGCACCGAGCCGTCCTGGTAGACGTGCACCAGGGCGCCGGCCTGGTTGAGGTGGGTCAGCGTGAAGCTGATGCCGAACTTGACCGGCGTGAGCGCGATGCCGCGCTTCAGGAATCGGGAGCTTGCATTAAAGTCGGCGATGTCCAGGCGGCGCGCGCGGTAATCCGAGGTCCGCTCCAGCGCCCGCAGGATGTCGTGGAGCGTGTCGGTATCCTCCACCGTCATGCCGTAGGGCGTCAGATCCCGACCGGGCCGGTAGAGGTTGGCGTAGCGCACGTCGAGGGGATCGCGCTTGAGCGCCCGCGCGATACGGTCGATCGCCTGCTCGATCACGAGCATCCCTTGCGGCCCGCCGAAGCCACGGAAGGCGGTGTTCGAGACCGTGTCGGTCTTGAGCCGCTTCGAGGCGATGCGCGCCGCCGGCAGGAAATAGGCGTTGTCGGAATGCAGCATGGTGCGGTCGACGACGCCTTGCGAGAGGTCGGCCGAATAGCCGCAGCGGGCGAGATGCTCGACGGCGTAACCGAGGATGCGCCCCTCGTCGTCGAAGCCGACGCGCCAGTCGGAGCGGAAATCGTGCCGCTTGCCGGTGAGGAGAAAATCGTCGTCGCGGTCGAGGCGGACCTTGCACGGGCGCCCCGTCGCGCGCGCGGCGAGCGCCGCGAGCGCGGCCCACTGCGTCGCCTGGCTCTCCTTGCCGCCGAAAGCCCCGCCCATGCGCCGGACCTCGCAGGTGACGTAGGCGTCGGGCAGGCCGAGCACGCGGGCGACGACGTGCTGCACCTCGGTCGGGTGCTGCGTCGAGGAGAAGACGTGCATCGCCCCGTCCTCGCCCGGCACGGCGAGCGCCGCCTGGCCCTCGAGGTAGAAGTGCTCCTGCCCGCCGACGCGGAACGAGCCTTCGAGCCGCCGCGGCGCTGCGGCGATGGCAGCCTCCGCGTCGCCCTCACCGAAGGCGTAGTCCGGCAGCACCGTCTCGCCCCGCGCGAGCGCGTCCTCGACGGTGACGCTCGGGCGCTCCGCCGCGACCTCCACGGCGGCGAGCCGCGCGGCGCGGCGCGCTGCGTCGCGCGTCACCGCCGCGACGGCGAAGAGGGCCTGGCCGTGGAACCCGATCCTGTCCGTGGCGAACAGCGGGTCGTCGCCGAAGGCGGGAGAAACGTCGTTCCGGCCCGGGATGTCTGCCGCCGTCAGCACGGCGACGACGCCCGGCGCCGCGCGCACCTTTTCGATGTCGAGGGCGACGAGCCGTCCCCGCGCCTTCGGGGCCATGCCGACCGCGACGTGCAGCGTGCCCTCGGGCTCGCGGATGTCGTCGACGTACTCGGCCGTCCCCTGTACGTGCTTTAAGGCCGAGTCGTGCGGCATGGCGCGGTGGATGTGGCGCAGCGCCTCCCCTTCCCCTTGCGGGGAGGGCGGACTCGGGCGAAGCCCGAGCCGGGTGGGAGTCGCGGGCATGGAGCCCGGTGCCGTAGAAACGGGCGCCGGATCGGCAGCTCGGACAAGCTCCGAAGCCTGGGTTCCGGCCCTTCGCCCCCCCTCCCTACCCTCCCCCGCAAGGGGGGGTTTTGGAGCGGCGCCCGGCCCAATGGTCTCGTCCACGGCCCTACTCCGCCGCCTGCAGCTCGCGCCGGCCGGCGATACGAGTCTCGCGCGTGTCGCCCGCCGCGATCTCGGTCAGCGTCTTGAACAGGAGATTGCGCGCGGCGAGGGCGCGGTAGCTGGCCGAGGCGCGATGGTCGGTGAGCGGCGTGAAATCGCGGGACAGCGCCGAAAGCGCGGCCTCCCAGGAGCCCTCGTCGTCGAGAATGGCGCCGGCGAGCGCCGCCTCCGCGTGGCCTGCGCGTTTCGGGATCTCCGCCATGCCGCCGTAGGCGATGCGGGCTTGCGTGATGCGGCGGCCGTCGAGGCTGAGCCTGAAAGCGCCCATCACGGCTGAGATGTCCTCGTCGAAGCGCTTCGAGACCTTGTGGCAGCGGAACGCCTCGCTGCTCCTCAGCTTGCGCACGATCACGCGGCGGACGAACTCGCCGGGCGCACGGTCCTGCCGGCGGTAGGCGAGGAAGAAATTGTCGAGGGGGAGAGCGCGGAGGTGCGCGCCCTTGCGCAGCTCCAGGGTCGCCTCAAGGGCCAGAAGGGCCGGGGCGAGGTCGCCGATGGGGGAGCCGTTGGCGATGTTGCCGCCGACCGTGCCGGCGGCCCTGACCTGCGCGCCGCCGAAGCGGCGCATCAGCTCGCCGAGGTCGGGATCGAGGCTGGCGAGCGCCGCATGGGCGCGGGCGTGGGTGACGGTCGCGCCGAGGGACAGCGCGTCCGCGCCGTCCTCGATGCGGTCGAGCTCCTTCACCCGGCCGAGCCAGATCACCTTGTCGATCTCGGCCATGGCCTTGGTGATCCACAGCCCCACGTCGGTGCAGCCCGCGACGAGCGTGGCGTCGGGATAGGCTTCGTAGAGACGGCTGAGCGCATCCTCGGTCGCGGGCGCCGCGAAGAAGCGGGTCTCGTCGCCGACGAAGAGGTCGGCGCCGTCATCCAGCGCGGCGAGCGCGGCTTGCGTCGCGGCGCGCCGCTCCGCGAAGCGGTCCCGCGGCGGCGCCGCGCAGGCCTCGAGCGCGGCGTCGACGATCGGGCGATATCCGGTGCAGCGGCAGAGATTCCCGGCGAGCGCGTCGTCGGCGGCCTCGCGGCCCACGGGCCTAGGACCGTGATGGAGGGCGAAGAGGCTCATCACGATCCCGGGGGTGCAGAAGCCGCATTGCGAGCCGTGATGGGCCACCATCGCGGCCTGCACCGGATGCAAGGCCTCCTCGCCCGCGAGGTCCTCGACCGTGATCACCTCGGCGCCGTCGACCTGGCCGAGGAGGAGGATGCAGGCGTTCACCGGCTCGTAGGCGAGCCGGCCCTCGCGCCGGCGCGCCAACACCACCGTGCAGGCGCCGCAGTCGCCCTCGGCGCAGCCTTCCTTAGTGCCGAGGCTGCGCTCGGTCAGGCGCAAGTGGTCGAGCAGGGTCGTGCGCGGGGTAAAGCCGGACGTCTCAACGACCCGGCCGCGTCGCAGGAAGCGGATGGACCCTCTCACGCTCGCTCGTCCCTCTCGGGCCATCGGCCCAGCCGGGCAGGATGGCCGAGCCGGACCCTTTAGCCAACCCGGGCGATGTCGCAGGCGGAGAGAAAAGCCTCGACCTCGGCGCGGCTCGGGGCGCCGTCGCGGCCGCCGAAGCGGGTGCACTTGATCGCGGCCGCCGCCGAGGCGAAGCGCACGGCGGCGCGCTCGTCCAAGCCCTCGGCCAGCGCGAGCGCGAAAGCGCCGTGCCAAACGTCGCCGGCGCCGAGGGTATCCACGGCCTCGACCGGGAATGCGGGCGCGTGGACGACCGCGCCGCCCTCCCGGAAGAAGACGCCTTCGGCCCCGTTCGTCACGGCGACAAAGGCGCGGGCCGGCAGCGCGAGCGCCGCGAGTCCCGCGCGAGGATCGTCGAGGCCGGTGAGGTCGCGTAAGCCCTGCAGGGAGAAGGCGACGTGGGTGGCAAGCTCGAGAAGCTCCGGGCGCTCCTCGGGTGCGCGGTCGGCGTCGAGCACCGCCGGCACGCCGGCCGCGCGGGCGAGCCCGAAGAGATGTGCTGAGCCCGCCTGCCAGCGGGTGTCACCGAGGACCGCGCCGACGCCGGCCGGCAGGCGGTCCGGGAGGCGCTCCGTCGAGCCCGGCAGCTCCGGATCAGAATGGGAGATCACGATGCGCTCGCCCGCGCGGTCGACGAGGATCGCCGAGAGCGGCGAGCGCTTGCCCTCGACCCGGCGGACGCCGGCGCAGTCGACCCCCTCGCGCTCCAGTCCCGCGACGATGTCGTCGCCGATGCGGTCGTCGCCGAGCTCCCCGAGGAAGCCGGCATCGCCGCCGAGCCGGGCGACGGCGACGGCCGCGTTCGCCGCCGTGCCGCCGGTCGTGACGACGAGGTCCGCGGCGCGGTACTTCTCGGGCGCCGTCGGCATCGCGTCGAGGGCGAACACCTGGTCGAGGGTCGCGATGCCGATGCAGAGGATGCGGGTCAACCCCTCACCATACCCCCGTGTTCGGCATCGAGGCCCACGGCTCCGCCGGGGGCTTCGGCGCGCCGCGCTGGAGGAGCTCGATCGAGATGTCGTCGGGGGATCGGATGAAGGCCATGTTGCCGTCGCGCGGCGGGCGGTTGATGGTGACGCCCGCCTCCATGAGCCTGCGGCAGGTCTCGTAGATGTCGTCGACCCGGTAGGCGAGGTGGCCGAAGTTGCGCCCGCCCTGGTACGCGTGCTCGTCCCAATTGTAGGTGAGCTCGACGAGCGGCGCCTTCGTCTCTCGCGCCCGGTCGAGGTCGTCGGGGGCGGCGAGGAAGACGAGGGTGTAGCGGCCCTTCTCGTTCTCGACCCGGCGGGTTTCGACAAGCCCGAGCTTGTTGCAGTAGAAGTCGAGGGACTTCTCCAGGTCCGCGACCCGGACCATCGTGTGCAGGTATTCGAGGCCCATGCGGCATCTCCCGTGAGCGGCTGAGTGCCCCTACATCGGCCAAACGGCGGCGGCTGAAAAGAGGCTCCTTCATGGACGACACGACCCGCATCGCGGCGGCGCCTGACCGGTCCGTCCCGGAGCAGCGCAAGGAGAAGGCCGCGGTGTGGTCCATCGTGGCGAGCGCCGCCATCACCCTCGGCAAGGGCGCGGCCGGGATCGCGACGGGGTCGCTCGCGCTGATCTCCGACGCCGCGCACAGCCTCCTCGACGTCGCCGCGACGACGATGACGTGGCTCGCGATCCGCGCCGCCCACAAGCCCGCGGACGAGGAGCACCACTACGGCCACGGCAAGGTCGAGTCGCTCGCCGCCCTGATCGAGACGGCGTTCCTGTTCGTGCTGTCGGGGGCGGTCGCCTTCGAGGGCGTGCGGCGGCTGTGGGCGAGGGAGACGGACGTGACGTTCGGCTGGGCCGCGGTCGGCGTGCTCCTCGCCTCGATCGCGATCGACGCCTGGCGCTGGCGCTCGCTCGTCCGCGTCGCCCGCGAGACCGGCAGCGAGGCGCTCGAAGCCGACGCGCTGCACTTCTCGTCCGATCTTGTCAACTCGGTGCTGGTGCTCGCGGCGCTCGGCGCCGCGGCCGCCGGCTACCCGCAGGTCGATTCGCTCGTCGCGATCGGGGTCGCGGTTTTCATCGCCGTCGCGGGCTTCCGCCTCGCCCGGCGCACGCTCGCGACGCTCCTCGACACGGCGCCGAAGGGCTTGGCCGAGCAGGTCCGTGCCCACGCCGAGGGCGTGTCCGGCGTGGTCTCGGTCGAGCGGGTGAGGGTGCGCCCGGCCGGCGGGCGGGCGATCGGCGAGGTGCTCGTCACCGTGTCGCGCACGCTGCCGCTCGAGCGCGTCGCCGCGATCAAGCAGAGGATCGCGGCGGCGGTCGCGCGGGACCTGCCGGACGCCGAGCTCACCATCACGGCGGATCCGGTCCAGCTCGACGACGAGTCGATCATGGAGCGGGTGATGCTGACCGGGGCGCGGCTGCGCGTGCCGGTCCATCACATCACGGTGCAGAACCTCGAAGGCCGGATGTCGGTGAGCTTCGACGTGGAGGTCGACGGCGCCATGAGCCTCGCCCAGGCGCACGAGGTCGCGGACCGGCTCGAGGCCGCGATCCAGGAGGAGCTGGGACCCCAGGTCGAGGTCGAGAGCCACATCGAGCCGCTCGCCGTCGGCCACCTCGAAGGCCGCGAGGCCGACGCCGCGACGGTCGCCCGCGTCGCCTCGACGCTCGCCGCCAACACCGTGGAGGGGCCGATCCGGGAGGTGCACAACGTGAGGGTCCGCGAGACCCCGTCGGGGCTCGTCGTGAACTACCACTGCCGGGTCGATCCGGAGCTCGACGTCGCCGCCGTGCACGAGCTCGTGGACGGCCTCGAGCGCCGCGTGCGGCGCGAGCATGGTGAGATCCTGCGCGTCGTCGGTCACGCCGAGCCCCTCGGCGCCGCTGAAACCCCGCGTTGCGCCGCATGCACGGCTCGGCCATAAGGCGGCCCAAACCCTTCCGGAACCCGGCGCATGCGCACCGACACAGCCACCGTCGTCCGCCTCGAGGACTACCGCCCGAGCGACTTCCTCATCGATCGGGTGGACCTCGATATCCGGCTCCATCCGACCGAGACCCGGATCGCGGCGGACCTCGCCCTGCGGCCCAATCCGCAAGGCCAGGCGGATGCGCCGCTCGTGCTCGACGGGGACGAGCTGCAACTCGTCGCCGTCGCGATCGACGGACGGGCGCTGCCGGCGGGTGACTATGCCGCGACGCCGCAATCGCTCACTATCCTGAAGCCCCCACAACGCCCGTTCACGCTCACGGTCGAGACGCAGGTGAACCCGTCGGCGAACACCAAGCTGATGGGCCTCTACCGCTCGGGTGGCGTCTACTGCACGCAGTGCGAGGCGGAAGGGTTCCGCCGCATCACCTATTTCCTGGACCGTCCCGACGTGCTGGCGGTCTACACCACACGGATCGAGGGCGACCGCGCGACGGAGCCGCTGCTCCTCGGCAACGGCAATCCGGTCGAAGCGGGCGAGGCCCCCGGCACGAGCCGTCACTACGCGGTCTGGCACGACCCCTTCCCGAAGCCGTCCTACCTCTTCGCGATGGTCGGCGGCGCGCTCGGCAAGGTATCGAAGACCTTCACCACCATGAGCGGCCGGAAGGTCGGGATCGCGGTCCATGTCGAGCCCGGCAAGGAGCCGCGCGCATCTTATGCGCTCGACGCTCTCGAGCGCGCGATGCGCTGGGACGAGGAGACGTTCGGGCGCGAGTACGACCTCGACGTGTTCAACGTCGTCGCCGTGTCGGACTTCAACATGGGGGCGATGGAGAACAAGGGCCTCAACATCTTCAACGACAGGTACGTGCTCGCCTCCCCCGAGACCGCGACCGACGCGGACTACGCGGCGATCGAGGCGATCATCGCGCACGAGTACTTCCACAACTGGAGCGGCAATCGCGTCACCTGCCGCGACTGGTTCCAGCTCTGCCTCAAGGAGGGGCTGACGGTCTTCCGCGACCAGGAATTCTCCTCCGACATGCGCTCGCGCCCGGTGCACCGCATCAGCGAGGTGAAGACCCTTCGATCACGGCAGTTCCCGGAGGACGCCGGTCCCCTCGCCCACCCGGTGCGCCCGGCGCAGTACCGTGAGATCAACAACTTCTACACGGCGACGGTCTACGAGAAGGGCGCCGAGATCGTCCGCATGCTGAAGACGCTGATCGGCGACGAGGCCTTCCGGCGCGGGATGGACCTCTACTTCGAGCGCAACGACGGCGCGGCCGCGACCGTCGAGGATTTCTTGGCAGCTTTCGCGGACGTCACGGGCAAGGACCTGACGCATTTCGCGAAGTGGTACGAGCAGGCCGGAACGCCGCACGTCGCGGTCACGGGGCATTACGACGAGGCGAGCCGCACGTACCGGCTGGACTTCGCGCAAGGCACGCCCGCGACTCCCGGGCAGGCCGAGAAACTGCCGATGGCGATGCCCGTCGCGCTCGGCCTCGTCGCCCTCGACGGCGGCGCCATGGAGCCCCGGTGCAACCGGGTCAACCAGGACGGCGTGTTCGTCCTCGATCGCGCCGCCGACAGCATCACCTTCCACGACGTGCCGTCGCGGCCGGTGCCGTCCGTGTTCCGCGGCTTCTCGGCTCCGGTGAAAGTCTCGCTCGATCTCTCGGACGACGAGCTCCTGGCGCTCCTGCGGCACGACGGCGACCCGTTCAACCGCTGGCAGGCCGGGCAGACGGTCGCCATGCGCTTCCTCGTGCGCGGCGCGCGCGCCGGCGGCGCGGAGGAAGGCCCCGCCGAGAGGCTCGGCGCCGCGCTCGCCGCGTTCGTCGACCGCGAGGCGCTCGCCGACCCGGCCTTCGCGGCGCTCGTGCTCACGCTTCCGAGCGAGGCCGAGATCGCCCAGGAGATCGGGACCGACGTCGATCCGGCGGCGGTGTTCGCGGCGCGCGAGGCGGCGCGGACGACCGTCGGCCGCGTGCTGACGGGACGGCTCGCGGAGCTGCTCGCGGCGCTCGCCGACGACGGGCCGTACTCGCCGGACTCGGTCAGCGCCGGGCGCCGGTCGCTGCGCCAGGCGGCGCTCCATCTCGTCGGCGCCGCCGACCCGCAGGCCGGGCTCGACCTCGCCGAGAAGGAGTACCGGGCAGCCGACAACATGACGATGCGCCTCGGGGCGCTCTCGGCCGCCTCCCTCCTACCGTCGGGCGAGCGCCGACAGGACCTCTTCGACGACTTCTACCGGACCTACGAGAGCGAGCCGCTGATCATTGACAAGTGGTTCGCGGTCCAGGCCGCCATGCCGGAGCCGGAGACGCTCGACCGCGTGAAGGGCCTGATGCGCGATCCAGCGTTCTCGCTTTCGAACCCCAACCGCGTGCGCGCGCTGATCGGCAGCTTCGCGATGGGCAACGCGACGCAGTTCCACCGGCCGGACGGCGCAGGCTACGCGTTCGTCGCGGACATCGTGCTGGAGCTCGACCCGTTGAACCCGCAGGTCGCGGCGCGGCTCCTCACGGCGTTCGGGACCTGGAAGACGGTCGAGGGCGGCCGCCGTGCCAAGGCCGAGGCCGCGCTCCGCCGCATCGCGGCGGCGCCGTCGCTGTCGCCCGACGTGAGCGACATCGTGCAGCGCTCGCTCGCCTGACTCTCACCTTCACCTATACCGAAGAGGCCAGCGATTCATCTTGCCGGCCCAGTACTCGGCCAAGCAACGCGCGTCCACGCAAAATTTTCGGGGCTGAGTCCCGCGTGCGCTGGACAAATCAGCGCTCCGTGATTCTATTGACGGTGATTCGGAGCGATGCGGCACGTCCTCCGGTCTTCTGGGCGACCGAGTTAATCCGAAAGGGCTGCGGATGGCGGGGGCGGACGCCGCTTGCGTGCCTGCGCGCGCGGGCACGATCCTGGGAGTGACGCGCTCGCCGGCGCCGAGCTTCCGCCTCAGGCGGGCGGAGCCCTGGCTCCGGCTCTCGGTGCCGGCCCTTCTCGGCGTCTTCCTCGTCACGCTCGGCGTCTGCGCCTGGTTCCAGGTCGGCCACAGCCGCCGGGAGGCGCTCGCCGGCGCGGCCTCCGAGATCGACGTCGTCGCGACGCTCGCCGCGCTGGCGGCCGGCGGCGCCGGCGAGGGCGCCCCGGCGCAGGCGCGCCTCGACGCGCTCGCCCGCTCGCTCCCGCCGGGCGCGCTCGCGAACGGCCGCATGCTCCTGATCGCGAACCCGGCAGGCGACGTGCTCGCCGCTTATCCGCCGGAAAGCCCGCGACCGCGCTCCCTGGGCGACCTCCTCGGCGAAGCCCAGCCGCTCACAGTGTTCGCGGACCGCGCGGGCGTGATGCGGATCGGCCTCGCCGATCAGGCGCCGGCGCTTGCGACGGTTCGCAACCTCCACGGCTTGCCGGGGCAGATCGCGGTTGTCCACCCCGTCGACGGCGCGCTCGCCGACTGGCGCACGCGGACCGTCGGCCAGGTCTCTCTCCTCGCCGCCGCGGTGTTCGTGATCGTCGGGCTCGGCGGCGCCTATTGGCTCCAGGCGAGCCACGCGCGCGCCGCCGACGCGGTGTGCGATAAAGTCAAGCGCCGGATCGACTCGGCGCTGAGCCGCGGGCGATGCGGATTGTGGGATTGGGACATCGCCCGCGGCCGCATCTACTGGTCGGACTCGATGTACGAGCTCCTCGGGTACGAGCGGCGCGAGGAGTTCATGTCCTTCGGCGAGGTCAACGCGCTCGTGCACGGCGACGACGGCGACCTCTACAGCCTCGCCGACCGGCTCGCGTCGTCGAAGGCCTCGGTCATCGACCACGACTTCCGCATCCGCAGCGCATCGGGAGCCTGGGTGTGGCTGCGCGCCCGCGCCGAGCTGATGCGCGAGTCCGACGACGCCGGCCAGCACCTCGTCGGCATCTCGGTTGACATCACCGACCAGCGCGCGCTCGCGGAGCATTCGGCGAAGGCCGACGCGCGCCTGCGCGACGCGGTCGACGCGATCTCGGAAGCCTTCGTGCTCTGGGACGCCGACAACCGGCTCGTCCTGTGCAACTCGAAGTTCCAGACGCTGCACGACCTCCCGCCCGACCTCGCAGTCGCAGGCAAGGACTACGCCGAGGTGATGAAGGGCTCGCAGCCGCCGGTCGTCCGGCACCGCCTTGTCAGCGAGAACGGCTGCAAGGTCGGGGCCCGCACCTTCGAGGCGCAGCTCGGCGACGGGCGCTGGCTCCAGATCAACGAGCGCCGCACCAAGGATGGCGGCTACGTCTCGGTCGGCACCGATATCACGACCCTGAAGCGCCACGAGGAGAAGCTCCTCCAGTCCGAGCGCCAGCTCATCGCCACCGTCACGGACCTGAAGAAATCGCGCCAGACGCTCGAGCTGCAGACGCAGCAGCTCGCCGACCTCGCCGAGCGCTACCTCGAGCAGAAGGCGGATGCCGAGAGCGCCAACCGGGCGAAGTCCGAGTTCCTCGCCAACATGAGCCACGAGTTGCGCACGCCGCTCAACGCGATCCTCGGCTTCGCGGAAGTGATGCAGAGCGGCATGTTCGGCGCGCTCGGCTGCGAGAAGTACACCGAGTACTGCCGCGACATCCGCGCGAGCGGGCAGTACCTCCTCTCGGTCATCAACGACATCCTCGACATGTCGCGGATCGAGGCCGGCCGTGTGCGGCTCGCCGTGAAGCAGGTCTCGGTCGAGGCCGCGGTCGAGCGGGCCCTCAAGCTCGTCGCCGAGCGGGCAAGGGCGAAGGCGCTCGAATTCACGGTCGAGGGCCTTGCCGGCGCGACGGTGCCGGCCGACGAGCGCGCGCTGCACCAGATCCTCGTGAACCTCCTCGACAACGCGGTGAAGTTCACGCCGCAGGGCGGTCGCATCGCGGTCAGAACCCGCTCGGCCGGCGACGCGATCAACATCTACGTCGAGGACGGCGGGATCGGCATCCCGAGGGACGCCCTCGGCAAGCTCGGGCGTCCCTTCGAGCAGGTCGAGACCGAGTTCTCGAAGAGCCACAAAGGATCGGGGCTCGGTCTCGCGATCGCCCGCTCCCTATCCGAACTCCACGGCGGCGGTCTGCGCATCCGCTCGCAGCAGGGCCTCGGCACCGTCGTGATGGTGCACCTCCCGCGCCACGCCGCGGCGCCGCCGCCGGAGCGCGCCGAGACGGTGCATTGATTCACCTCTCCCGGAGGGAGAGGTGGTCGAGCGTGCGCGAAAAGATCGCCCGCACCTCGCCCCGCGTCCTGTTCATGTGGTCGAGCAGCACCTTTGCGTCGGGCAAGCCCGCCACCGCCGCGAGCCGCTGCAGGATCGCGGGAGGCACCGCGGCGGCGTCGAAGGGGCCTTCGATCGCGAGCCGCTGCCACTGGAACACGCCCGTGAACAGCGCATGCGCCTCGGCCAGCGTGCGCGCGTCCCGCTCGGCCAAGAGGCCGAGCCGGCCCGCCTCCGACAGCACCGCGCGGGTCGGCCGGCCGACGAGGGACGGGTGCTCGGCGCCGCGGGCGAGGACGAGGGCCTGCGCGACGAAATCGAGGTCGGTAAGGCCGCCTGTCGCGAGCTTCAGGTCCCAGGGATCCCCGTCGCCCTTCTCCCTGGCGATCAGGTCGCGCATGGCGCGCACCTCGGCTGCGACCTTCTCAGGCTCGCGCCGGCAGCCGACGATGTCGGCGATGGCCTTGGCGACCTCGCGGCCGAACGCCTCGTCGCCGCCGATCACGCGGGCGCGGGTGAGCGCCATGTGCTCCCACAGCTCCGCCTCGCTGCGCTCGTAGGCGATGAAACCCTTGAATTGCGCCGCGAGCGGGCTCTTGCCGCCGTGCGGGCGAAGGCGGAGATCCACCTCGTAGAGCCGCCCGCGGCGGGTCGGGGCGGTGAGCGCCGAGACGAGGCGTTGCGTGAGGCGCGTGTAGTAGACGACGGCGTCGAGCCGGCGCGGGCCTGAGCTCTCGCGCCGCGCCTCGTCGAAATCGTAGAGGACCACGAGGTCGAGGTCGGAATCGGCCGTCAGCTCCCGCGAGCCGAGACGGCCGAGGCCGACGACGGCGAGGCGCCCGCCCGGAACGCTGCCGTGCTCCGTCTCGAATTCCTTCAGCACCGCCTCGAGGGTCGCGCGGATCACCGCGTCGGCGATGGCGGCGTAGGCCTGGCCTGCCTGGTCGGGAGAGAACACGCCTGAGAGGAGCCGCGCACCCGCCAGAAAACGGATCTGCCGCGCGGCGTCGCGGGCGCGGTCCAAAAAGTCCTCGAAGTGGGCGGGGCTGCCGATGAGCCCGCGCACGCGGCCCTCGATGCGGCGCTCGTCGGTGACCGGCTCGCTGAAGGTCGGATCGATGATGGTGTCGAGGACGTGCGGGCTCTGCGCGACCGCGTCGGCAAGCCGCGGCGCCGTGCCGAGGAGATCGGCGAAGAGGAGGCGCAGGCGGTCGTGCGACTGCAGGATCGTCATCAGCTCGACGGCCGCCGGCATGCGCCCGAAGGCGCGGTCGAGGGCGGCGAGCGCCGCGTCCGGGTCCGCCGTCCCGCCGAGCGCCGCGAGCAGGGCCGGGACGAGCTCGGTCAGGACTTCTCTGGCGCGCGGGCTCGTCACGGCCGGGCGGCGGCCGAAGTGCCAGCCGCGCACGGTCTCGGCCGCGCGCTCCGGCTCCCTGAAGCCGAGGCGGCGGAGCGTCGCGAGGGTCTCGGGGTCATCCGTCGTGCCGGTGAAGACGAGATTGCCGACCTCCGAGGTCAGCTCCGGCCCTTCCTCGAACAGGAGGGCGTAGTGAGCCTGCACGCGGCCGGCGTGCCGGCACAGCACGGTCTCGAACGCCTTGAGGCTCGGGAAGCCGCAGAACTTCGCGAAGCCCTTGAGGGTATCCGGATCGGACGGCAGGCGCTGCGTCTGCTCGTCGGCGACCATCTGGAGGCGATGTTCGACCGAGCGCAGGAAGCGATAAGACGCGGCGAGTTCGTCGCGCGCCTTCGCGGTAATCCAGCCCTCGTCATGGAGCGCCGCGAGCATGTCGAGGGTACGCCTCCCGCGCAAGGCCGGGCGGCGGCCGCCGAACACGAGCTGCTGCGTCTGCACGAAGAACTCGATCTCGCGGATGCCGCCGCGCCCGAGCTTGATGTCGTGGCCCGCGACCGCGATGCGGTCATGGCCGCGCACGGCGTGGATCTGCCGCTTCATGGCGTGCACGTCGGCGATCGAGGCGAAGTCGAAGTACTTGCGCCAGATGAACGGCGTGAGGTCGGCGAGGAAGCGCTCGCCGAGGGCGATGTCGCCGGCGATCGGGCGGGCCTTGATGAGGGCCGCGCGCTCCCAGTTCTGGCCGACGGTCTCGTAGTACGTGTAGGCGGAGGCGAGCGACACCGCGGTCGGGGTCGAGCCGGGATCGGGGCGCAGGCGGTAGTCGACCCGGTGCACGTAGCCGTCCGCCGTGCGCTCCTGGAGGAGCCGCGCGAGCTCCTTGGCGACCCGGGTGTAGAAGGTCGTCGGCTCGACGCCGTCGGCGAGCGGCGCCGCGGCGGCGTCGAAGAACACGACGAGGTCGATGTCGCTCGAGTAGTTCAGCTCGCCGGCGCCGTGCTTGCCGAGGGCCAGGATCACGAAGCCCGAGCCGCGTCCGGGATCGTCGGGATCGGGGAGCGCGATCTTGCCGCTCGCCACGGCCTCGGCGAGGACGACGCCGAGCGCGCCCTGCACCGACGCGTCGGCGAAAGCGGTGAGCGCGCCCGTGACCTCGTCGACGCTCCAGAGGCCGCCGACGTCGGCGAGACCGACTAGGAGCGCGTGCGCGGCGCGGTTCCGCCGCAGCTCGCGCACGACCGCATCGCGGGCGGTTTCCTGGGCCGCGAAACGCCGCGCGACGCCGCGCTGGCGCTCGACGATCGAGCGGTGCGCCTCCTCCGGAGCGGCGGTCGCGAGACGATGGAGCCGCGCCGGGTCCTGGAACGCAAGCCGCCAAAGGAAGGGGGAATGGTCGGCGAGCGCCGTGACGAGGTCGAAGAAGGGACCTCCGCGCAGAAGCTCCGCGAGCCCGCCCGCCTCCGGCTCGCTCCCGACCCGCGCGACAAGATCGGCGAGCCTCGCCTTCGCGCGCTTGCGGTCGCGGGGGGACGGCGCCTTCGCGATGCGCGCGGCGAGCGGGCGCGTGTCCGTGGTCGAGGTGGAGTCGTTCACCGGGCGAGGGTTACGGCGTCCGGACGGAGGGCTCAACCCCACCGCCGCCCCTCGCCCGGTCGCTTGGCGACTCGGCCTCTCCCGCGAGCGGGAGAGGCGAGGACAGCGGCAGCTCCAGCACGGCGCGCAGGCCAGGCGCGTTGTCCTCGAGCCGCAGCGCGCCCTCGTGCAGCCGTGCGACCGCAGCGGCGAGGCTCAAGCCGAGCCCGAAGCCCGGGCGGGAGCGGGCGCTTTCGAGGCGCACGAAGCGCTCGGTCACGCGCCCGCGCTCGGCTTCGGGGATCCCTGAGCCGCGGTCCGCGACCGCGATCGCGACGTGGCCGCCGCTCTTCGCGGCCGAGACGCTCACGAGCGGCGCGACGGCGGCGTCCGCGGGACGCCCGTATTTCAGCGCGTTGTCGAGGAGGTTCGCGACCGCCTGCCCCAGGAGCTCGCGGTTGCCGTGGACGGGGAGGTCGGGCTCGACCGCGACCTCGAGCGGCACGCCGGCCTCCTCGGCGACGGCCTCGTACAGCTCGGCGACGCTGCGCGCCACTTCCGCGGCGTCGAAGCCGGCAAGCGTCTCGCGGGCGTTGCCGGCCTCGAGCCGGGCGATCATCAGGAGGGCGTTGAAGATGCGGATGAGGTTCTCGCTCTCCTCGATCGTGGCCTCGAGGGCGGCGCGCAGCTCCTCCGGGGTGCGGGCGTTGCGCAGCGCCTCGTCCGCCTTGTTGCGCAGGCGGGTCAGCGGCGTCTTGAGATCGTGCGCGATGTTGTCCGAGACCTCGCGCATGCCGGTCATGAGCTCGCCGATGCGGTCGAGCATGGCGTTGAGGTTCTGCGCCAGCCGGTCGAACTCGTCGCCGGAGCCGCGCACGGCGAGCCGCCCGTTGAGGTCGCCCGCCATGATGGTGCGCGTCGTCTCGGTCATGTCGTCGACGCGCCTCAGCACCCGCCGCGTCACGAACCACCCGCCGAGGACGCCGAGCGCCCCGACGAGGAGCAGCGACCAGCCGAAGGCGCGCCGGATCACCTCGCGCAGGCGTGTCCGCTCCTCCACGTCGCGCCCGACGAGGAGACGAAAGCCGCCGGTGAGCGTGAACACGCGCACGATCGCCTCGTGCGAGGCGGTGTCCGGGTCCCCGGCGCGGCCGTAGGGCGTCTCGCGGTAAAGGCAGCCGGGCTCCTCGCCGATGCAGGGCCTGGCGTCCGCCTGGCTCGGCCGCGCCGAGACCGACGGCGGGATCTCGTCCACGTTCCCGGCGATGCGCTCGCCCGCTGGGGTGGCGAGGAGGTAGAGCGACGCGCCGGGCTGCCTTGCCCGGCGCTCGACGATGGCGACGAGGCGGCGCAAGCCCCCGAGCCGGTACTGCTCGGAGAGGCCCGTGATCTCGGCCTCGATCGTGCCGACGATCTGGTCGTCGAGGACGCGCCCGGCGTTCCAGGCCACATAGCCGATGGTGAAGAACGCGAAGACGGTGAAGACGAGGAGATAGGCGAGCAGCAGCCGGAACGCCGTCGAGCGCAGGAGCTTGCCGAGGGCGGTCACGCCTTCGCCCCGCCGCTGTCGCGGACCATGTAGCCGGCGCCCCGGATGGTGTGGATGAGAGGGCGCTCGAAGCCCTTGTCGATCTTCGACCGCAGGCGCGAGACGTGCACGTCGATGACATTGGTCTGCGGGTCGAAGTGGTAGTCCCAGACGTGCTCGAGGAGCATGGTGCGGGTCACCACCTGCCCGGCGTTCTTCATCAGGTACTCGAGCAGGCGGAACTCGCGCGGCTGGAGCACGATCTCGGCGCCGCCCCGCGTCACGCGATGGGACAGGCGGTCGAGCTCGAGGTCGGCGACGCGGTAGGCGGTCGGCTCGCTCGAGGCGGAAGCGGCGCGGCGGCGCACCAGCACCTCGACGCGGGCGAGAAGCTCGGAGAAGGCGTAGGGCTTGGAGAGATAGTCGTCGCCGCCGGCACGCAGGCCCTTCACCCGGTCGTCGACCTGGCCGAGAGCCGAGAGGATCAGGACGGGGGTGTCGACGCCCTGCTCGCGCAGCGAGCGGATGAGCGAGAGCCCGTCGAGCTTCGGCAGCATGCGGTCGACGACGAGGACGTCGTAGGACGCCTCGCGCGCCATGGCGTAGCCGTCGAGCCCGTCGGCGGCGTGGTCCGCCACGTGTCCGGCCTCGCGAAACGCCTTGACGAGGTAGGATGCCGCCTCGCGGTCGTCCTCGATGATGAGAATCCGCATGGGGCGCCAGCATAGGGCCAAACGGAAGCAGGCGGCAGGCCGGACGTGGAGGATGTCCGACCTGCCGCAGGCAGGACGCCGAGCCGGCTGGGGGGCGACTGATGATGGCCCGGCGCCCGTACCCGGTTCCCTCCTGGCCAGGGGGGTGAAGCCGGAGAGAACTAAGCCCGGACGATAGGACATCGCCCCTTACGGCGGGGTCGCCGGAGCATGAACTCTTGTTAACCTTTGGGGGCTGGCGCGCCGTCCTCGAGCGCTCGCGCGAGCGCCGCCTGTTCCTCCGCGGTGAGGGGGGCCGGCGCCGCGCCGCGCCGCCGGCGCAGCGCCAGGACGAGCCCGAGGGCGCCGAAGCCGAGCGCGAAGGCGGGGGCGAGCCAGAGCAGCGCGGTGTGGAGGGCGAAGCGGGGGCGCAGCAGCACGAAATCGCCGTAGCGCCGCACCACGAAATCGCGCACGGCGGCATCCGGGTCGCCGGCCTTCAGGCGCTCGCGCACGAGGATGCGCAAGTCGCGGGCGAGGGGTGCGTCGGACTCGTCGATCGATTGGTTCTGGCACACGAGGCAGCGCAAATCCGCCGAGATGGCGCGGGCTCGCCGCTCGAGGGCGGGGTCCGGCAGAATCTCGTCGGGCTGGACCGCGAGGGCGGGGGCGGTGAGCGAAAGCAGGAGCGCGGCGACCGTAGCCGGACGCATGGAGCTACTCCGCCGGCACGGCGAGCGGCGCGGCCTTTGCTCGCGCCGGCGCGCCGATGCGGAAGCGGCGGTCGGTGAGCGACACCGCGCCGCCGAAGGCCATGACGACGGCGCCGAGCCAGATCAGCAGCACGAGCGGCTTGTAGAACAGCCGCAGGCCGATCGAGCCGTCCTCCTGGCGCTCGCCGAAGCTCGCGTAGACTTGGGAGACGAGACCAACCGTCATGATGCCGGCCTCGGTCGTCGGAGTGCCGCGGGTGGTATAGACGCGCTTCTCGGTCTCGAGCGGGCCGACCTCCTCGTCGCCGCGGAACACGGTGAGGCGCGCGACCTCCTCGCGGTAGTTCGGGCCGGTGCGCGGCACGACGCCGTCGAGGCGCACCACATAGGAGCCGGCCGCGATGCGCTCGCCGACGCGCACGGTCGCGATGGTCTCGTGGCTCCAGGCCGAGGCCGCGATCCCGATCACGGTGACGCCGACGCCGGCGTGCGCGAAGGCCATGCCCCAGGTCGAGCGCGGCAGGCCGCGGGCGCGGAGGAGCGCCGTCGCGAGCGGCTTCCCTCGCGTCCACGAGCGGGTGACGATCTCGTTGAGGGAGCCGAGGATCAGGAAGGCCCCGAGCCCGACCCCGAGCGGCGCGAGCACCGGGCCGCCGCTGCGCACCGCGATCAGGACAAGCGCCACGGCGACCGCAATCCCCATGGCCCAGTAGAGCCGCTGGGCGACTCCCAAGAGATCGCCGCGCTTCCAGGCCATGGTCTGGCCGAAGGGGAGGAGGAGCAGGAGCGGTGCAACGAGGGGCAGGAAGGTCGCATTGAAGAAAGGTGCGCCGACCGAGATCTTCGTGCCGGTCAGCGCCTCGAGCGCGAGGGGATAGAGCGTGCCGACGAACACCGTCGCGCAGGCCGAGGCGAGGAACAGGTTGTTGAGGACGAGCGCGCCCTCGCGTGACACCGGCGCGAAGACGCCGCCCTGCCGCAGCACCGGCGCGCGAACCGCGAAGAGTGTCAGCGAGCCGCCGATGAAGATCGTGAGGATCGCGAGGATGAAGATGCCGCGGGCGGGATCGACCGCGAAAGCGTGCACGGAGGTGAGCACGCCCGAGCGCACGAGGAAGGTGCCGAGGAGCGACAGCGAGAAGGTGAGGATCGCGAGAAGGATCGTCCAGACCTTGAGGGCGTCGCGCTTCTCCATCACGATCGTCGAATGGAGGAGCGCCGTGCCGGCAAGCCACGGCATCAGCGAGGCGTTCTCGACCGGGTCCCAGAACCACCAGCCGCCCCAGCCGAGCTCGTAGTAGGCCCAGTACGAGCCCATCGCGATTCCAAGCGTGAGGAACACCCAGGCGGCGAGGGTCCAGGGCCGCACCGCGCGGGCCCAGACCGCATCGATGCGCCCGTCGATCAGCGCCGCCATGGCGAAGGCGAAGGAGATCGAGAACCCGACGTAGCCGACGTACAGGAGCGGCGGGTGAATCGCGAGGCCGGGGTCCTGCAGGACCGGGTTGAGGTCCCGGCCCTCGAACGGCGCCGGGTCGAGCCGGGTGAACGGGTTCGAGGCGACCAGGATGAAGAGCAGGAACGCCGCCGTGACGGCAGCCTGCACGGCAAGCGTGTTGGCACGAAGCCGCGCCGGCACGCTGTTGCGGGCGGCGGCCACGATCCCGCCGAACAGCGTCAGGATCAGGACCCACAGGAGCATCGAGCCCTCGTGGTTCCCCCACACGCCGGAAAGCTTGTAGATAAAGGGCTTCGCCGAGTGCGAGTTCTCGACGACGTTGAGGAGCGAGAAGTCCGACGTCGCATAGGCGTTGGCGAGCGCCGCGAAGGCGAAGGCGACGCAGCCGAACACGACGAGGGCGACCGGCGAGGCCACGCCCATCAGCACAGGATCGTTCGCGCGCGTTCCCCATAAGGGGACGACGAGCTGGACGAGCGACAGCCCGAGCGCGAGCGCGAGCGCGAAATGCCCGGCCTCGATCAGCATGGGGCGGCTCCGATCATCGCCTCGCCTGCGGCTTCTCGCCCTGCCAGTGTCCCTGCGCCTTCAACGCGTCGGCGACCTCGCGGGGCATGTAGGTCTCGTCGTGGCGGGCCAGCACGGTGTCGGCCTTGAAGACGCCCGACGGCTCGAGAACGCCTTCGGCGACGACGCCCTGCCCCTCGCGGAAGAGGTCCGGCAGGAGGCCCTGGTAGCGCACCGGGATCGCGCCCTGCGCGTCGACGACCTCGAACGCGACCTGCTGGTTATCGCCGCGCCGGATCGAGCCTTCCTTGACGAGGCCGCCGAGGCGGAAGCGCGTGCCGGGCTTGATGCCCTTCGCCGCGACATCGGCCGGCGCGTGGAAGAACACGATCGAGTCGCGCATGGCGTAGAGCACGAGGCCGAGCGCCACGCCGAGCACACCGATTGCGGTCGCGATCATGGCGAGGCGGCGCTGCCTGCGCGTCATCGCTTCGCCTCGAGATCGAGCCTGAGCTCGCGGGCGAGCGCGTCGAGGCTGTCCCGCTGCGGCGTGCTCTCGGCGACGGCCCGGCGCGCCTTGTCGAGGGCCAGGATCGCCTTCTCGCGCTCGCCGAGGACGGCGTAGGAGCGCACGAGCCGCGACCACTCGTCGGCAGAGCCGCCGCCCGCTTCGAGCCGGGCCGCCAGTCCCTCGACCATGCCGCGGATGGCCGCCTCCCGGTCCGGCGCGGGCAGCTTCGCCATCCGCTCGCGGACGAGCGGCAGCCAGGGAGCATCGGGAGGGGAGCGCGCGATCAGGCCGGCGTAGTAGCCGCGGGCCTTCCCGGGATCGCCGTCCTGCTCGGCGGCCTGCGCCAGATAGAAACTCGCCTTCGGGTTCGCGGGCTCGAGCGCCAGCGCCTTCTCCAGGGCGGCGCGGGCGTCGGCGGAGACGACGCCGTCCTGCGCGCCGACGAGCGCCTCGCCGAAGGCCGTAAGCCGGGCCGCGGTCTCTCCGAGGAGGCGGATCGCGGACCGATAGGCCCGCGCGGCATCGTCGAAGCGGCCTACGCGGAGGTAGACCGGCGCCACGACCTCCCAGCCGCGTCCGTCGTCCGGATGCGCGGCGAGATGGGCCTCAATCCGCTGCACCGCGGCCGCGACGTCGACCCGCTGCGGCTCGGCCTCGAGGCGCGCGGCAAGCGGCTGGGAGGGAAGCTGGGGAGAGCCGTAGGCGCCGTAGATGGCAAGCGCCAGCAGCGGTACCACGGAGAGCGCGATCGCGGACACCGCGCGCCGGCGGCGGAGCGCCGGCTCGCCCATGGCGTCGCCGGACGAAGGAGGGGCGGCCGCGGTGGCGCGCAGGAGCCGCCGTCCGGCTTCGGTCCTCGCGGCCTCGGCCTCGGCCGGCGAGAGGAGGCCGCGCTCTTCGTCGCGGGCGATCTCGGCGATCTGGTCGCGGTAGAACTTCGTCTCGACCCGCTCGTCGGCGGCGCGCGCCGGGGCGCGCGACAGCGGCCACAGGACGGCGAGCACGGCCGCCCCCGTCATCAGCGCGAAAATCACCCAGATCGCCATGCGGTTTTATCTACCGCGACGTGGCTCTTGGCGATGGCGGGAGCGGGCGACACGGTGACGCGTAAGGACCTCTCCTTGAGGAGCGGCCGCGCTCCTCACCAGCCCTCGCCCGTGTCGCGAACACGAGGACGCGCCGGCTTGCTCTCCGGCGCGGGCTTCGCGGCCTGGAGCGCCGACCGGGATGGCTCGATGCGGACGGCGGCGACGCGTTGTGCGCGACGGCGCGCGAGCTTCGCCGGCTCCTCGGTGCCGTTGTGCACGTCCCGACATGCGGTCATCCCGCATCGCCCGGCAGCTCGAGCACCGCGCGCAGGCCGCCAAGCGGAGAGCGGTCGAGAGTGAGCATGCCGCGGTAGAGCGCCGCGAGGTCGCCGACGATCGAAAGGCCGAGGCCGGAGCCGGGCTTCGTCTCGTCGAGCCGCCGGCCGCGCTCGAGCATGGCGGCGCGGGCCTCGTCCGGGAGACCTGGGCCGTCGTCGTCGATCGTGACGCGCAGCCAGGCGCGGTCGCCCTCGCGCACGGTCTCGGCCGAGACCTCGACCCGGGCCGCCGCCCACTTGCAGGCGTTGTCGACGAGGTTGCCGATCATCTCCTCGAGATCCTGCCGCTCACCGCGGAAGCGCGTGCTGGGCGGGATCGCGGTCGCGATCGCGACCGTCCTGTCCTGGTAGATCCTCTGGAAGGTCCGGGCGAGGCCGGCGATGACGGGCTCGGCCTCGGTGACGGTGCCGAGCGTGCCGGCGAGCGCCGCGGCGCGGGCGCGGTCGAGGTGGTAGTTCACCTGGTCGCGCATGAGGCGCGCCTGCTCGCGCACTTTCGCGGCGACCTCGTCGGGGGCTGTCCCGACCTCGTTGACGATCACGCTGAGCGGCGTCTTCAGGGCGTGGGCAAGGTTGCCGACCTGGGTGCGGGCCCGATCGAGGATCTCGCGATTGGTGTCGAGGAGGAGGTTGAGCTCCTGGGCGAGGGGCGCGATATCGCGCGGGTACTCGCCGGGGATGCGCTCGGCCTCGCCACGGCGGATCGCGCTGAGCGCGCTGCGCAGCTTCGTCAGCGGCCCGAGGCCGAAACGGATCTGCAACAGCGTCGTCGCCCCGAGCGCGATGCCGAGGAGGACGAAGGTGATCGTCAGGGAGACGATGAAGCGGCGGACCTCGGTCGCGATCTCGTCGGCGGGACCGGCGACGCGGACCACGTAGCGCCCGTCCTCGCCGAGGTCGATGTCGCGCTCGACGATCCGCAGCATCCGATCCTCAGGGCCTTTGCGGTAGCCTTTTCGGATCTCGCCGAAGCGGCTCGAGTCGCCGGGCGGCACGAGGCCCGTGAGCTGAGCGCCGAAGAGAGAGCGCGACGAGCGGATGTCGCGGGGGGGCGCGTCCGGCTGGCCGGCCTGCCAGTACCAGCCCGAGAGCGGCAGGTCGAAGCGCGGGTCCCCGAGGGTACCGAGCTCGCGCTGGTCCGGGTTGCCCTGCGTGACGAGGTCCGAAGCGAGGTCGGTGGCGTAGACCAGGAGGCGCGCATCGAAGGCGCGCTCCGTCGTCTCGCGGTAGAGCGCCGAGAGGATCAGCCCGGCGACGAGGAGGATCAGGAAACTCCAGAACAGCGCTGAGGCCGCGAGACGGACCGCGATCGACCGGCCGGCCAGGACCCGGGCGGCGGCCACTCCGCTACTCCTTTGCGGCGGGCTCGACGAGATAGCCGAGGCCCCTCACCGTCTGGATCAGCTCGACCCCGAGCTTCTTACGCAGGCGCCCGACGAACACCTCGATGGTGTTCGAGTCGCGGTCGAAGTCCTGGTCGTAGAGGTGTTCGGTCAGCTCCGCGCGCGAGACGATGCGGCCGGCGTGGTGCATGAGGTAGGACAAGAGCCGGTACTCGTGCGAGGTGAGCTTGACGGGGCTGCCCTCGACCGCGACCCGGCCGGAGCGCGTGTCGAGGCGGACCGGGCCGCAGACGATCTCGCTCGAGGCATGGCCGGTGGCACGGCGGAGCAGCGCGCGGATGCGCGCCAGGAGCTCCTCCATGTGGAACGGCTTCGTGACGTAGTCGTCGGCGCCGGCGTCGAAGCCCGTGACCTTGTCGCTCCAGCGGTCGCGCGCCGTCAGGATGATGACCGGCGCCTTCATCCCGGCGCGGCGCCAAGCGTTGAGCACGGAGACGCCGTCGACCTTCGGCAGGCCGAGGTCGAGGATGATGGCGTCGTAGGGCTCGGTCTCGCCCAGGAAGCCGCCCTCCTCGCCGTCGAAGGCCTTGTCGACGGCGTAGCCTGCCCCCTCGAGGGCGGCGACGATCTGGCGGTTGAGGTTTTTGTCGTCCTCGACGACGAGAAGACGCACGCTGGGGAATCCTATTGCACCGTTTTGACCCTGCCGGAGACGGCGTCGATCGTGACGTACACGAAGCGCCCGTCCCGGCGAAGGGCCATGATGATGTAGAGGAGATGGTTCTCGACCCGGCACAGGTTCGCCCGGACGATCTCGGCGCCCGGCACCGCGTGCCGCGCCGTGACGACGGCCATCGCCGGCGCCACGACCTTGTTGTCGGCGACCGTCTCCCGCATCTCACCCGGGTGGAGGCAGTCGAGCATCCCGGCACGGCGTTCGGCGTGCGCGACGCCGAGCCACCCGAGGAGGGCCGCTCCGATCCACAACGAACGCATGGCAAAGACGCTGCCTTTCGGGGACTGAATGCGGCCTGAACGGGGTAGTTCCGGGCAGGGAAGCGGCGCCGGGAGCAAGCGGTCCGAGACGGCGCTTCGCGCCTCAGTCAGGCGGCGAGGATCTCGGCGGCCCGCTCATCCGAGAGGTGACCTTGGCCGACGATGTAGGCCATGGCCTCCCGCGTTCGCGGATCGGACGGATCGATCGTCTGCGCTGCCGCGAACGCGAGCAGGATGTCCATCAGGACGGCGTCGGTGCGGGCGGCCTCGATGAGGGATAGCCGCTCCGGCCCGGTCAACCTCTCCCGGAACGCGATGGCCGAGGGCGCCCTCAGGATGCTCTCCGGCGGCACCGCCGGGAAGGCGAGGTATTCGTCGTAAGCGGCGGCGCGTCGGTAGGCGACCCACGCCGGATTGACCGGCCGGTCCTTGCCGACGCGCAGGATCCCGAGGAGCCCGATCGGCGCCCATTCCTTCGGCCGCTCGAGCCGGGTGGCGTAGGGGATGCCGGGGATGAAGGTGCCCGAACGCAGCTTCTCCCTCACGACGTGCCGCTCGGCGTGACCCGGCACCACCACGTCAGCCGGAAGACACGGGGCCTTGCTCCCGCGGGGCGGCTCGCCGTCGACGTAGAGGCGGTCGATGCTGCGCCCGGTCGGCAGGAGATCGGGACTGGTTTCGTCCTCCTGCCATTGGACGTAGACGACTTCGATCTCGACCGGGCGCCCGCTCCCGTCGAGCTCCCAGCGCCCGGGCCAGTTCAGCGGGTTGTTGCCGAGGCTGTCGTAAGTCGGCGACACGGCGCCGATGATCCGGCGTGGGTCGTCATCGGCGGTCGCCGGGCGGATATAGCCGTGCTCGAGGACGACGGTCGTGTACCAGGGATGATCGTCCCACGTCGCGACACCTGCCGCCCACGGCAGCATCTCGGCGCGGTCCGCGCCGCCGCCAGTCCAGGCGCCGTCGCAGAAATTGTTGCCGTCGCCGCGAAGGACCGTCTCGAAATCGAGCGCGCCGGCCGCGCCCGATATACAGTCCAGGAAATTGTAGGCCGTGCTCTGCGCGCGGCTGGACTGGAGGCGTATGTTGCTCTTCGTGAACGCCGCGTGCGCCGCCTCCACGACGAGGCCGAACTCATCTTGCGGGAACGAGTTGTGGACGCGGACGCTCGCATTCGTCGTCCCGCCCTGCAGGCCGATGCGCCCTGCGGGGTCGAGCGCGAGGGCGTCCCCCGACGTCGGAAGATAAGTGAGCTTCAGGGTGCTGGAGACGTTCCTGAAGCGCCAACCGTTAGCGTTGCTGGCCTCATAGAGGTTAAGGGAGTTCCCGCCGAGGACGCTGGCGCCGCCCGACAGCGAAAGCAGTCCCGAGAACGTTCCGGTCGTCGCGCCGGCGAGCGCGCCCGCGATCGTGAGCGCGCCGCCAAGGCTTGCGTTACCCGTCGCCGCCGCGAGCACGAGCGCATCGACCCAGCCCGATCCGTCGGCCGAGGTCTTGATGTGGAAGTTATCGTCGCCCGTGAGCCCGAGCTCCGCCCGGCTCGAGAAGTTCGTCTGGAAGAGGTGCGATGCCGTCTTGGCGGCGGCTTCCTTGCTCAGCTTCACCCGGACGTCGCCGGTGCCGCCCTCCGCGATTGTCTTCGCCGCGTGCAGCACGTTGTTGAGCCTGGTGCTGAGCGGATTTCCGGTGTCGGCCATGGCGCCGACGCCGAGAAGCGCGAGGTTCTGCAGGTTCGTGATGGCGAGGATGCCGGGCGCCCAGGCGATGCCGTCGAAATGGTAGAGTTGCATCTCATCGACCACGAAAGCGATCCAGCCGGCCTGAGGTGCATAGAAGCGCCAGACGCCGTCCTGCCGGGCAGCCACTTGCCCAGCCTTGCCGGCCCAGGCGCCGGTCGGGGACGCCGCCACGATGTAGCGGTCGCCCTCGGCAGGCGAGACCGGCGGCGCGGCGAGGTCCTTGTCCTTTACGGCGCAGTGCAGCAGGGCATCGACGGCAAGGAGCGCCTCGTTGTGCGTGACGTGCTTCTGCGCCTGCGCCGCCGCGATCAGCGGTAGCGAGAGGTGGGGCGTGGTGGTCATTGAACAGTCCTGTCTTTCACGCGGAGTCGTCCCGGAAGCCGCGCCAGCGGCTATCCTCACCCACAGCGACCCGAGCCCGTGGGGTCCCGGCTCTTCGCTTCGCTTCGGCCGGGACAACCGTGCGAAGTGATCAGTCGATCGTCACCGTCACGATCCGCTCGAACCCGCGCCCGACGGCGACACTCATCTGGGCGACGCGGAGCGAGAGCGTGGCCCGCGGGGAGCCGAAGTCGGCGAGTTCCTGGGCGGCCGGATAGAGCGCCTCGGGCGCCGCGCTCGTCAGCGTGCGCTTCACGGCCGCACCGTCGAGGACGTCGACTTCGTAGCGCTCCGCCTCCTCGGCCAGCGGGACCTCGACCGGCTCCCACGCGTCGGCGTCGCGGCGGGCGCGGCGGATCCATGTGACATGGACCCCGTCCGCGTCCCGCCGCGCCCGCACGTGGACCGGCGCGAGCGGGCGCAGCGTATCGCCGGTCGCGGTCGCGGCGACCTCCGCATAGGACGGGTCGGCATGGTCGCGGTCGGCCGGGCCGACGCGGTAGCGCCGCGCGACACCGAGATCCGCGAGGGCCTCGGTGAGCGGCGTGACCGCCTCGTCGAGGCGCAGGATCGTGGCGTCGGGGGCAAGCGTGCGCGCGGCCTCCGGCTCGCTGCCGGCGAGCCCGCGCAGGAGGCGGGAGAGCCGAAAAGTCTTTTCGGCGATGAGTTCGGCGCGGGCGGCCGAGATGATTTCCCAGCGCCCGTCCCCTCCCCTGACGGCGAAGAGGTTCGCGCCGCCGAGCGCCTCCTCGTCGCCGACCGAAGCGATCGTCCCGCGGGCGAGCACGACGTCGACCACGGAGGTGGTATCCCAGCGCCAGAGCGGCCCCGGCGGCAGCGGAGTCAGCGTCCGCCCGATGGCCGCCGGCAGATCGATCGCGCGGTCGAACGCGAAGCCGGTCTCGCCCGCTCGCCACACCGCGACGGCCCCGGGCCAGGGATCGGCCGCGACGGCGAGGTATTGCAGAACCGTCGGCTCTCCCCGCGCGACGGGGAGGTCCAAGACGACCGGCTCCGGGGCTCCGGCCAGCGGCGGCGGGCGGCGCGGCAGCCTTGTCATCTCACCGGCCGGCGCGTCGAACATGGAGGGCTCCGCAGCCCGGGTCGAGATGCTGCGCGACAGGCCGTCGGCGACGCGGACGACCCGGTGCAGCCGCGGCCCGGCGTCGGTCGGAAGCCACAGCATGTCGCCAGCCTCGATCGCGAGATGGCGCCGCGCCAGCGCGAACTCCGCCGTCTCGCGCCCGGCCCAGAGGTCCTGGAGCCAAGCGTCGGCAAGGCGCTGCGCTTGCGGACGGCGGGTCACCACGGCAGCGTCGGCCCGGGTCTCGCGCCGGCTCATGCCGGCAAGGCGCCGCGACGCGACCGCGGCGCGGCGGTAGTCCGCCTCAGCGTCGGTGAAGCCGAGCTCGATCTGGCGCGGCAGCTCGGTCTCTTGCGCCCGCACGAGCCGCAGCACCGGGTCGCGGCCGCTCGTCACGAGGTCGTCGGCCGCGATCGCGGTCGCGGCCCTGCCGCCCCGCCCCCTGAAGGCGAAAGCGCCCGCGCGCGCGACGGCGTCGATGCCATAGAGCCGCGCGAGCGGCTCGAGCGCCTCGCGGGCCGACATCGGGCGGTCGATGACGTAGCCGTCCAAAAAGCCGTCGACGGCAAGCTCCGCCGGGGCTTCGAGGTCGAAGTCGGCGAGCACCGCGGCGACGAGGCGGTCGAGGGCCAAGCCTTCGAGGCGTCCGGTGATCCAGTGCCCGGTCTGCCAATTCGCAGCGTCTGCCCAGACGAGGTCGAAGTCTGGGAAGGCCGGAAAGGGCCGCGCGTCCCAGGCCCACACGAACACATGCTCCGGGTCGACCATCGGCCCGCCGTAGACCGGCGAGACCGGGTTCGCGCCGGCCGGATGGCCGGGTAGCGCCGGGTCGAAGCGGGAGAGGATCGCTTCCAGGGCGCGGGCCTGGATCAGGTCGTCGCGGGTGCCGCGGGAGAACAGTGGCACCGCGTTCTCGGATGATTTCGGATCGGGGAAGACGTTCGGCGCGTTCGCACCCTTGTCGACGGCCGGCACCCCGGTCTCGGTGAGCCAGATCGGCTTTCCGTGCGGCACCCAAACGGTCGCGGCGGTCTCGACACCGCCAGCGCGCTCCACGTGCGGGCTCGACCACCATCCCATGAGGTCCTTCGCGCGGAAGACCCACGGCTTGCCGTAGGCTCCGTCGATGATGGGGACGCGTGCCTGTGCGCGCTGGTCGGCGTCGCTCGGATAGAACCAGTCGAAGGCCTCGCCGGAGGCAACGCGGGCGCGCAGGTAATCGAGATCGTAGGCGCTGCGCGCCTCGACGAGATCCGCGTGATCCGGCCCGTCGCGCCAATCGGCGAGCGGCGGATAGAAGTCGATCCCGACCGCGTCGACCGCAGGGTGCGCCCAGAGCGGGTCGAGCGGGAAGCGCACTTCGCCACCGCCGCCGAGCACATGCGCACCGTACTCGGTCCAGTCCGCCGCATAGGTGATCTTCGTTGCCGCACCGAGCACGGCGCGCACATCTACGGCCAATTCACAGAGCTGCGTCACGGCCGGATAGGCGCCCGGTGTCGAGCGCACGCGGGTGAGTCCGACAAGCTCGCTGCCGATGACGAAGCCGTCCACGCCTCCCGCCGCGAGCGCCAGGTGCGCATAGTGCAGGACGTGACGGCGGAAGCTCCATTCGTCGGGGCCGGCGTAGGCCACGGCCTCGCCCGCGGCCGAAAAGTCTGCAGGCGCGGCCGTGCCGAAGAACGCCGCGACCTGCGCCGCGGCTGCGGCGGTCCCGTCGATCGTCCCGGGACGGCCCGGCGCCGGGTCGCAGACGATGCGCCCGCGCCAGGGATAGGGCGGCTGGCTCAGCGTGCCCGTCCACGGGTCGGGCAGCCCGTTGCCGACCGGCACGTCCATCATGACGAAGGGATAGAGCATCACTTTCAGACCGCGATCCTTGAGTTCCCGGATCAGCCGCACGACGCTCAGGTCGGAGGGCGTGCCGCCGTAGGCGGGCGCGCCGCCGGCCTGCGAGACGGCGCGGGCCGTCGCCCGCGTCAGGCCCGCGGCCGACCATTCCGCGTTCGCGACCTTGACGGCACTCTCCGCCCGCGGCGCGACCGTGCAGTGGCCGGCGCGCAGGTCGTCGCCGAACCAGCTCGCGACGAGCGACACGCTGTTGAGGTTCGGGCACAGCGCCGTGAGCGCGTCGAGGGAGGCGGCCACGTCGGCGTCGGCCTGGAGCTGGTGCCGGTTCTCGGGTTGCGACACGCCGAAGCCAAAGGCTTGAACAACCGGCGCGGTCTCGTAGGCGAACTCCCCCGCGCCCGGGATCAGGCACACGGCGCGCACCATCGAGGCCAAACCCTCGACGGGGCGCACCACCTCGAACGAGAACTGCGGCACCCGGTTGCCGAACGGCTCGAGCGGAAGCCGTTCGAACACCGCATAGGCGAGGCCGCGGTAGGCGGGCGCGTTCTCGACCCCTTCCTTGGCGACGATCAGCGGGTCCGGCGGCTGGTCCTCGGTCCCGCGGTGCAGGCGCATCGTCAGCGTCGTGAGGTCGAGCTCGCGCCCGTCCGCCCACACCCGCCGCACGAAGCCGACGGGGCCCTCGCAGAGGCCGATCGCGAGGTTCGCGAAATAGGCGTAGGTGGTGCGCACGGTCTTCTGACCGCCGCTCGTGCCCAAGCCGCCTTTGCCGCCGCGCGCGCCCGAGCGCTCGACGGTGGTGTTCGCAACCTCCTCGAACCGCGTCGCCCAGATGAGCTGCCCGCCGATGCGGGCGCGCCCGTAGACGCGTGGAATCGGCGCCCCTTCGGTCGAGGCGAGCCCGTCGAGGTCCTTGAGCCGCGGCCCCTCGACGAAGCGCGGGCTGTCGCGGCCGGCGAGCGCGCCGTCTACGAACGCGCCGACCGCGCTCCCAAGAACGCGCCCGATCGCGCCCCCGACCGGCCCGCCGACCGCGCCGCCGAGGACCGAGCCGACGGTGGAGAGGACGAGCGTGGCCATGGGCTATTCTTCCATCGGTCTATGCAGGCAACCCGCAGCCCTCCTCATCCTGAGGAGCGGTCCGCAAGACCGCGTCTCGAAGGACGCACCTGGGCTGCGCAGCGGACGTACGTGGTCAGAGACGGCGCTTCGCGCCTCCCCACCATGAGGAGAGTCGAGCCGGCCCAGGCACCGTCAATCAGGGGAACCGGAACACCGCTGCGAGATGCCGCCCCCACCACGGCTTGATCGCGACCTCGCAGACGGCGGCGCCGTCGTGGGCGTGGACCATGGTATCGGACGAGGTCGCGATGGCGCAGTGCTTCGCGGGCAGGTGTTCGCGGAAGCGGAACAGGAGCACGTCGCCGGGCTCGAAGGCGCGGCCCGGCACCTCGATCAGATTCCGCCGCGCCGCCTCCAGCAGCGTGTCCCCGCCGCCCTCGGCCCAGCTCGGCGAATAGGGCGGCGGAGATTCCGGCTCCTCGCCCGTTACGGCGCGCCAGACCCCGCGCAGGAGCCCGAGGCAGTCGCAGCCGACGCCCTTCAGTGAGGCTTGGTGGCGGTAGGGCGTGCCGATCCAGCCGCGGGCTTCCGCGATGATCGTTTCGGCGTTCATCGAAACAAGCTCCCCCCGTCCATACCGGCCTCGCCCTGTCGGGCGGCGCGGATCACGAAGTCGTTGCCGGGCATGTGCGGGAAGCCGCGGAAGTTCGCGACGTTCGCGAATTTTTCCCGGCAGGTAGCGAAGCGCTTGTCGCAGCCGGCCACGACGCGGAAAGCGTCGCCCGCCGCGATGGGCTTCGCGGCGCGCTGCCACAGGTCGAATTCCGCTTGCGAGCCGACGAGCCGGTGCGCCTTGACCTCGGCAACGAGACCGGCGTTTGCGCCGTCAAGCCACGTCAGCGTCCCGCCCGTGAACCAGCCGTCGGCATAGCTCGAGAGCCCCGCCGCCGCGAGGCCGAGTGCGCCGTCCGTGCGGGCGACCGCGGCCGTTGCCGTGAAGGCGGCCTGGCCAAGGTCGACGCCGCACTTCGCGTCGCCGACGTCGGCGGAGCAGGTCGCGCGGAAGAGGCGGCCGCGCTCCTCGTCGAGGCGGTGCATGACGCCGCGCAGCTCCGCGACGAATGCCCCGTCGGCGCGGCGGACCTCGCCGATCGCAGCCACATCGAGGAGGAGGCGTTCCTCGGGCGCGGCCCAGTTCACGAGCCAAGTCTCGACCGACGCGTCGTCGTAGAGGCCGGCCGCAAGGTCGTCCTCCGCGATGCCGGCGGACACGAGCGCGCCCGAGACTTCGCCGCCGCCGACCGCGAAGCCGAGTTCCTGGGTTGCTTCCGCGGCCTCGAGGCCGGTGCGGGCCGCGAACACGACGCCGCCGAAGGAAAGGTCGCGGTCGTGGTCGGTGAAGCCCTGCACCACGCCGTCGCGGCGCAGAAGCTTCCAGCAGTGGCAGAGCGTCGTCGCGCCGTGTTCGAGGTGCGCCGCGAGAGCGGGCGGGATGGTGCGCATTGTTTTCTTTCCACCTGCGTCATCCTCGGGCGAGCGAAGCGAGACCCGAGGATGACGGCGCCGGGGGCTAAACCACGATCTCCACCAGCGGGATCTGCGGGATGGCGCCGGCCGCAAAGGCGGAGAGGTCGATGTCGAGGTCGTCGGTGTCGAAGCGGACCGGCACGTCGAACGCGTAGCCGGCCGTCACGACGGCGCCGGGCGGCGGAATGTGGCCGGGCAGGAACGTCACGAGGCCGGTCGCGACATCGCAGGAGAAGGCCGAGGGCGGCTCCTCGGCGCCGTTCACCGCAACCCGCACGGTGCCGGCGACCGGCTTCGCGATGGTGCGCACGTAGGGGGCGTGGTCGGCCCCGTAGGTCTTGACGAGTTGGAACGCGGCGAGCGCGCCGTCGCCCGTGCCGATGCGCTGATCGCTCGCGCCGGGGGCCTGGGAGGGAGCGCAGGAGCGCCAATCCGCCCGGTCGCGGAAGCGGAAGCCGTAAAGGCGCCCGCGCCGCTCCTCGAAGAAGGCGATGACGGCGTGGAGCGCGTCGAGCGTGCGCACGCCGAGGCCGGCGTCGTAGCGCCTGAGCGAATGCGCCCAGCGCGCGTTGCGCTCTTCGCGTCCGGAGGCCAGCGTGACGATGTCGGTGCGCCGGCGCGGGCCGCCGCGGCTTCCGAGCGATACGTCCAATGGGAAGCGGATTTCATGGAATTCGGAAACCATGCCGGGGAGCCTCCAAAAGCCGCGGTCGAACCCGAGCCGGGCGGGGGGCGTTTCAGGAGTGGACGGATACGGAGGGACGGATGAGCCACACGCCGAACCAACTCGACGAGGACTTCCCGGACATGGCCGAGCGCATCCACGAGCTGAAGACGACGGACAACCACTTCGCCCGGCTCGTCGAGGAGTACCACGAGCTCAACCGCCAGATTCACCGCATCGAGACCAGGGTCGAGCCCGCCTCCGAGGACGTCGAGGAGGAGCTCAAGCGCCGCCGCGTGCGCCTCAAGGACGAGATCGCCCAGATGCTCGCGGGCGCCGAGGTCACGCAGGCCGAGGCGAGCCGCCGCGGCGGGGACATGGTCAATGCGCCGCGGATGCGGGGCGGATTCTAGATCGGCCAAAATCTCCGGGGAGCTTCTCGCGAGAGTCGGAGAGATTCTCGCGAGCTTTCGTTGTATTTTTGTTGCATAGACGATCATTATGCGCTATAGTTAGCGTATATTCGAGGCGCACATACGCCATGGGGGTCGATGCGGTATTTCGCGGAGGACCGACATGTGCAGATTTGTTATTTGCGCACTTTCTCTCGCACTTGCGGGAGGAGCCCAGGCCGCGAGCCTTGATTGGAACGGCTCAGTGAAGGCCGAAGGGGGCTACACAGCCGGCAGCGTTTCGTTCGACGTTGCCCTGGACGCGGTCTATGACCGGCCGGGCGCCCAAGGATATGCCTGGGGCACGATGCGCTATGGCCGGTCCGCCGAGCGCATCTACGCCCACGCCAGGTGCGTCGGCATCTTCGACCAAGGCAAGCAGGCCTCCGTCGCCGGGCCGACGGTGAAGTATCTCGGCGGTGCATCCCCATGGATCGTCTTCGAGTTCGACCTGCAGAACCAGCGCATTCGCGTGTTCGGCGCCGCCAGCGAAAATGAAGCGCTCGCCTACTGCGATAAGCCGTCCGGCTCGTATCCGGGAGCTTTCGACTTCGGGTACATCGCGGTCCGGTAGGTCGGGCGTTCGGGCGGCAGACCGCGGCATCGGCTCTCACAAGCCCCTTTGGCCGCGGGCCACCGCCCTCGCGAGCGCGGCCGCGACCTGGGCCTCGGAGCGGCGGAAGCTGTCGGCGTCGGGGGTCGCGATGTTGACCGTGACCTGCACCGGGCGCGTGCCGCCGCCGGCCGCAACGCCGAGGCGGCCGTCGGGACCGCGGGCGAGCGGCATCACGGCCTCGGAGCCGGCCTCGCCCATGAGGCCGAGGCCGCGGGCGAGCGGGAAGTAGGTCGGCGCCGCGACGACGCCGCCCTTGGCGAATGGCATCACCATGCCGCGCAAGACCACGCCGCCGTGGGCGAGCGCTGTGCCCGCCTCCGCGCCCCCGCCGCCCGCGAGGCTGCTGCCGGAGCCGCCGAGCGCGCTCTTCAGGACCTCCTCGAGGCCGCTCCGCAAGGGCTTCATGGCGGCCCTCGTGGTCGCGACGAGGAGCGTGCGGCCGATCCGGCCGAGCACGTCGCCGAGGCGGCTGCCCTCGCCCGCGCTCTTATGCAGGGCGCCGGAGAGGGACGCCCCGAAGCGCTGCGAGAGGCGGTCGAGGTCCTCGAGCTGCTTTCGCCGCCGCTCGTTGTCGCGGTCGAGGGTGTCGTCGGGCATTCTTGTTTCCTTGCTCAGTCCGGGAACGCCTGCATCAGGGCCGCAAGGTCGCCGGCGCTCGGCGCCTCGGCGGGCGTGCCGCGCAAGCCGGCGACGGCAGCGGCGAGCTCGCGCGGGGTCGCGCGCCAGAACTCTTCAGGGCTCCACCGCAGGACGCCGAGGGCGAAGGCCATAGCCGCCTCCCAGGGGAAGGGCACGGGCTCGCTCGAAGCGCCTGCGGCTAGAGAGGGTTTGCCGGGGCGCTCCCGAAAGCGGCGGCGAGACAGTCGCCGAGCGCGGTCGCGAGGGGCTCGATGCCGCCGTCGAGGGGGAGCGCCGCGACCTCCTCGTCCGTGAGCGCATGCCCGCCGCCGCGGAGCGCCACGGCGAGCAGTTTCAAAAGATCGCGGGCGGAGAGGCGCCCGCTCGCGAAGCGCTCGGCCAGGGCCGCGAGGTCGGCAGCGCCGAAGGCATCCTCGAGCTCGGCGAGAGCGCCGAGCGTCAGGCAGAGCGTGTAGCGCGTCGCGCCGAGCGCGACCGCGACCTCGCCGCGGCGGGAATTGGGCATGCTTCTTCTCCACTCTTGGCGCTGGCGCGGTGCATGACGCGGGTCTAGCTTCCTCCCGAGGCGCCGCTCGACAGGCGCCCGCTCAAGACCCGGGAGATCGCTCATGCGAAGACTGCTTCACGCGTTGTCCGCGTCCCTCGTCCTCGCCGCGCTGCCAGCAGTGGCGCAGGGAGGAAAGATCGTCATGGAAGAGTTCATGGTCCCGGCGAAGGACGCCGGCATCGAGATCTACGTGCGCAACAAGCGGCCGGAGGGGATGGCGCAGTTCAGCCCCGAGAAGACCGTCGTCTTCGTGCACGGCGCCACCTACCCGGCGCACACGGCTTTCGACCTGCAGCTCGCCGGACAGTCGTGGATGGACTTCATCGCAAGCCGCGGCTTCGACGTGTATCTCCTCGACCTTCGCGGGTACGGCAAGTCGACGCGGCCGAAGGAGATGGACGCGCCCGCCGAGGCGAACGACCCGATCGTCGACACGGCGACCGCGCGGCGCGACGTCGGCGCCGTCGTCGACCACGTGCTGCAGCGGCGCGGCATCCAGAAGGTCAACCTCCTCGGCTGGTCGTGGGGCACGAGCATCATGGCGAGCTACGCGGCCGAGAACCCGCAGAAGGTCGAGCGCCTCGTGCTCTACGCGCCGCAATGGCTGCGCACCACGCCCTCCCTCGTGCAGGTGCAGGGCAAGCTCGGCGCCTATCGCACCGTCAAGCGCGAGGCCGCGAAGGAGCGCTGGCTCACCGGCGTCCCGGAGGACAAGAAGGCGGAGCTCATTCCGGCCGGCTGGTTCGAGGCCTGGGCTGACGCGACCTTCGCGAGCGACCCCGTCGGCGCCGCCCAGAACCCGCCGGTGCTGCGCGCGCCGAACGGCGTCGTGAAGGACGGCAACGAGTACTGGTCCGCCGGCAAGCCGCTCTACGATCCGGGAAACATCACGGTGCCGACCATGCTGGTGCTGGGCGAGTGGGACCGCGACACGCCGCCCTACATGGCGCAGACGCTGTTCCCGCTCCTGACCAACGCGCCGGCCAAGAAGCTCGTGATGCTCGGCGAGGGCACGCACACGATCATCATGGAGAAGAACCGCCTCCAGCTCTTCAACGCCGTGCAGCAGTTCCTCGAGGAGAAGCTGAACGGCGCGCCGAGCTGATCCCCTGCGCCGTCATCCTCGGGCGAGCGCAGCGAGACCGAGGATCTCGAAGGACAGAAGGCGCGTAATCCCCCTAGGATCCTCGGGTCGGCGCTGTGCGCCGCCCGAGGATGACGGCCGTGACAGGGACGACGCCTACAGCGCCGTGAAGGTCAGCGCGCCGGCGCTCTCGAAGGCCATCTCGAACGTCACCTCGCCGGCGTGGTCGCCGCGGTACTCGAGCGCCGCGATCTGGAACGGGCCCTCGATGCGGCCGAAGTCCGGCACGACGACCTGGTAGGTGCGGATCTCGCCGTCGAAGAAAACCTGGCGCAGGCGCGCGTCCGAGGCCTCATCCTTGAACACGCCGGCGCCGGTAACGGCGGCGCGGCGGACGCCGGCGCCGGCCAGAAGCTCGCGCCAGCGCCCGGCCGATTCGGCGTTCGTCACGTCGACGGCCTCCGCGTTGAAGGCGAGCTGGCGCGTGCGCAGCCCCGCCACGGTAACGAAGCCGCCGGCCCCGTCGTCGATCTTGATGAGAAGGTCTTTACCTTTCTGGGCGGGCATCTTTTGCGTCCTGTTTTGAGGATGAAAGGGGCTGGTGCGACACGCCGGAACCACCCCACCCTCCTCATGCTGAGGTGCGAGCGGAGCGAGCCTCGAAGCACGTACCGGCGATGACGCTGCGCCGGCGTGGTGCGTCCTTCGAGGCTCGCGCTCCGCGCGAGCACCTCAGGATGAGGACGTTGGAGGGCGGCCCAGACCGATGGTTCGATTGTCAGGTCACTTCGGTGACCGCCCTCAGCCGCAGCGTCGCGCGGGCGAGGTTGGTCTTGTCGTCGCGGTCGGACTCGATCGCCGTGACACGGACGAGCACGAGGCGGTGGCCGGCGGGCGCGAGCGCCGCGTCGTGGAGGAGGCCGGCCATGCGCTCGGCGGCGAGAAGCGCCGAGCGGGCGCTGCCACTCTTCGCCCACGCGACGATCGCGGCCTCGTGCTCGTGGCCTTGCGTTCCGTCGGCGGACCAGTCTCGCGCGGAAGCGGCGCCGAAGACGGCGTAGACCGGCTCGGCGGCGCGGGGCGGCTCGTCGTAGAGGCGCACCGCGCCGCTCATGAGGGAGGCGAGCGTCGCATCGGCGGAGAGATGTGCGAGGATCGCGGCGCGCAAGGCGAGGATCGGGCCGCTCACGGGGAGATCTCCTCGACGAGGCAGACGAGGTCGCGCCGGGTTCCGTCCGGATCTGCGGCGCTGCGGATCGCGAAGCGGCGAAGTCCGCGCACGAGGCGCATGGCGGCCGTGACGCCGTCGCGGTAACGCAGCATCACGCGATGCGTGACCGCCTCCTCGGGCCGCTCGGCGCGGAAGCGCTCGTCACCGCGCAAGAACTCGATCGCGCCCCAAAGCTCAGGCCCCGCCGCATAGGTGCGGATCACGCCCCCGAACCCGTCCGGGCTCTCGAGTGGGACCTCCAAAACGAACCGGCGCCCGCGGGCGCCGATGGGGATGGGTTTCATGGGGAAACTCGCTTCGCTACAGCCGCGCCCGGCGGAAGGGGGCGACGAGGGCGGCGACGTCGGGCGGGAGCGCCGTGTCAGCGAGCGCATCGCCGCGGTTCTCGAACCAGCGGGCGACGAGAAGGCGGACGGCCTGCGCGAGCGGCGCCGGCACGTCGGCGGCGGCGGGGCCGAAGCCGACGGCCACGTCGAGGTGAATGCCTTCGGCCGCAACCCCCGACTCGGGCGCGGTGGCCGAAACGGCAACGCGGGGCGGATCGCTCGCGGCTTCGGCGCGATAGAACGCGGACGCGAGATCCGCGGGCGTGCCGGCGGCGTCGAAGACGCGCAGGCGCTCGACCCGGATGAGCGGCGACAGCGGCAGCCGCACGACGCGCCCGCAGGGCCAGCGGTCCAGCATGAGACGCCAAGTCTGCTCCACCAGCTGGCGCCCGCAGGCCGCCTCGACGAGGAGCCGCGCCGCCTTCACGAGCGCCGTGACGAGATCGTCCTCGGCGTTGTCGTCGAGGCGGAGGTACGCGCGCATCTCGGCGAGAGTCACGGGCTCGACGGCAGGGCCGGCGATGAGTAGGGGGGTCATGGACGACTCCGAAGGAAATGCGAGATGAGCTTGTGGGCGAGGCGACGCGTCCTTGGCGCCGCCGCGGCGGCTTTGATGCTGACGACCCCGGCCCGCGCGATCGTCGGCGGGACGGAAGACGCGGGGCCCCTCGCGCGTCGAACCGTGATGGTGCTGTCGTCGAAGGGCGGGGTGTGCTCGGCCGTGATCGTCGCGGCGGACGCGGTCCTGACCGCGGCCCATTGCGCGACCGGCGCGCCGCAGCACCGGGTCCATTGGAAGGGCGAGGACGGCACGCCCGAGCTCGTCGAGCCGGCCGCGATCGCGGTCCATCCGGGCTACGATCCCAAGGCCGTCGAGACGCGGCGGCGCTCGGTCGACCTCGCCTTGATCAAGCTGCCGCAGAACCTGCCCGACCGCTTCGCCGCGGCGACGCTCTCGGGCGCCAATCCGAGCGCTGGCGCGCGCGTCGTCTTCGGCGGCTACGGCGTCGCGAAGGCCGGCGACGCGCGCTCGACCGGCACCTTCCGCACCGTCGCGCTGCTGGTCGCCGAGCCTTACGGGAAGAGCACCATCCTGGTATGGGCGGACGGCGTGGGCAAGGCCGGTGCCTGCACGGGCGATTCCGGCGGGCCGGTCACGCAAGGCGAGGCAGTGATCGCGGTTACGACCTGGGTCGGCGACCGCAAAGGCGGCGCCTGCGGCGCGATCTCGCAAGGCGTGCTCGTGGGCCCCCAGCGGGAGTGGATCGATCGCACGCTTGCCGGCTGGGGCAAGCGGGCGCGATGGGAGTAGTTCACCTCGTCCCCGCGGAGCGGGAGAAGGGGCACCTTGACGAAATCCCCGCGTTCCGGAACCTTTGTTGGGGGTGGGGTCGACAACGGGTCAGCGTCAATCATGCGCCTCTCTCATCTCGTCCTTCTCCCCCTCCTCCTTGCGACGCCCGCCCACGCCGTGATGCGCGGCGCGGTGGCGCGGGATCCGAACGGGATCCGCGGCTCCGTCGTGCGGGTCGAATCGTCCCGCGGCGAGCTGTGCTCCGGCGCCGTGATCGCCCCGGACCTCGTGCTCACCGCGGCGCATTGCGTGCTCGAGCGCGCTCAGTACCGCGTCGTCGCGGTCGATCGGGCCTTCCGCCCGCGCACCGTGCGGGCGCTCGCGGCCGCGATGCACCCAGCCTTCGTGCCGGGCACGACGCCGCGCACGCAGCCGGGCGTCGACCTTGCGATCCTCAAGCTCGAGCAGCCGCTCGGACCCGACTTCATCCCCCTCGATCCGCGCGTCGCCGGCCGGGTCGCCAAGGGCCAGCCGGTAGACCTTGCGGGCTTCGGCGTCGTCGGCGAGGGCCAGAAAGGGACGGCGCGGGTGCTGCGTCAGACCCGCCTCGTGTCGCTCGGGACGCTGCAGGTCGCGAACCGCGTCGTCGTCGTGGCCGACGAAGAGCGCCTCGCGCAGGTCGCGGGCGCCGGCGCCTGCCGGGGCGATTCCGGCGGGCCGATCTTCGCCGGCGGGCCGGGCGGTTACCAGCTCGTCGGGATCGTGTCGTGGTCCTCGGGCGCGTTCGCGGGCCGCGACCGCTCCGCCTGCGGCGGCCTCACGGCGGTGACGCCGGTCGCCGACCACGCCTCATGGATCGCGGCCCGCGCCGACGACCTGCGCCGCCTTGCCCCCGGCCAAGCCATCGCCCGCCCGACCGCGCCCTCAAACGCCGCCGACTGGGTCGGGCGGTAGACTGCCTTTCCTGTACGCAAGCTGCTGCCTTTTTGCGGGGGATAGTCAGTTAACCTCGTGTTAACCATCTTGCATCGATCATATGCTTTGCGAAGTAGAGTGCGTATCGCCGGTCGGGACCGGCCTTACGGCACGAGGCGCGGCCCGTCGCATCAGTTCCGCGCTCTTCCGGCAGCCGCTTCCGACGTAATGCAACCGCTTGCGCCGGTAGGCGTTAGCGACGACCACGCATAGTCTCGGAGAGCGCTCATGACTCGAAGCGCTGGCCGGCGGAGCTTCTTCGGCGCCGCCCTGATCTCGCTCGCCCTCGCACCGGCGGCGGCGCAGGCTCACGACATCTGGATCAACAAGGAGCGGCGCACCAATCACGCCGGCGAATGGTGCTGCAACACCTATGACTGCGCGGCGATCCCCGAGGAGAAAATCAAGGTGACGCCGCGCGGCTACGTGCTCGAGAGCGGCGAGACGATCCCGCACGCGAACGCCGCCATGTCCGGCGACGGCCAGTACTGGCAGTGCCGCCGCCCGGACAAGTCGACCCGCTGCTTCTTCTTCCCGCCGCCCGGGACGTGAGTCCCCTCTCCCGCCTGCGGGAGAGCGTTAGGGTGAGGGAAAGGCGGCGCGCTGGCCCTCACCCGGTCGCGCCGACGGCGCGCTCGGCCTCTCCCGCGGCAGGAGAGGCGGAGATCAAGCAAACTTCATCAGCTTGATCGCATCGTAGTCCTGCACGCCGCCGCCGACGCGCTTCGTGGTGTAGAAGAGGACATAGGGTTTCGCCGAGTAGGGGTCGCGGAGCACCCTGACGCCGGCGCGGTCGACGACGAGGTAGCCGCGGCGGAAGTCGCCGAAGGCGATGGACAGGGAGTTCGCCGCGATGTCCGGCATGTCCTCGGCCTCGGCGAGGGGGAAGGACATCAGGGTCGCGCTCTGGCCGGCGCCGGCCGGCGGCTGCCAGAGGTAGTTGCCGTCGGCGTCCTTGAACTTGCGGATCTGGCTTTGCGTCTTCCGGTTCATCACGAACAAGGCGTTCTGGCGGTAGCCGGCCTTGAGAGCGTAGATCAGGTCGACGAGCTTGTCCGAGGGGTTCGCGGCCGGGAAATTGCCGGCGGCGCCGGTTCCCACGAAGCCGAGCTTGCCCCAGACCCAAGCGCCGTTGTCGACGGTGTCGGAGGCCAAAAAGCCCTTCGGCTTGTTGACCCCATCGCCGGCGACGAAGGCCGCGCCTTCTTGCTCGGCGAAGGCGGTCTCGACCTCAGAGGCGATCCACTGCTCGACGTCGACGACGGCGTCGTCGAGGAGCGTCTGAGTCGCGGCCGGCTGGGCATAGAGCTCCATGGCCGGGAAGCTGAGCTCGGCAAGGGTCGCGGCGCTGGTCTGCGGGCGCGCCGCGGTCTCGCCGATCCAGCCAGCCGAGACGCCGGCGGTCGAGAACGCGCGCTTATAGAGGCCGCCGGAGATCGTCCGCACCGCGGCAATGGCGCGGATCGGCGAGATCGCGGAGAGGCGCCGCAGCACCTCGCGCTCGACCGTGTCGGGTACGAGATAACCGCCATCCGGCCCTGAGCCCGCCGAGAGTGCCTTCACCTCGAGGCGCTTGAGACCCGAGGCCTCGCCGGCCCGCACGTAGAGATCGAAGGCGGCCTTGTGCTCGGCGATAGCCGGGTCGCGGGCCTCCGCGGCGCCTGCGGCGCCCGAGCCGCCGAGCGCCGGCCGGCGCGCCTCGAGGGTCATGCGGTCTAGGCGGCGCTTGGCGTCGTCGAGAGCCTGGTCAATGCGGGCGAGCTTCTCGTCGGTCACGACATCGCTCGAGAGCCTGGTCTCGATCTCGTCGAGGCGCGCGTCGTTTGCGTCCTTAAAGGCCTCGAAGGCGCGGGCGAACTCGTCGAAGGCGCGGGACACGTCCTGGGCGTCGGCGGATTTGGTTTCGGGGGCAGTGGTCACGGGGATGGTCATTGAAGGGGATCCTCTGCGGTTCGGGACGTTTTCAGGCTCTTTGTTTCGTCGCGGCGGCCGCGACGAAACCTTCGGGGACGCTCGGACATCATCCGGTAACGGATCGGGCGTATCAGGTGGGCGGCAGGGGGCCTCCGGCGGAGGCACGGGACATGAAAGCGGTCGGCATTCTCGCCGTGCTCGCGGCGATCGCGGCGCTCCTCGTCGTAAGCGCCCGGTTCACGGAGCGGCGCAGCGTCGCGACGTGGGCGCCGAACGCCGCCGTCGCCGCGAAGCCGAAGCCGGCCGAGATCATCGCTGCGTCGGCCGGGACGGCGGCGCAAGCCCCGACCTTGCCGGTGCAAGTCTCACTGCCGGCGCCGAGCTCCGAGCTTGCGGCCGCGACGCGGCTCTCGACGCCCGACCCCGACGCGACCGGCGGACTGCCGAAGGAGGTCGAGAGCGCGGTACCGGCTCCGGCGGAGGCCGCGCCCGCGGCCCGCGAGCCCCGTCGCCCGTCAAAGCCCGTCCGGCACACGGCCCGCGCGCCCGAAAGCTCGCTCGCGCCGCGCCAGGCGGCGGTGCGCGATCCGATCCAGTTCCGGCTCGCCGAGGGGAACCGCTGATCACTGCGGAAACAACCGCCGCGCGGCGCGGCGGATGGCGTCGGGAAGAGCGCCCTTCACTCCGCTGACCCGTGCGCCGGGCAGCATCGGGAAGGTAACGACGGAGATTTCCCACAGGTCGAGCCGCTCGATGCGCCTGAGGCCGGCCCGGTCGGTGCGGGCGCGCTCGACCCTGAATCCAATCGAGAGGCCATCGATGGCACCGTCGCGCATGAGCGCGTGGATCTCCCGGGCGCGGGCGACGGCGAGGTTGAGCCGCCCGCGCACGCGCAGACCCAAGGCATCCTCGGCGAGGGCGAGCCAGCGCCCGATCGGCTCGGCCGGATCGTGCTGCCACAACATGCGCACGCCGGCGGCGCCGCGCCGCGACAGGCTCGCCGCGAAGGCGCCCGCCGCCACCACGTCCTTGCCGAGATCGGCGACGCCGAAGAGGCTCGCATAGCCCTCGAGCATCCCGTCCTCCGCGACCCCGACGAGGGGCGCGGCGAGGAGCTTTTGCTCGCAGGCGAAGATCTGCCCGTTCGCCTCCCATCGCGCGTCATCCCCGCAGGAGGGAAGCGGAGAGCCGGAATCCGCGGCTATGCGCCGGCGTGCGTGGGTGGATCCCGGCTCTGCGCCGCTCCGCGGCTTGGCCGGGATGACGGTAGCGTGTGAAAGACTGCTCATCGCGCCTCCTCCCGCCGGCGCGTCGCGTTGGCGCGCGCGCCCTCGAGCTTCTCCAGCGCGCGCACGAAGGCGCGGAACACGGCTGCGGTCGGGTGCTCGCGCGCCGCGGAGCGGGCCTCGCTTCTTAGTCTCATCTCTCGTCTCCGGAATGGCGGCGGTTGAAGCGTGCGAGCTCGCGCACGAAGTCGTCGAAGCGCTCGTTCGAGCGGGAAAGATCGCGCAGCAGGATCACGACGAGGGCGGAGGCGCCGCAGGCCCACAGGAACAGCGCGAGATGCGCGAGGTCGCCCTTGGCGATGACCGCGTCGACGATGGTTTCCAGAGCGGGCATGCGGACCTCGGTCGTGGGTCGCGGGCGATGTGGGCGAACTCCCGCCCTGCCCTCACCCGCCGCTTCGCGACGACCTCTCCCTGCCGGGAAGAGGTGAACGGCGCCCGTAGCCGACCGCCTCGCGCTTCTCGTCGGCGGTGAGGAAGTCGGCGGCAGACACCCGCCGCCACAGGGACTCGCGCTCGCTTGCCAGTGCCTCGACGGCATCGAGGTCGGGCTCGAAGGCGAGAGCCTGCCCCGGGCCCGATCCGCGGTCCCGGCCCCAGGCCGGTGACAGCCATTGCGCCAGCGCTTCGCAGGTCCGGCGCGCCAGCGGGATCACGGTCTGGCGGTAGAAGGCGCGGTTCGCCTCGGCATAGTTCGCGTGAGTATTGTCGCCGGGGAGGCCGAGCAGCAGCGGCGGCACGCCGAAGGCGAGCGCGATCTCGCGCGCCGCCGCGCTCTTCGCCTCGATGAAGTCCATGTCCTTCGGCGTGAGCGAGAGCGGCTTCCAGTCGAGCCCGCCTTCGAGGAGCAGCGGGCGCCCGGCGTTGGCGGCGCCCTGGTAGTTCCTCTCGATCTCTTCTTTCAGGCGCGCGAACTGTACCTCGGTCACGGGGGGGCCGCCGGCGAAGACAAGGGCGCCGCAGGGGCGTGCCGCGTTGTCGAGAAGGGCCTTGTTCCAGGCGCCCGCCGCGTTGTGGATATCGAGCGGCACCGCCGCCGCTTCCATGGGCGAGAGGCCGTAGTGGTCGTCGGTCGGGTGGAACAGGGTCAGGTGCAGGATCGGCGGCACGCCGTTCTCCTGCCTGTCCTGCACGAAGCGCACGGTCTCGGAGCCGACTGCGTAATCGTAGGCGGCGGGCCAGCCATCGGGGCCGGGCACCACGCGCATGCGGTCGGGACGTAGCGCGTAGAGCTCGCGCGGCATGCCTTCCACCGCGACCGCCTCGACGTAGGCGTTGCCCGAGACGAGGAGGTGCCCGTAGAGGCTCTCGAGGAATCGCGCCCCGCCTTCGCGCGGGTTCGGGCGAGCGAGGAGCGCCGCGAGCGGGTGCCCGTCCGCCATGCGCCCGCCCTCGAGGAGGATGAGCGGCAGCGAGGCCGCGGCCTCGGCGACGAGCCGCACGGCGCGGTGCACGACCGGGTTCTTCTGGAAGCCCTCGCGGGCGAGCGCCGCGTAATCGCGCGGCGTCCACTGCGGCCGGGAGCCGACGTAGAGCGCGACCGCCGCGCCTGCGCGCGAAGCCTTCGCCTCGGCCGGCCGGCGGAGGCGGGAGAGGAGGTGGAGCATGGATGCTTCTCTCGTTCACCCTCTCCCGGGATGAAGAGGGTGTTGATGGCCCCTACCCGGCCCTTCCGGGGCGGCCGAGGCGCGGCTAGCTTGGCGGCCCGCGAAGGCAGGGGAGCGGAGCCTATGTGGGATCTTGTCTACGTGGTCGGGCGCGTGGCGCTCGTCGCGATCTTCATCAAGTCCGGAGTTGATAAGCTGATCGACCCGACCTGGCTCACCGGCGTGCTCTCCGCCAAGGCGTTCCCGACGCCGAAGGTCCTGGCCTATGCAGCGGGCCTCGTCGAGGTGGTGCTCGGCGTTCTGGTCGCGGTCGGCTGGCAGGCTCGGATCGCGGCCTTCGGCCTGTTCGCCTTCACGATCGTGGCGACCCTGATTGCCCACAATTTCTGGGACATGAGCGGCCCGGCCCGGGCCGCCAACACGATTCAGTTCTGGAAGAACGCCTCGATCCTCGGTGGGCTCCTGATGCTGATGGCGTCCGGCCCCGGGCGCTACGCGATCAGCCGGCGCTGACCACCTCTCCCGCTTGCGGGAGAGGTCGATCCGGGCAGTTCGGCAATGTCTCAGAAGAAGGAGCCGGAGGGCGCCCGCACGTCCCGAGCCTGCGCCCTTTCTAGCAAACCAGCGTCACGCTGTCAAGGATTATTTCCTAAATCGACGGCGCTCCTCAAGGCGGGCGGCCCAAGCCCGATCACCTTGGCCTCGGATCGGGGGTAAACCGGGCACCTGCCAGTGCAACAGGCGGAACGTTCCGGCTGGTATCAGTCCAAGACCGCGCGAGCGCTCGGCCCTTGCTGCTCTCGTCGCGCGCCGACGAGGTGATCGACTAGCGTCGCCCGATTCCGAGCCGAGGGTCCTACACGGGCCGGTTGTCGGGCCCGCCGCCCGTGCTAGAGTCCGGCGTTCCCGCTCTCGCGACGGAGCTTTTCGATGGCCCTCGGCGAAACGCCCGGCACGCACCCCCCCTCTTCGGAAGTGTCCCGTCCGAAGCCGCCGCCGCGCAAGCTCATCGTGTGCTGCGACGGCACCTGGAACAAGCGCGACTCCATCGACGAGGTGACGAACGTCGCCAAGATGGCGCGCGTCATCAGCCCGATCGATGACAGCGGCATCTCGCAGCTCATCTACTACCATCCGGGCGTCGGCACCGGGAACTGGTGGGACAAGATCGCGGGCGGCGGGCTCGGCGAAGGGCTCTCGGCGAACGTGCAGGGCGCCTACGCCTTTCTGGTCGACAACTTCCAGCCCGGGGACTTCATCTACCTGTTCGGCTTCTCGCGCGGCGCCTACACGGCGCGCAGCCTCGCCGGCCTGATCGGCCTCGTCGGGCTCCTCAGCAAGGCCGACATGGACATCTTCCCGCAGGTCTACGCCATCTACCGCTCGATCGAGCACCGCGAGAAGCTCGTGCGCGGCACCGAAGAGGACGCCCGGACGGCAATCCGCGCGCTGTTCCCCGACAGCGACGTAGACAAGCTCGCAAAGCGGCTGCTGAAGGCGCTCGACTGGAACACACGCCGGACCCAGATCTTCTTCATCGGGGTGTGGGACACGGTCGGCTCGCTCGGGGTCCCGGACTGGCCATTCAAGTTCGGGGCGAAGGAGTACGCGTTCCACGACACCGAGATCAGCAACCGGATCGTCTACGCCTACCACGCGCTCGCGATCGACGAGAGCCGCGGCCCGTTCCGGCCAACCCTGTGGACCCGCAAGAAGGACCGCGGCCCCGATCCGAAGCCGCAGGTCCTGGAGCAGGTCTGGTTTGCCGGCTGCCACTCGAACGTCGGCGGCGGCTACCCGGACTGCGGCCTCTCCGACATCGCCTTCTTGTGGATGGCCTCGAAGGCCGCCTCGGCGGCGCGCGACGCGAACGACCGCCCTCTCGCCTTCAACGAGGCCTACCTGCGGGAGATCGTCGGCCGCGGCAAGGGCGCGCTGATCGAGTCGCGCACCGGCCCGCTGTGGAAGCTGATGCCCGCCTACGTGCGCAAGGTCATGGAGACCCCGGCGAAGGACCAGAAGACCGGGGCCGACATGGAGACCTGCGAGCGCATCCACGAATCCGTCGTGCTACGCTTCAGGGGCAAGGAGGCCGACGGCTTCGTGCCGTTCCCCTACGCGCCGGCGAACGCCAAAAGCTTCCTTGCCGGAAGCGACAGGTCGATCATCGCCGAGCTGTCCGAATTCGAGAAGAGCTACCGTCCGAAGGACGTCCTGCCCCCGGCCGCGCCCGCGCCCGTCACCTGACCTCGCCCGAGATGCAGCACGGGGCCGGCCGGGCCGGGACGGACTGGTTGCTGAGGAAGCAGGCGCCGCCGCTGCCGGCGGGGTTCGCGACGAAGGTCCAGGCGCGGCAGCTGCCGTTGCCGAGGCACGCGTCCATGCAGTTCGGCGGCGACGCCCGGGGGAGGGCGGCCTCGGTCTCGGCGCCGCTGCGGCGGTCGGTGTTCGGCTCTTCGGTCTGGGCCGCGGCCGGCGAGGCGAGGACCACGGCGAAAACGACATAGAGCAGGTGAATTCGGAGGTTGCGCACGAGGGCCTCCTCGGACGGCGGCTTTCGGGCGTCAAAGGGCGCCCCGCCCCGCGGATTTGTAGCACCACGGCCAAAGCCCCTTCAACCGCCGATTTGCATGAGGCCGCGGATTCGCGGGCCCGCGCGGGCGCTCACCGGAACAGCGCCAGGACCCCGTAGACCAGCACGATGACGGCGTCGAGGACGAGGAGCGCGCCGCCGATCAGGTAGAGGATCGCCGAGCCCGCCCGCTCGTCGCCGCTGCGCCCGGTGCGCTGCGTGTAGACCGCGGCGCCGAGCGGCACGAGCGCGAGGACGAAGATCGCGAGCACGGCCCATCTCATTCAGAGGTCTCCCGGCCCGTCGTGCGGCCGTCGTCAGCGGATCGGATGGGCCAAATGGGCGTACCAGACGAAGGCGCCGGCCGCGATCACGATCAGCGAGGCGATCGCCAGGGCGTAGCGCACGACGGGCGGCATCGGCGGGGGCATGCGGGCCATGGCGCCACCCTGCCCCCCGGATGCGGCAATTCCGAGACGGCACGGCCTTAGGCAAATGCCTTTGAGGGGGCGCCGTGCGCCGCCCGCGAGACGAGGAAGCTGTCAATCCCAGAACGCGGGCCAGCTCTCCTCGACCTTCGGCCCGAGCCGCACCGCGGCGACCCGCGCTGCAAGCCCGGTGCGATCGTCGGTCTCGACGGCAAGGCCGCAGAGCGTCCCCTCGCCGGAGGCGGCTTCGAGCCGCGAGCCCGGGGTTTTTTGCAGGAAGCGGCGGATCGGCTCGTCGCGGGCCATGCCGAGGACCGATTCGTAGTCGCCGCACATGCCAGCGTCGGACTGGAACGCGGTGCCCCCCGGCAGGATGCGGTGGTCGGCGGTCGGCACGTGGGTGTGGGTGCCGACGACGACCGAGGCGCGCCCGTCGAGGTGATAGGCGAGGGCCTGCTTCTCGCTCGTCGCCTCGGCGTGGACGTCGACGAGGATCGCGTCGGCGGTCTCGCGCAAGAGCGCCGCCTCGAGGGCCCGGTCGGCCGCCGCGAAGGGGTCGTCGAGGGGGTCCATATAGAGCCGGCCCATGACGTTGACGATAAGGACGCGGGCGCCGGCTCGGGTCTCGACCATGGCGGCGCCGCGCCCCGGCGTGCCGGGGGGAAAGTTCGCGGGCCGCACGAGCCGCGGCTGGCGCTCGATGAAGACGAGGGCCTCGCGCTGGTCCCAGGAGTGGTTGCCGAGGGTGACGGCGTCGGCGCCGGCCATGAGGATCTCGTCGCAGATCGCCTCGGTGATGCCGAACCCCCCGGCCGCGTTCTCGCCGTTGATGACGACACAATCGAGCCGCCAGCGCTCGCGGAGCGCGGGAAGACGCTCGGTGACGGCGTTGCGCCCGGGCCGTCCGACGATGTCGCCGAGGAAGAGGAGGCGCATGCTGTCTCAAGTCCGATCGGGGCGGATCACTTCCGCTTCCGTGACGACGAGGTCAAGCCTGCGGTCGTGGTCCTCGGCCGGCACGCGCGCGATCTCCTGCGCCGCATAGGCGAGCCCCACCGTCAGCACCGGGTGCATCTCGGACAACCCCGCGATCGAGCGGTCGAAGTGGCCCTTGCCGTAGCCGACGCGGCCGCCGCGACGGTCGAAGGCGGCGAGCGGCACGAGGAGGGCGTGGGGAAAGCACTCGGGGGCGTCGGGGCCGGGCTCACGCACGCCGAAGCCGCCCTTCACGAGTGGATCGCCCGGGCGCCACAGGCGCCAGCTAAGCCGGGGATGGAGGATCTGGGACAGAGCGACGTCCTGGCCGCGTCGGAAGAGGGCGCGCATGAGCGGTCGCGGATCGACCTCGCTGCGGATCGGCCAGTAGCCGCCAACCGGCTGCACGTCCCGGAGTTCGGGAAGCTCAAGTGCCTGGCGGGCGATCGCGCGGGCGGCAACGCGCCGGAAATCCTTTTCCAAGGCGTCGCGACGCGCAAAGGCCTCCTGCCGGATACGGTCCTTGATCGCGGCGGGGGTTTCGTCGGCCATGAAGGATATAAGTGCGGAGCCGCAAAGGTCGTTGGAGGTCGATCCCGGGAACCTACAACGTAGGTGGGCGCCGTGTGTCCCGGTCCAGGGACCGGGTCAGGGACAGCTCCCTTGAGGATCGATAAGGCCCCGGGGAATAAGTCTCCTGACG
>DASVPW010000164.1:0-14352 GCA_036389455.1 Beijerinckiaceae bacterium
GGCGATCAAGCGCCTGCGGCAGGCGATCGGCAGCCTCAACCGCGAGGGCCGCGAGCGGCTTCTCGCCGCCTTCGAGGTCGTCAACGAGCACTTCAAGCGCCTGTTCACGACCCTGTTCGGCGGCGGCACCGCCGAGCTGACGCTGGTCGATTCCGACGACCCCCTCGAAGCCGGTCTCGAGATCCTGGCAAAACCCCCGGGCAAGAAGCCGACCACCATGACCCTCTTGTCCGGCGGCGAGCAGGCGCTCACCGCGACGGCGCTGATCTTCGCCGTGTTCCTCACGAACCCGTCGCCGATCTGCGTCCTCGACGAGGTCGACGCCCCTCTCGACGACCACAACGTCGAGCGCTACTGCGACCTCCTCGACGAGATGGCGCGCCAGACCGAGACCCGCTTCGTCGTCATCACCCACAATCCGATCACCATGGCCCGCATGAACCGCCTCTTCGGCGTCACCATGGCGGAGCGCGGCGTGTCGCAGCTCGTCTCGGTCGACCTCGAGCAGGCGGAGCGGTTCCTCGAGGCGGTGTAGCGGCCGCGCCCTGCCCTTCCGGCATGCCTCGGAATGCCGCAGGAAAGATTTGCGCGGGCGCGGCTCGGCAGCAAAAATTTACATAAGTTGCAATGGCTTAGCCCACTCCGCCGGATTCTTGACACCCCGGGGGCCCGAAACTATGGTGCGCCCGGCTTCGGGGGGTCCCGGGACCGATCTCGCTCTGCGCAAGCGCGGATTTCGCCATGAGCTGTTCATGAGCGGCGACGACGCACGGCGCGGCAGCGGGCGCGGCTCCGGACCGGACTCCGACGGCGATCTTTCCGAGAGGCTCAAGCGTCTCGAAACGCAGCTCGACCGGAAGCGGGAAACCGCCGCGGGTCCGGCCGGCGGTTCCAGGCAGCCACCCTCCGATCCCTCTGCGCTTGGCCGCGCTTTCCGCATGTCGTCGGAATTCGTGGCCGGCGTCATCGCGGGCGGTGGCCTTGGCTGGATCTTCGACCGGCTGCTAGGGACGTCCCCCTTGGGCTTGATCGTCTTCCTGATGCTGGGCTTCGCGGCGGGCGCCTTCAACGTGATCCGGGCGGCCGGACGGCCGACCGGGCACCCGTCCGGTACCGGCGTCGGGTCGTCGAAGCCGAAGGACACCTAGTTCCGGGCGCCCGGCACACGGCCGGCGCGCCCGCCTGAAAGCGCGAGAAAGGAAGGACCGGGCCCGCCATGGCCGATCCGATCCACCAGTTCGAACTGAAGCCGCTGCTCAGGCTCGGGCACGTCGGCAACACCGAGATCGTCTTCACCCAGTCGGCGCTCTACATGCTGGCCGCGGTGGCGATCATCGCCCTCCTGTCGCTCGCCGCGACCCGGCGCTCCGCGCTCGTCCCGGGCCGGCTGCAGTCGCTCGTCGAGATGTCCTACGAGTTCGTCGCATCGACGGTGCGAAGTTCCGCCGGCAACGACGGGATGCGCTTCTTCCCGCTCGTGTTCTCGCTGTTCACCTTCGTGCTGATCCTCAACCTGTTCGGGATCATCCCCTATTCCTTCACGGTGACGAGCCACATCATCATCACCTTCGCGCTCGCCGCGATCGTGATCGGCACGGTCATCGTCTACGGCTTCTGGAAGCACGGCCTGCATTTCCTGCGGCTGTTCGTGCCCTCCGGCGTGCCGGTCTACATCCTGCCGCTCGTGACCCTGATCGAGATCATCTCGTTCCTGTCGCGGCCGATCAGCCTGTCCGTCCGCCTGTTCGCCAACATGCTGGCCGGGCACATCACCCTCAAGGTCTTCGCCGGCTTCGTCGCCTCCCTCGGCGCGCTCGGCGCCTTCGGCTGGTTCGGGGCGATCCTGCCGCTCGGCATGACCGTGGCGCTGACCGCGCTCGAGCTGCTCGTCGCGGTCCTCCAGGCCTACGTCTTCACCATCCTGACCTGCATATACCTGAACGACGCCCTTCACCCCGGCCACTGACGCGCTCGCCGGCCGGACCCTTTCCCCTCATCCTCAAGGAGCTTTTCCCATGGATCCCGTAGCTGCGAAGTACATCGGCGCCGGTCTTGCCTGTCTTGGAATGGGCGGCGCCGGCGTCGGCGTCGGCCTCATCTTCGCGAACTACCTCGCCGGCGCGTTGCGCAACCCGTCCGCCGCCGACGGCCAGTTCGCCCGCCTGATCTTCGGCTTCGCCGTGACCGAGGCGCTCGGCATCTTCTCGCTGCTCGTCGCCCTCCTCCTGCTCTTCGTGGTCTGAGCGGCCCTTCACAGGACGGCGCCGGAACGAAGGCGCGCTCCGGCAACCGAGGTTCGCCATGGCTCAACCCATCGTCACGACGACCGGCGCCGCGCCGCACGGGGCTCCCGGGGCGAAGGCGGCCTTTCCGCCTTTCGCGACCGAGTCCTTCGCGTCCCAGCTCCTGTGGTTCGCGATCGCCTTCGGCCTTCTCTATTACCTGATGGCCAAGGTGGCGCTGCCGCGGGTGGCCGAGATCCTCGAGACCCGCACCAACCGCATCGCCGACGACCTCGCCGACGCCGAGCGCCTGCGCGCGGAGTCCGAGGCCGCCGGCGAGGCCTACGAGCGCTCGCTCGCCGAGGCGCGGGCGAAGTCCAAGGCGATCGCGCAGGAGACGCGCGACGCGCTCCTCGGCGAGTCCGAGGCGAAGCGCAAGGCGCTCGAGGCCGAGCTCGCGCAGCGGATCGCCGACGCGGAGGCGACCATCTCGGCCCGCACCGCGGAGGCGATGGCGAGCGTGCGCGGCATCGCGGCGGACGCCGCGACCGCGATCGTCGCCCGGCTCACCGGCCAGGCGCCGGACCGCGCCGAGGTCGAGCGCGCCCTCGACCGCACGATGACGCGATAGGGGCCCGGACGATGTTCTTCGAAGCCGAATTCTGGGTCGCCGTCGCCTTCCTCGTGTTCGTCGCGATCGTCTGGAAGGTCGGCGGCTTCAAGGCCCTGACCGAGGGCCTCGACAGCCGGGGCAAGCGCATCCAGGCCGAGCTCGACGAGGCGAAGCGCCTGCGCGAGGAGGCGGCGGGCGTGCTCGCCGACTACAAGCGCCGCCGCGGCGAGGCGGAGCGCGAGGCGGCGGAGATCCTGTCCGCCGCCCGGGAGGAGGCCGAGCGCACGGCCGAGGAGGCCCACCGCCGCCTGGAGGACTTCATCCGCCGCCGCACCGCCGCCGCCGAGACCAAGATCGCCCAGGCCGAGGCGCAGGCGACGGCCGAGGTCCGCGCCGCCGCGGCCGACGCCGCGATCCAGGTCTCCGAGACCGTCCTGCGCGAGAAGATGACCGGCGAGGCCGCCCAGAGCCTCATCGCCCAGAGCCTCGCCGACGTGCGCCGCAAGCTGAATTCCTGAAGCCGCGCGGGCTCGCGCGAGACGGCCTTCGGCCTCGGCAAAAGGTCAACAGGGCTATTCGTGCCCTGCCCTCAGCGCCTCGTCGAGGTCCCGGAACAGGTCGTCCCCGTCCTCGATTCCCGTGGACAGCCGCAGCAGGTCCGGAGGGCACGGGGTGCCGGGCCCCTCGATCGAGGCGCGGTGCTCGATGAGGCTCTCGACGCCGCCGAGCGAGGTGGCGCGCTTCCATAAGGAGACGCGGGCCGCGGTCGCGATGGCGGCGCCCTCGCCGCCCGCGACCTGGACCGACAGCATGAATCCGAAGCCGCCCTCCATCTGCCGCGCCGCGACATCGTGGCCGGGGTGCTGCGGCAGGCCCGGGTAGAGGACGCGGGCGACGTTGGGATGTGCCGACAGGCGCTCGGCCAGCGCCTGCGCGGCTGCGGCCTGCGCCGCCGCCCGCAGGTGCAGGGTGCGCATCCCGCGCAGGAGGAGATAGGCCTCGAAGGCCCCAAGGATCGCGCCCTGGCTCTTGCGGATCGCCTGCACCCGCGCCCAGAAGTCGTCCTGGCGGGCGGTAATGAGCGCGCCGCCGAGCATGTCCGAATGGCCGTTCAGGATCTTCGTCGCGGCGTGCATGACGACGTCGGCGCCGAGGGCGAGCGGGCGGGTGTGCACCGGCGAGGCGGCGGTCGAGTCGACCGCGAGCCGGGCGCCGGCCCGGTGCGCGATCCCGGCCGCGGCGGCGATGTCGGTGATCGTCCAGAGCGGGTTCGCCGGAGTCTCGATCCAGACGAGCTTCGTCTCGCTTGGCCGCACCGCGGCCTCGAGCGCCGAAAGGTCGTCGGTCTCGACGAAGTCGACATGCAAGCCCCAGCGCGTCGCCTCGGTGGCGAGCCAGTTGCGCAGGGCCCAGTACATGATGCGGGATGCGACCACGTGGTCGCCGGGAGACAGGGCCTGGAACACGGCGGTCGCCGCCGCCATGCCCGAGGCGAAGAGCAGCGCCTCCGCTCCCTCCTCCAGCATCGCGACGACGCTCTCGGCCTGCCTCACCGTCGCGTTGTCGGGCCGCCCGTAGGAGAAGCCCGAAGTGTAGGCGTTGTCCTCGTCGCGCAAAAAGGTCGTCGCGAGGTGGATCGGCGGCACGATCGCCTTCGTGACCGGCTCGACCGTCCCCATCGCCTGCACGGCGAGGCTGCGCTTCGACCAGGGAGGAGAATCCGTCATGTCGCGAGCACCCGCCTGACCGTCGCCCGCAAATCCGCAAGCGAGAACGGCTTCGTGAGCACGTCGGCGACGATCGCCTCGAGGCCGCGGGCGCGCTCGCGCTGGTCGGCGAAGCCGGTCATCAGGAGGATCGTGAGCTCGGGGAAGTCGCGCTTCGCGGCGAGCGCGAGCGCGATCCCGTCCATGACCGGCATGCGGATGTCGGTGAGGAGGAGGTCGAAGGCGCCCTCCTCCTCGGTCAGGCGGTCGAGCCCGTCGCCGCCGTCGACCGCGAGCGAGACCGCGTGGCCGTCCATCTCGAGGCCGCGCTTGAGGAAGCCGCGGACCGGCTCTTCGTCGTCGACGAGGAGGATGCGGGCCACGGCCCTCACGTCCCGCCGAACAGGTCGGGCTCGGCGTCGCGGTGGTCGACGACGCCGACGAAGGGGAGCTGCCGGTACGAGTGCGCCACGTCCATGCCGTAGCCGACCACGAACACGTCCGGGCAGGTGAAGCCGACGAAGTCGGCCTCGATCGCGACCGCGCGCTTGCCGGGCTTCTCGAGCAGCACGGCAGTGAGCACCTGCCTTGCGCCGCGCGCCATCAGGAGGTCCTTGGCGAACACGACGGTGCGCCCGGACTCGAGGATGTCGTCGACGAGCAGCACGTCGCGGTCGCGCACGTTGCTCTCGACGTCGCGCAGGATCTCGACCTGCCCGGACGACCGGGTGCCGGCGCGGTAGCTCGACAGGTGGATGAACTCGACCTGCGGCGAGAGGCCCGCCCGGTGCAGCGCCCGGATGAGGTCGGCCGCGAACATGAAGCTGCCCTTCAGGACCGCGACCACGAGGAGGTCCTTGGTCTGCGTCCCCGCGACCTGGCGCGCGAGCTCCTCGTTGCGGCGCGCGATGGCGGTCTCGTCGAAGAGGACCCGGACCCGGGGCGTGCCAGTCAAGCCGTCAACCTCATGGCGCCGTGGCGGCGACGGTCGCACCCGGCGCAGCCTGAGCGAAACGAACCAGCACCTCCCGCCCATCGGCCGGCGGCGACGCGAGCCGGGCCCGGAATCGCGCGGTCTCGGCCGGCCCCAGTGTCTTGCGCGGAGGCTCGCTCGTCCAGGTGTAAAGTGCGAGCCCGCCGGCGCCGCGCACCGACAATCGCAGAGGCGGGACGTCGAGCTCCCTCCCGCGCAGGTTCAGGATCTCGCCCTCGACGACGAGGAACTGGTCCGAGCCGCTCATGACGAGCTCCGAGCGGACGCCCTTGAGGTCGAGCCCGAGGGGGTTCACCGGGAGACCGACCGCGGCGTAGAGGCGGGCGGCCGCCGGGAAGCCTTTGACGATCGGCTCGCGCCCGAGCACCGCCCCGGCGGCGAGGGCCGCGACGGCGAGCGCCAGCAGCGGCGTCCGCGGGACGGCGGCGATCCGGCTCGCGAGCGCCGCGAGCGCGGCCGCCGGCAGGACGGTGCGGCGCTTCGCCGGGCGCTCCGCCGCTTCCGGGTCGGAGCGTCCGCTCTCGGCGTCGCCGAGGAGCGCCGGCTGGCTTCCCGGCCAGGCCGTCGGCTGCCCGGCCAGGAAGGTGTTGAACTCCTCGGTCTCGGCGAGCTCCTCCTCGGTCAGCTCCGGCTCGCCCGCGACGAAGAACGTCTCCCGGCAGGAGGCGCAGCGCACCGTGCGACCATCCGCCCCGATCCGCGCCGGATCGATCATGTATTCGCTTGCGCAGGACGGGCAGACGATCAGCATGGCGAATCAGGTCGGCTCGCGCGAACGGTCCGCTCGCATGCTATTCCTCGATCGGCATGGTTAACGGCGGGTGAAGGTGGCCGCTCAAGAGCTCTCCCGGCGGCCGGTGGTCCGCTTCGAGAACGTCGGCATCCGCTACGGGATGGGGACCGAGGTGCTGCGCGACCTCACCTTCTCGATCGAGCCGAACTCGTTCCAGTTCCTCACCGGCCCGTCCGGAGCCGGCAAGACGACGCTGCTCCGCCTCATCCTCCTCGCCGTGCGCCCGACCCGCGGGCTGATCTCGCTCTTCGGCCAGGACGTCGCCGGGATCGCGAGCGACACGCTCACCGGCGTGCGCCGCCGCATGGGCGTGGTGTTCCAGGATTTCCGCCTCCTCGACCATCTCACCACCTACGAGAACGTGGCGCTTCCCCTGCGCGTGCAGGGCAAGGAGGAATCGAGCTACCGCGGCGAAGTGGTCGAGCTCCTGCGCTGGGTCGGCCTCGGCGAGCGCATGCACGTCCTGCCGCCGGTGCTGTCCGGGGGCGAGAAGCAGCGCGCCGCCATCGCCCGCGCCCTGATCGCCCGCCCCGAGCTGCTCTTGGCCGACGAGCCGACCGGCAACGTCGACCCGCCGCTGGCGCGCCGGCTGCTGCGGCTGTTCATCGAGCTGAACCGGCTCGGCACCTCGGTCGTGATCGCGACCCACGACTTCACCCTCATGGACCAGGTCGACGCCCGCCGGCTCGTCCTCGCCGACGGGCATCTCCATGTGGACGAGTAGGGCGGGGCGCGCGCCATGAACGCGGTTCGATCCGCCAAGGCTGCGGCGCCCGCGGCGCTGCCGGCGGCGCTCGGGCGCAACGCGCCGCTCGTGCCGGTCGACTCGGCGGAAGCACGCGCGCTCGTCGGGGTGATCGCGATCCTGGCGTTCCTCGCCGCGCTGTGCGCCTGCGCGGCCGAGCTCGTCGGCGCGGCCTCGGCGCAGTGGCAGTCCTCGGTCGGGCGCGAGATGACGATCCAGGTCCGGCCGGTGTCCGGGCGCGACGTCGAGGCGGACGTCGCCCGCGTCGTCGAGATCGCCCGCGGGACGGCCGGCATTGCCGGAGCCGAGGCGATGGCCAAGGCCGAGGCCGAGCGGCTCCTCGAGCCCTGGCTCGGGAGCGGCCTCGACCTCTCGGACCTGCCCGTGCCGCGGCTCATCGTGCTGAGGCTCGATCCCGCCGCGCCCGTCGATGTCGAGGCGCTCAGGCGCCGGATCGCCGAGGTGCCGAGCGCGACCCTCGACGACCACGGGCTCTGGCTCGCCCGGCTCTCGACCATGGCCCGGGCCGTGGTCGGCGCCGCCGTCGCGATCGTGGTCCTGGTCTTCGTGGCGACGGGGCTCGCCGTCGCCTTCGCGACGCGGGGCGCGGTCGCCGGCAACCGGGAGGTCGTCGACGTGCTGCACTTCGTCGGCGCCGACGACGCCTTCATCGCCCGCGAGTTCCAGCGCCGCTTCTTCCGCCTCGGCCTCAAGGGCGGCGTGATCGGCGGCGGCGCCGCAATCCTCCTGATCACGCTGTGCGGGTTCCTCCTGTCCGCCTGGCGCGGGGGCGCGACGCGCGACCAGATCGAGGCCCTGTTCGGCGCCTTCGCGCTCGGCTGGCAGGGCTACCTGAGCGTCGTCGTCGTCGCGGCCGTCGCCTCGGTCATGACCGGCGTCGTCACGCGGGTGACGGTGCGCCGCATCCTGCGCCGCCTGTCCGGGCGCCTGGGGCGGGTGTAGGGCCGGCCGCCTCTCAGGGGCGGGCGAGGCTCGTCGCGATCCCGAGCGAAAGGGCGGTCTGGCCGGAGATGTAGTACATCCGCTCGTTCGACGCCCTGGTGGCGAGCGCGGCGGCCGCGGGCACGCCGAGCTCGTAGTAGAGGTTGATCAGGCCCGCCGTCGCCCGGCCCGACTGCTCGCGCCGCCCCGACGCCGCAAGCGCGCTGCCCTCGTGGAACCCGAGCCCGCGGCGGTCCTTCGGCCCCTCCTGGTCCGCGATGGCGCCGGCGTTGACGTAGTGGCGGCGGGCGCCGGCCAGGAACAGCGGCGTGCAGGCGCTGGCGCAGGTGGACCGGGAGGCGTCGACCACGGTGGTCATGCCGGCGGCCCGGATGTCGCGGGCGATGTCGCGGGCGGCCCCGATGTCGCCGCCGGGAACGTTCAGGTCGACGATCGCGACCCCGCCGCCGGCGACGGCCTCGCGGAACCGGAACTGGTCGCCGGCCCGGATGCGTCCGGTCAGCGTCACGGTCGAGCCGTTGCGCGCGGCCTGCATCGCCTCCGCGCACGACGCGCTCCCGATCAGGACGGCAAGCGCCGCCACCATGTGAGGTCCCATGCCGATCCTTTCGCGGAGCCCCTCGGGAACCATAGCCCGCTCGGCCGACGGCGAGAAGCACGCCGGGACGACGATCGCCGGCGGCGCGAAGGAAACCGGATCCCTTAACGGGGAGTTAACCCACGGACCCGTCAGGAGCGTAAAAACCCTTGCCTTTTCATCGCCTTATTCCTCATTATCGTACCTGCTGATGACCTCGCGCATGCGATGGATATCGAGCCTCGGCGCCGGCGATGCGTCCGAGGCCGTGGGTTGGGGGTGGCGGACGAGCGCGGAGCCGGAGAGGCCCGCGCCCCGCGCCGGTCTCCCGCTCGTTTTGAAATCCATCCTCCTCGCGGGCTTCGTCTTCGCCTTCGTCCTCGGAGCCGGCTTCGTCGCCTTCGTCACGACTCTCGACCGCTCGGAGCGCGAGCCCAAGGGCCGCGCCGACGGCATCGTGGCGCTCACCGGCGGGGCGCAGCGGATCGGCGACGCGATCGACCTCCTCGCCAAGGGCTACGCCCGCCGCCTCCTGATCACCGGCGTCAACGAGCGCACGAGCCGCCAGGAGATCGCCCGCCTCAACCCGGGCCAGCGCAGGCTGTTCGACTGCTGCGTCGACCTCGACTACCGGGCCCGCAACACCATCGGCAACGCCGTCGAGACGCGGCGCTGGATGGAGGACCACCGCTTCTCCTCGCTCATCGTCGTGACCTCGAACTACCACATGCCGCGCACGCTCCTCGAGCTCGACGCGACCCTGCCGGCGGCCGAGAAGGTGCCTTTCCCGGTCGTGCACGAGGGCACCCAGGCCGAGGACTGGTGGAGGAATCCCGCGACCGCCCGGCTCCTCGCCTCCGAGTACGTGAAGTATCTCGCCGGCTGGCTGCGCACCCGCGTCGAGCCGGCCCGCGGCCCGGCCCGGGACCACGGTCCGGCGCCGGTCCGGGTGGCGGCCGAGCCCGGCCGCTGACGGCTCGCGGCGCGTCCCCGGGCACGCCGCGCCCAAGTTCCGGGTGGACGCGCCGGGCGCTTCCTTGTTAAGGCGGCCCTCGTCCCGAGGGCCTCATGCTCGTCCTGCGCTCGCTCCTCTTCAACGTCGCTTTCTACGTCAACACGATCCTGCTGCTGATCGGGCTGATCCCGCTCCTGGTCTTCCCGCGCAAGGTCTTCCTGCGCGGCGTCCAGACCTGGGGGCGCTCGTCGATCTGGCTCCTGCGGGTGCTGGCCGGCACGCGCCTCGAGTTCCGCGGCCTCGACAAGATCCCGCCGGGCGGCCTCCTCGTCGCGTCGAAGCACCAGTCGATCGCCGAGACCTTCGCCCTCCTGACCGTGTTCGACGACCCGGCCTTCGTGCTCAAGCGCGAGCTGCAGTGGATCCCGTTCTTCGGCTGGTACACCATGAAGGCGGCCCAGGTGCCGATCAACCGCAGCGCCGGCTCGGCGGCGCTCGCCGACATGAACGAGCGCGCGCGGCGCGAGGCGGCGCGGGGGCGGCAGATCATCATCTTCCCGGAAGGCACCCGCCGCCCGGCCGGCGCCCCGCCGGCCTACAAGTACGGCATCGCCCATCTCTACCAGAACCTCGGCGTGCCCTGCCTGCCGGTCGCCCTCAACACCGGGCTGTGCTGGCCCCGCCGCAGCTTCCTGCGCCGTCCCGGCACGATGGTGATCGAGTTCCTCGACCCGATCCCGCCCGGCCTGCCGCGGGACGCCTTCTTCGAGGAGGTGAAGGCCGCGGTCGAAGCCGCCTGCGCGCGCCTCCTCGCCGAAGGGCTGCGGGACCTCGGCCTCGAAGCTCCGGAGCCGCGCGAGGCCGGAGCCGGCGGCGGATCCGGATAGTCCCGCCGGCTCAGTCCTCCGACGCGCGGAACTTGTCGAGGCCGCGCAGGAAGAACGGCGCCAGGAGGGCCAGCGCCGCGATCCCGAGGAGCACGGCCGCCATCGGGCTTTCGACCAGCGCCACCGGATCGCCGAGGCTGATCGACAGCGCCCGGCGCAGCTGCGTCTCGGCCATCGGCCCGAGGATCAGCCCGACGACCATCGGGGCGATCGGGTAGTCGAAGCGGCGCATCAGGAAGCCGAGCGCCCCGAACACGGCGAGCATCGACAATTCGACCACCGAAGGCTTCGCCGCGATCGTCCCCATGGCGGCGAAGACGAGAATCCCGGCGTAGAGCCAGGGCTGCGGGATCGCCAAGAGCTTCACCCACAGGCCGACGAGGGGCAGGTTCAGGATGACGAGGATGGTGTTCGCGACGAACAGGCTCGCGATCAGGCCCCAGACGAGATCCGGACGCTCCGCGAACAGCAGCGGGCCGGGGTTGAGGCCGTACTGCTGGAAGCCGGCCAGCATGATGGCGGCCGTCGCCGAGGTCGGCAGTCCGAGCGTCAGGAGCGGCATGAGCGTCCCGGCGGCGGAGGCGTTGTTCGCGGCCTCGGGACCGGCGACGCCCTCGATCGCGCCCTTGCCGAACTCCTCCGGATGCTTCGAGAGGCGCTTCTCGACCGTGTACGAGAGGAAAGTCGGGATCTCGGCCCCGCCGGCCGGCAGGGCGCCGATCGGGAAGCCGAAGGCGGTGCCGCGCAGCCACGGTCCCCAGGATCGCTTCCAGTCCTCCTTCGTCATCCACAGCGAGCCGCGCACCGGCTCGATCTCCTCCGGGGCATGGATGCGGCGGGATGCGACGGAGAGCGCCTCGCCGACGGCGAAGAGGCCGACCGCGAGCGTCGTCACCTCGATGCCGTCGAGGAGATCCGGGACCCCGAAGGCGAGCCGCGCCTGGCCGGTGAGGCGGTCGATGCCGATGAGGCCGAGGAGCAGGCCGAGGAACAGGCTGGTCAGCCCCCGCAGCGGCGAATCGCCGAAGGTCGCCGACACGGTCACGAAGGCCAGCACCATGAGGGCGAAGTAGTCAGCCGGCCCGAACCTGATCGCGAGGTCGACGAGCCACGGCGCGAAGAAGGCGAGCCCGATCGTCGCGATGGTGCCGGCGACGAACGAGCCGATCGCGGCGGTCGCGAGCGCGGGTCCCCCGCGCCCGGCCTTCGCCATCTTGTTCCCCTCGAGCGCCGTGATCATCGAGGCGCTCTCGCCCGGCGTGTTGATCAGGATCGAGGTCGTCGAGCCGCCGTACATGCCGCCGTAGTAGATGCCGGCGAACATGATGAGGGAGCCGGTCGGGTCGAGCTTGAAGGTCACGGGCAGGAGGAGGGCGACGGTGAGCGCCGGCCCGATCCCGGGGAGGACTCCGACCGCGGTGCCGAGGAACACCCCGATGAAGGCGTAGACCAGCTTCGCCGGCTGGAGGGCGACGAGGAAGCCCTGGCCGAGGGCCGAGAAGGTGTCCATGGGCGCTGACCTCCTAAAACACCCACGAAAGCAAGCGCTCGAGTAACCGCTCGAGCGGGCCTTCCGGCAAGGACAGGGTCAGGAGCTTCGTGAACATCAGGTAGAGGAAGACGCCGAGCACGAGCCCGATCAGGAGGTCGACCCAGAAGGCCGTACGCCCGAAGGCCCGGGCGGTGGTGGCGAACAGGAGCGCCATCGCCGGGACGAACCCGCCGTTGAAGTAGATCACGGCGATCAGCGCGAGCAGCCCGGCGGCGATCCACAGGATCGCCTCCGGATCGTACGCCTCGCGCTCCGGAAGCGCGCTCCTGACCGCGAGCACGAAGTGGCCGACGGCGAGGAGGGCGAGCCCGCCGGCGATGAGGTACGGCATCGCCTCAGGACCCATGCCGTAGGTCGAGGTGATGGTGAGCCGGCGGGCGTCCCAAACCGTGACCGCCGCAAGGCCCAAGAGGCACAGGCCGACGACGACCGCGGCCCGGTCGACCGGCTTCCCCGTCCTCGTCTCGGCCATGGCGCCCTCCCCCTCGCGTGAGCCGATCCGCGCGCCCCCGGCGCGCTATGCCGAAAGGTTACTTCACGAGGCCGATGGTCTTGAGCACCTCGGCGACCCGCGCCTGCTCCTGCTTGAGGTAGGCGCCGAACTCGTCGCCGGGCAGGTAGGCGTCGTCCCAGCCCTTCTGCTTCAGCACTTCCTTCCACGCGTCCGACTTCACCATGGTGTCGATCGCCTTGATGAGGGCTTCGCGCTGGGCCGGGGTGATGCCGGGGGCGCCCATCACGGAGCGCCAGTTGGCGATGTCAAGGTCGATGCCCTGCTCCTTGAGGGTCGGGGCGTCGACGCCCTCGATGCGCTTCGGCGAGGTGACGGCGAGCATGCGCAGCTTGCCGGTCTTGATCTGGCCCTCGAACTCGCCGTAGCCGGACACGCCGGCCGTGACCTTGCCGCCCATGATGGCTGCGATCGCCTCGCCGCCGCCGGAGAACGGGATGTAGTTGATCTTGGTCGGGTCGGCCCCGACCGCCTTCGCGAAGAGCCCGACCGCGATATGGTCGACGCCGCCGGCCGAGCCGCCGGCCCAGGTCACCTTGCCGGGGTCGCTCTTCAGGGTGTCGGCGAGGTCCTTGGCGGTCTTGAGAGGCGAGTTCGTCGGCACCACGATGACGAGGTACTCGCCGGTGAGCCGCGCGATCGGCGTGACCTGGTCGAGGCTGACCGGCGACTTGTTGGTCAGGATCGCCCCGACCATGACGAAGCCGTTGACCATGAGCTGGTTGCCGTCGCCCTTCGCCTGGTTGACGAACTGGGCGATGCCGATCGTGCCGCCGGCGCCCGGGATGTTCGTGACCTGCACGCTCTTCGCCGCGCCCGACTGCATCAGCGCCTGCTGCATCGAGCGCGCGGTCTGGTCCCAGCCGCCGCCCGGCGCCGCCGGCGCCAGGATCTTGAGCTCCATCTGGGCGAGCGCCGAGGTCGTGAGTCCGGCGAGGGCGGCGACGGTCAACAGCCCGCGGCGCAGCCGGCGAGAGCGATGGCCCATGCGATTCCTCCGTTACGGTCAAGTTTATGGTTGGCGCGACCGTAGCCCCGGCCCGGGCCTGCCGCAATAGCTCTAAAGCTGAGATGAAGGTGAAGGTTCCGCAATGCGGCGGGCCGGCGGCCGCGCTTGGCGCAAAAGAAAAGCCCCGGCTTTCGCCGGGGCTTTCCTCATCTGATCGGCTCTAGCCGATTAGAAGTCCCGTTGGATGCGGAGACGGGCGCGCCACTCGTCCTCGCTCTTCACGGTGAACGGGCAGGCCGCCGCCGCCGGGCCGAGGACGCCCGCCGGGATGACCGCGAGACCCGCGCACTTGTTGAGGTCGGAGACCGGGTTGCCGCTCAGCTTGATCCGGTCGTAGGTCACCTCGACACCGATGTCGAGGTCACGCACCGGCGACCAGATCAGGTTCGCCGCCGCGGTCAACAGACCCCAATCGCGGACCACGCCGGTGGTCGTGATGGCGCCCGTCGGCCCGAAGACCGGGTTCGTGAAGCCGCCGACGAAGAAGCCGCCGAGGGACGGGAAGTCCTGCTTCGCGTAGCCGATCGAGAAGCCCGACCGGAGTTGCGGAGTCCAGTAGTGCAGGAACGCGGCGAGCACGGCCCAGCTGCGGACGAGCTCGATCTCCTGCGAGAGCGGGTTGACGATGCCGTCCGCGGTGGTGAAGCCGAACCGGCCGTTGGTGCCGGGGAAGCCGCCCTGCGAGCCGGTGCCGGTGCCGAGCACCCACGGTCCCGAGATCGTGTAGTCGAGAGCGCCGCGGGTGTAGGCCGCCTGCAGGTACAGGAGGTCGCCCGGGGCGATCATCGGCAGGTTGACCTTCAGGCCGCCCTGGATGGCCCAGCC
>DASVPW010000165.1:0-17230 GCA_036389455.1 Beijerinckiaceae bacterium
TGTGAGCTCCAAGAACGTAGTACCGCCGAAGTCTCATCGGCATCGGTTCCGAGGAACCGGTGCCCGCAAGGACTCCGCCGCCTACGTTTCTCTTTCTTTCTTCACTTGTCAAAGAGCAGCATCGAACGATGCGGCTTCCGAGAACATCCAGCCTTCCGACTTGAAGCCGGCGAGGCCGTCAGAATGTCCCAGGAAGCGGCGGCGCCGACCGTTTTGGGCAGTGGCGCCGTGATGAGGCTGATATGGCCTCACCCGTTTCCTTTGTCAACACCGGAATTAACTTTCGTCAGTTTCCGGTCCCGATCCGCACCCTCAAGAGACAAGGCTTTGATCCCGACCGAGGTCGGGCGATCGAGGCCCGGCAATTCCGAGGAAGCGTTTGGCGCCGTCACGCGTCAGCGGCGGCGTCGATGGGCGGCTATTTAGGTCGGTCGATTCCGGCTGTCAACAACGCCCGTGAACTTTTTGCGGCCGTCCGTTTCCGGACCGTCGGGACAAGAAAAAAGCTCCGCTTCGGAGCCTGCTTCCCGTCCGCCTCACTCCCGACAAGATGGGGATTGCATCTTTCGATTCAAGGGTTTCCCCAGTGGCTTCTGTCGAAGGCTTTCGGGAGCCCTGCCCGCATTGATTGTGCCCGCGTCCGCGGGCATGGTCGAGGACCATCGCCTGCGCCTTTCCGGCAGGATCGCGAGAGAAAACCCCGCCTCGCATGAACACGCACGTCGCAGGCCTTGCGGATCGCTTCGAACGGCCCAGGATGGCCGCCGAGCGCCGGTTCGGGACGGATCCCGGTCATGAGCCGGCGCTCGACGGCTTCGGCGGCTCGTCCGAGGTCGACCGCCGCGGCGTGAACCTGCGCTGGCTCGGCGCGAGCGTGCTGACCGCGCTCACCGGCGCGGCCCTCATCGGCGGCGCGATCTACGTGGCGCTCCAAGGCGAGACGACCTTCGCCGAGCTGCCCGAGCGGGTGACCGCGGCCGCGCCCCGCGCACCCGGCGACGACAAGGGCGCTCCCGCCCGCAAGGGCGACAAGCTCGTCCGCTCCGAGGTCGTCGCCGTCGCCAAGCAATCCTTCCGGACCGCGATGACGCTCCGCGCCGGCGACCGGGAGGTGATCAAGGTGCGGCCGTTCGTGCGCATCGCCACCAACCTGTCGCTCACGAGCGGGCTCTATGCGACCGACATCCCGCCGTTCAATCCGCTGCGCCTCTTCGCCGAGGAGAACGTCAACGAGAGGGTCGTGCCCGAGGCGGCGGCGGAAGTTACCGATGCCGAAGTCTCGGTGGTGAAGCGCGACCTCGCGGGGGCGGCGGTCGAGGCGAGCCCCGCGGGCCTCTCCGACGAGGACGTCGCGGCGCAGATCGAGGAGGAGCGCCGCGCCGCCGCGGAGGCCGGGCGCCGGCCCGTCCTGCCGCTTCCGGCGCAGCTCATCCTGTCCAGGACGCTGCGCCAGCCCGACGTGGCGCCGGAGGCGCTCGGCTTTCCGAAGCCGATCGACTCGCCCTTCAACTCGATCGAGGTGCGGGTCGTCCCCGAGAACGTGACCACGCTGCCGAAGCACGAGCTGCGCCCGAGCGACTCGCCGTTCGAGGAGCGCGACGTGGCGCTGAAGCGGGCCGAGACCTTCGAGGCCGCCCTGAAGGCGAACGGCGCGACGGACGCGCAGATCGCCGGCGTCGTGACCGCGCTCGGCGGCAGGGCGCGCACCGCCGCCCTCGCCGAGGGCCAGCGCATGCGCATCCTGTTCGGGCCGGGCGCCCGTCCCGGGGAGCCGCGCCAGATGGTGCGGGTGATCCTGTTCGGCGAGCGCGGCATCGAGGGCATCGCGGCGGTCAACGACCGCGGCGCCTTCGTCTCCGTGACGCCTCCCGTGGAGGAGAGCCAGAAGAAGGGCCCGGCGACCCCACGGGAGACCGACGAGGAGGGCGAGGAGGAAGGCGGCGTCCGGCTCTACGACAGCCTCTACGAGACGGCGATGAAGCACGAGTTGCCGCGCCAGACCGTCGAGGAGCTCGTGCGCATCTTCGGCTACGACGTCGACTTTCAGCGCCGGGTCGCGAACGGCGACTCGGTCGAGATCTTCTACACCCTCGACGAGGAGAACGGCGGCGAGCGCCCCGAGCTCCTCTACGCGTCGCTGAGCGTCGGCGGCGAGGTCCGCCGCGTGTTCCGCTACCAGTCCGACGACGGCGCGGTCGAGTTCTTCGACGAGGCCGGACGCTCGCTCAAGAAGTTCCTGATGAGGAAGCCGATTGCCGAGGGCGAGCTGCGCTCCGGCTTCGGCTACCGCCGGCATCCGATCCTCGGCTATTCCAAGATGCACACCGGCGTCGACTGGGCGAACCGGATCGGCACGCCGATCATGGCGGCCGGCAACGGCACCGTGATCAAGGCCGAGTGGGATTCCGGCTACGGGCGCCGCGTCGAGGTCCAGCACACCAACGGCTACGTCACGGCCTACAACCACATGTCCCGCTTCGGCCGCGGCGTGACCCCCGGCGCCAAGGTGCGGCAGGGCCAGATCATCGGCTTCGTCGGCAACACCGGTCTCTCGACCGGCCCGCACCTCCACTACGAGGTCATCGTCAACGGCCGCTTCGTCGATCCGATGAAGATCCGCGTGCCCCGCGGCAAGGAGCTCGAGGGGCGCGCGCTCGCCGAGTTCAAGCGCCAGCGCGAGCAGGTCGACGCCCTGATGCAGAAGGCCGGCGGCTCGACGCGGCTGCCGGAGGCCGCTGCGCTGAGCCCGAGATAAGCCTTAAGGCCGCGCCCGACGCGGGCGCGGGTCCGCTTCCTTTCAGAAGCCCAGCTTCCGCCTTACCGCCTCCGCCGTGACGCCGCGGGCGCGAAGATCCGCGAGGGATTCGGAGAGAAGGCGCTTCGAGAGCTTGCCGCCGGCTTCGTCCCGGATCAGCGGGTGGTGGTGGTAGTGCGGCGTCGGCAGGCCGAGGAGATGCTGCAGGAGGACGTGCAGGTCGGTCGCGGCCTCGAGATCCCGGCCGCGGACCACGTGGGTGACGCCCTGCACGGCGTCGTCGTGGACGACCGAGAGATGATAGCTCGTCGGGATTTCCTTTCGCGCGACGACCGCGTCGCCCCAGCGCTCGGGATGGGCCACGACCTCTTCTTGGGACTCCTCGGCGCCATTTGGGACGAAGCGCGGGTAGGCGAGCCGCGGCGGCGCCTCTGCGAGCGCCCGCGCCATGTCGAGCCGCCAGGCGTGGGGCTCGCCCGCCGCGATCCGTTGCGCGGCGTCGTGCGCGGAGAGGGCGCGGCAGGTGCCGGGATAGAGCGGCGCCCCGTCGGGATCGCGCAGCCACGGCTTTCCGGTTTCCGCCTCCCGCCGCGCGACGGCGGCGATCTCCGTTCGCGTGCAGAAGCACGGATAGGCTAGCTCCCTCCCCTGCAAGGTGGCGAGCGCCGCCCGGTACTCCGGGAAGTGCTCGGACTGGCGCCGGACCGGCTCCTCGAAGGAAAGCCCGAGCCAGGCGAGGTCCTCGTAGATGCCCGCCTCATACTCCGGCCGGCAGCGGGTCGCGTCGATGTCCTCGATGCGCAGGAGGAAACGCCCGCCCCATCGCGCCGCGAGCGCGGCGTTCAGCAGCGCCGAATAGGCGTGCCCGAGGTGCAGCCGCCCGTTCGGGCTCGGCGCGAAGCGGAAAACGGGTTGCGTCACGGGCGCCCTTCGGCGATTGGCCGTGCCGGCTCTAGCGGAGCGGGGCAGAGGCCGCCAGCGTGACCGTCATCCTCGACTCGAACGCGGTCCTCGCGAGGGGCGCGCGGGCGCTCGCCCGTAAGGACCCGACGATGCGACGCCTTATCGCGGCGGGAGCCAAGCCCGCGCTGCGCAAGCGCGAGCCCGGCTTCGAGGGCCTCGCCCGCATCATCGTCTCGCAGCAGATCTCGACCGCGAGCGCCGCCGCGATCTGGGGGCGCTTCACGGCGCGCTTTCCCGGGCTCTCTCCGCATCACATTGCGACCGCGACCGACGACGACCTGCGCGCGCCCGGCCTCTCGGCCCCGAAAATCCGCACCATGCGGGCCATCGCGACCGCCGTGGACGACGGATCGCTGCCGATCGATCGGCTCGCCGATCTTCCGGCCGACGAGGCGCACGCCCTGCTCACCGCGGTGAAGGGGGTCGGTCCCTGGACCGCCGACATCTACCTCCTGTTCTGCCTCGGGCACCCGGACGCTTTCCCGGCCGGCGACCTCGCCCTGCAGGAGGCGGCCCGAATCGCCTACGGCCTCGACGGCCGTCCGAAGGAGAAGGACTTTCTGGCGCTCGCCGAGCGCTGGCGCCCCTGGCGGGGCGTCGCCGCCAAGGTGCTGTGGGCCTACTACCGCCTCGCCAAGGCGCGGGAAGGCGCTCCAACCTGACTCTCCCCGTCATGGCCGGCCTTGTGCTGGCCATCCACGTCTTCTACCCCATCGACTGGAAAAGGCGTGGATGGGCCGGCCCCAAGACCGGCCATAACGAGAGCATAGAAAATGCCCCCCTCCCTCACCGGCCCCCGCCTCAACCCGAAGTCCGGCACGGCGAAGCAGCTCGTCGTTTTCCTGCACGGCTATGGGGCGGACGGGAACGACCTCATCGAGATCGGGCGGCAGTGGCAGCGCTGGCTGCCCGACGCGGCCTTCGTCGCCCCCAACGCGCCCGAGCTCATGCCCGGCCAGCCCATGGGGCGGCAGTGGTTCGCCCTGACCTTCCGCGACCCGCACGAGCGTTGGCGCGGGGTCAACCACGCCGGCCCCGGCCTCGACGCCTTCCTCGACGCCGAGCTTTCGCGCCACGGCCTGCCCCCGGAAAAACTCGCCCTCGTCGGGTTCAGCCAGGGCACCATGATGGCGCTGCACCTCGCGCTCAGGCGCCCGCAGGCCATTGCGGCGGTCGTCGGCTATTCCGGGATGCTGGTGCTCGAGGAGGGCAAGGGCGGCGACAGCCTGAAGGAGCACGTGCGCTCGAAGCCGCCGATCCTCCTCGTCCACGGCGACCGGGACGACCTTATCCCGCTCGAGGCCCTGTTCCTCTCGGCCGAGGCGCTCGCCGCCGCCGAGGTGCCGTCGCAGTGGCACCTCTCCGCCGGGATCGGCCACGGCATCGACGGCGAAGGCCTGCGCCACGGCGGGCTCTTTTTGACGCGCGCCTTGGGGCTGCCGTATCCGAAGGGCTGACGCCGGTGGTTACCCCCGTGCCGCCTTGAGCGCCGCCTGCGCGCCGTTGCGCAACGCGACCGTGTCGCTGCCGAGGGCGATGAAGGTGAAGCCGCGCCTTGCGAACTCCGCCGCCCGCTCGCCGGTCGGCGCATAGGCGCCGGCGATCTTGCCCGCCGCCTTCGCCCGGGACAGGGCGTGGTCGAGGGCTTTTTCCACCTCGGCGCCCATGACGTCGAGGGTCGTGCCTTTCGAGAGGGTGATCGAGAGGTCGGACGGTCCCATGAAGATGCCGTCGAGCCCCGGGACGGCCAGGATGTCGTCGAGGTTGGCGAGCGCCTCCCGGGTCTCGATCATGGCGAAAGCGATCGAGAAGCCGTTCGCCTGCCTGAGGTAGTCGGCGGGCGCGAGGCCGGACAGCGACATCGAGACGAGCGGCCCCCAGCTCCGCTCGCCGACCGGCGGGAACTTCATGAAGCCGGCGAAGCGGCGCGCGTCCTCGACGGTGTTGATCATCGGGGCGACGATCCCGGAGGCGCCGGCGTCGAGGAGCTTCGAGGCGGTCTGGAACTCGCCGACGGGGATGCGCGCCATCGCGGGCTTGCCGGCCGCCGCGATCAGCGGGATTGCCCGCACCACGGCGGCGAGGTCGTAGGTGCCGTGCTGCATGTCGCAGGTGACGGCGTCGTAGGCCTCGCGCGCCATGAGGCCCGCGATCCACGGCTCCGGGATGCCGCACCAGGCCGTGACGACCGGCGTCTTCTGCTTCAGGCGCTCCCCGAGCGCGGCGATCGACGACATGGGCGTTCCTTTTTGAGCTTATGAGGACAAGCGCGGCTGGATGGCGTTTTCACCGCCCCGCCTGCACCTCCTCGACGGCGCGGGCCAGAAGATCAGTCATGCGGCCGCGGATCTCGCCCTCCGAGATCGTCGTCCCGCCGGCCTCGAGGTCGGCCCGGACCTTGCGCAGCACGTCGCTGTCGCCGGCCTCCTGGAAGTCGGCCATGACCACGCTCTTGGCGTAGGCCTCGGCGTCCGCGCCCGACTTGCCGAGCTTCTCGGCCGCCCACAGCCCGAGGAGCTTGTTGCGCCGGGCCATGGCCTTGAAGCGCAGCTCCTCGTCGTGGGCGAACCTCTTCTCGAAAGCGTCCTTGCGGTCGTCGAAGGTCGTCATCGGTCGTCTCCGGCGCTGTCCTGGAAAGCTTGGCCCGGGTATAGCGGCGCGGCGCCCCGGGGGCTAGGGGCGCGGCCCGGCCTTGAATCGGTCGTTTTCCCCCGCCATTTCAACGGCGTCGTCCTGAGGCTCGCGCGCCGCGTTGTGCGCGGCGGCCCGATCGGCTAGTTTCCGCGTCTCGCGGGCCGGCCCGTCCCGACATTCAAGACCGCGCCCGCGAAACGCCGCGGACCGAAAGCCTTCCTCTGGAGCCACGGCCTTCACATGGATTTCCTCAAACCACGGTACACGCCTATGAACCGCCGCCGTCGCATCTACGAGGGCAAGGCGAAGGTCCTCTACGAGGGGCCGGAGCCCGGAACCCTGATCCAGCACTTCAAGGACGACGCGACCGCCTTCAACGCCAAGAAGCACGAGGTCATCGACGGCAAGGGCGTCCTCAACAACCGCATCTCGGAGTACGTCTTCCAGCACCTCAACGACATCGGGGTGCCGACCCACTTCATTCGCCGCCTCAACATGCGCGAGCAGCTCATCCGCGAGGTCGAGATCATCCCCCTCGAGGTGGTGGTCCGGAACGTCGCAGCGGGCTCGCTGGCAACGCGGCTCGGACTCGAGGAGGGCACGCAGCTGCCGCGCTCGATCATCGAGTTCTACTACAAGAACGACGCCCTGAACGACCCGATGGTGTCCGAGGAGCACATCACCGCCTTCGGCTGGGCGACGCCGCAGGAGATCGACGACATCATGGCCTTGGCCATCCGGGTCAACGACTTCCTGTCGGGCCTCTTCCTCGGCGTCGGCATCCGCCTCGTCGACTTCAAGATGGAGACCGGGCGCCTGTGGGAAGGCGACCTGATGCGCATCGTCGTCGCGGACGAGATCTCGCCCGATTCGTGCCGGCTGTGGGACATCAAGAGCCAGGACAAGCTCGACAAGGACCGCTTCCGCCGCGACCTCGGCGGCCTCATCGAGGCCTACTCCGAGGTCGCCCGCCGCCTCGGCATCCTCGGCGAGAACGAGAAGCCGGCGATGGGCGGGCCGAGGCTCGTGCAGTAAGGTAGCCTTGCCGTTTCGGAACATCCGACGCGGCGGGTTGACCGCCGGGGTTCTCGCGGCGGCGCTCGCCCTTGCGGCGCCAGTGCCCGCGGCGCCGCCCGTCACGGCGCCGCCGAGCCGCGCGACCGGGCGCGACCTGCGCATCCTTCTCGATCCGGACAATCCCGCGCTCTTCGGGATCGGCGGCTGGGACCGGCAGGTCGCGCAGACCGGCACGATCTTCTATCTCTGCCGGGAGGAAGCCTGCGGACCGGGCTCCACGGTAAGCGTCAGGCGCCAGAATCCGGCGGACGTTCCGTCGAGCGCCGAGAGGCTGCGCCAGGACGCCGTCGCGCGCGGCCAAACGATCATGCGGCGCACCGAGAGCGGGATCGTCCGCATCGAGACGGGCAAGCCCAAGATGACGCAGGACAAGCTCTTCCGTCTCGGCGAGATCACCCAGACCTTCACCTTGAACGGACGGGGGGACGTCTCGCCCTTCTGGAAGAACGGCTACGTCGCCAACAAGACGGCGGCCTTCACGGTCGTCAGCAGCGGGCAGAACCGCCAGAAGGTCGATACCAACTACACCGTTTTCAACATCGCCCTGATGCTCGTCCTGCAGCGCCTCGCCGGCGAGGCGAAGCCGGCGGAGTGAACCTCTCACGCTTGCGGGGAGGGCGAGTCGGCGCGGAGCGTCGACCGGGCGAGGGCACTGACGGACTCTCCCGCTCAGGTTCGGAGTCGATCCTCCCTCTGAACGGAAGCCTCTGCGGCACTCTTCCCATCATGACGAGAGTGCGGACTATGATGGCGGAGCGTGAGCGGACCTCCGGATCGCACGAGGGATCACCTCTGTCCGGATCACGGTCATGATGACTGCGGTGTGCGTGCCCAGAGGCCTCCTGAACGGGGGCTTTGGCCCTCACGCCTTCTCGATGTTCCAGAAGGGGATGATCTCCGGGATCTTGAGGATGCCCTTGAGGCTCGTCCGGTAGGCGACGGGCGAGAGCCACTGGCCGAACCAGATGTGGGGCACGAAGTCCCAGGCGTTCTTCTGGATCTCGCGGGCGACGGCCTTCTGCTCCTCGGGGGTCGCGGCGGCGGCCCACTTGTCCCGGAGCTTCTCGTGCAGCTCGTCCGAGGGCCAGCCGAACCAGCCCTTCTCGCCGGTCGCGGCGTGTCCCGCCAAGGCGATGGGATTGCCGACGGAGGCGCCGCCGGCCGAGGTGATGAAGATGTTCCAGCCGCCCTGGTCGGGCGGGCTCTTGACGGCGCGGCGAGTGACGACGCCGCCCCAGTCGGAGGTCGCGAGCTGGACGTTGACGCCGATCTCGCGCAGGCGCTGGGCCGTGATCTGGGCGGCGTTGTTCATGTAGTCGATGTTCGTGGCGTGCAGCACGACGACGGGGCGGCCGTCGTAGCCGGCCTTCTGGAACAGCTCCTTGGCCTTCGCCGGGTTCGGCGCCTCCTTGAACCAGCCCGTGTTCTCGTCGTTCTCCATCGGCGTGCCGCAGGCGAAGTTCGAGCCGCACTTCTTGTAGTACTTCGGGTTGCCGAAGGTCGCCTTGAGGTACTCCTCCTGGTTGACGAGGTAGAGCATGGCGCGGCGCGCGTCGGCGTTGTTGAACGGCGGATGCAGGAAGTTGACGCGGATCCAGCCGACGTTGCCGGTCTTGTTCAGCACGTCGACCTTGATGTTGCGGTCGCCCTCGAGCTGGTCGAGGAGGTCGATCGGCGGCAGCTCCAGGAAATCGATCTCGCCGGCCTGGATCGCGGCGACGCCGGTCATCTGGTCCATGTTGTCGTAGATGACGCGGTCGACCTTGGCGACCTTGGCGCCGGCAAGCCCGCTCGGCGCCTCGGAGCGCGGCACGTAGTTGGGGTTGCGGTCGTAGACGTAGCGGGCGCCCTGCTTCGTCTCGTCCTGGTTGAAGGTGAAGGGCCCGGAGCCGACGTAGGTCGTGACCTGCTGCATCGGGTCGGTCTCAGCCTCCTTCTTCCTCATGATGAAGAGGAGGGGCGTCGTGGTCTTGGCCATGAGGTCGACGACGAGACCGTAGGGCTCCTTGAGCGCGATCGCGAAGGTCTTGTCGTCCTTTTTCGCGATGTCCTTGACGCGCAGCATCATGTGCTGGCCGCCGCCGTCGCGGGCGGCCCAGCGGCGGATCGAGGCGACGACGTCGTCCGAGGTCACCGGCGAGCCGTCCGAGAACTTGAGGCCGTCGCGCAGCTCGAAGGTGTAGGTGAGCTTGTCGTCCGAGAGGCCGTACTTCGACACCATCTGCGGCTGCGCCTTCATGTTCTCGTCGAGGGCGAACAGCGTGTCGTAGATCATGGACCCGTGGTAGGCGGTGATGTTCGCCGTGGTCCAGATCGGGTCGAAGGCGCGCAGGTCCCCCTGCATGACGGCGCGGATCGTCTTGCCGGCGCCGGGCGCCCCTTGAGCTCTCAGGACGCCAGGCGCCTGCGTCAGCGCGGCAGCGGCCGCCGTGGTCTTGAGGAACGTGCGGCGGGTGGTCTTCATGGCGTCCTCTCCCTGACGTGATCGCGCGGCGGCGGGGCCTCTTAAGGGCCTCGCGGGGATTGAGGCACGGGAAGGGCAAGCGGGCAAGGGCGATTCTTGCGCCAAGCCACCTCGCCCTCACACCACCATCCGCCCCTCGGGCAGCGGATCATGCGGCCAGTGCGGTCGCGGGATTTTTTGGTACGGGTACTTGCGCAGGTCCATGGGCGAGGGACCGCCGCCGTCGGCATAGAGCACCTGCTCGGCGATCGGGCCGTAGGCGGCATGGAAGTGATTCGTCGACTTCACACCGATGAATCTTTTGCTCGTCAGCTCAATGCCGACATCCGAAAAAATTTCGAGGCCGAGGGCCTGCGTGCGATGCGAAATCAAGGAAACCTCGACGCCGTCGAGGCGGATGCCGGCGGCGTCGCCGAACGGCACCTTGGAGATGCCGAAGCTCTGACGCCCGTCGCGCTTCAGGCCGACCACGGTCACGACGCCGTCGATCGGCACGCCTGAGGTCGCGGCGGCCTTGCCGCCGAAGCGCAAGGGAAGGGTGCCCCCGACCCCGATCGCATGGCAGAACTGCACCGCGACCGGGTCCCACACCGGCCCGACGCAGGCGTCCCTCACACCGCGCTCGAGGAGACGGCGGATCACGTTGGTGTTGTCGGAGGCCGCGCCGCCACCGGCGTTGTCGGAAGGGTCCGCCACCACGACGGGGCCGCGCTCGGCCGCGTAAGCAGCGTCGATCGCCGCGTCGAGGGAAATATAAGGCGGCGCCCAGGTGCCACGCTTCTCCCGCACCTCCTCTCCGAGCTGGCGGGCGAGAGCGTCGCCCCTGGCCTTGGCGTTGTCGGTGACGACGAGGACGCGCGTGCCGTGCTCGGGCACGTCCCCCTGCGCGTAGGAGTGGCCCAGCGACACCGAGAGCACGCCGTCCCGGCCCTCGAAGGTGCGCAGCTTGTCCGAGAACGAGCGCCCGGGCTCGCGGGAGGTCGGGAAGAGGTCGCTCATGCGGCAGTCGTAGAGGGACATGACCGGGCGGATCTCGCCTCGGATGGTGCGCAGCACGAGGGTCACGAGTTCCTCGGCGCGCTCGACGAAGTCCGTGTGCGGGTATTCCTTGTAGAGGATCATCACGTCGGCAAGGCGCACCCGCTTCTCGGTGAGGTGGCAGTGCGGGTCGAGCTCGACCCCGATCGGCACCTTGGAGCCGACGACCGCGCGCACGCGCTCCAAAAGATCCCCCTCGGCGTCGTCGTAGCCGTAGGCGATCATCGCCCCGTGCAGGCCGAGGAGAACCCCGTCAACAGGCATCGCGGCGCGGAGCTCCGAAAGAATCTCGTCCCGCATCTCCTCGTAGTCGGCCTGGTTCGTCGGCCCCGACGGCTCGGCCCAGAAGCACGAGCCCTCGACAAGCTCGAAGCCCTCCTGCCGGGCGCGCCGCCGCGCGACGTAGAGCGGCGCCGTGGTGTGGCGCGGGACGTCCGGATGCTGCCCCGGCGGATAGTAGAACGCCGCCTCGTAGCTCGCCCGGTTCGTGGGAATGGGCGAGAAGGAATTGGATTCCGTTGCGAGCGATGCGGTAAAGATGCGCATGGGAGAACCTTGAGCGGTGGGGCGCTCAGGTTGGCCGACGAGACGAACCCCCGCAAGAGGACCGCTCAATGACTGCCCTTTCGGAAAAAATCGCGCGCGAGTTCGGGACGCCCGCGGTCGCGATCGACCTCGACCGGGTCGAGCGCAACATCGCGCGGGTGCAGGCGGCCTGCGCGGCGGCGGGAGTCGGAAACCGGCCGCACATCAAGACCCACAAGAGTCCGGTCATCGCCAGGATGCAGCGCGACGCCGGGGCCTCCGGCATCACCTGCCAGAAGATCGGGGAGGCCGAGGTCATGGCCGAGGCCGGCCTCGACGATATTCTCATCAGCTATAACCTCCTCGGCGAGGACAAGATGGGCCGCCTCGCCAAGGTCATGGAGCGGGCGACCGTCACGGTCGCGGCCGACAACCCGACGGTGGTGGCGGGCCTGCCGCGCGCCGCCGAGCTGTCCGGGCGCACGCTCAATGTCGTCGTCGAATGCGACACCGGGCGCAAGCGCGCCGGGGTCGAGACGCCGGCCGAGGCGATCGCCCTCGCCAAGGACATCGGGTCGCGGCCGGGGCTCTCGTTCGCCGGCTTCATGCTCTACCCGCCGGAAGATGCCATGGAGGCGACCCAAAAGTTCCTCGACGAGGCGACGGCCGGCGTGCGCCAGGCCGGCCTCGATCCGCGCATCGTCTCGACCGGCGGCACGCCGAACGTCGCGAATCTCGGCAGAATTACAGGAGCGACCGAGCACCGGGCCGGCACCTACGTCTTCAACGATCGCATGATGCTGGCCTGCGGCGCGGCCTCCATGGACGACCTCGCCCTTCACGTGGTCGCGACGATCGTGAGCCGCGCCGGCCCCGAGCGCGGCATCGTCGACGCCGGCTCGAAGACGCTGACGAGCGACACCGGCGGCCTCGAAGGCCACGGGCTCATCCTCGAGCACCCCGAGGCCAGGATCGCGAAGTTCGCCGAGGAGCACGGCTTCCTCGACCTCGCGAAGTGCAACGACCGCCCCAAGGTCGGCGACGTGGTCCGCATCGTCCCGAACCACGTCTGCGTCGTCGTCAACATGGTCGACCGGCTGGTCGCGACCCGCGGCGACGAGATCGTCGGCGAAATCCCCGTGGCGGCGCGCGGAAGGATTTCTTAAAAACCGGTTCGGGCGGCCGTTCCCGCAGGAGGCCGCTTCCCAGCCGAAAGCAGATCCCTCATTCCCACGGCTCGCCGCGCGCGAGCCGTCCGGCGAGCGCCGCCGCGGCGGCTTCGAGGAGGCGCTCGCCCTTCTCGGGCGTCGCCCGGCGGGCGTCGCCGATGACGCCGGTCGCGGTGACCTCCTTGAACGAGCGCCAGCGGTGGAGCGGCCGACTGAGCACCGAGCCCGCCCGCTCAGGGATGGGCCCGACCGCCTCGGGAAGGCACGCGCGGTCGACGAGGTCGGGGCGGACCGCCAGCATCATCGAGGTCTCGGCCTCGCAGGCGTGCAGGACCGAGCGCTGGTCCTCGAGGATGCCGGCGAAGGCCTCCTCGGCGAGGAGCCAGTAGGTCGCGACCGCGACCGGCGCCTCGAGCTCGCGGGTGAGCTCGGAGGAGAGCGCGTTCAGCGCGCTCACGTTGCCGCCGTGGCCGTTGACGATCACGATGCGGGAAAAACCGGCCCGCAGGATCGAGCCGCAGAGGTCGCACAGGAGCGCATGATAGCTCACGACCGAGAGGGTGAAGCTGCCGCCGAAGGCGACGTGGTGCTCGGCCAAACCTGCCCAGAGGACCGGCGCCACCACGGCCGGGACGCCCGTCTCGGCAAGCTTTTCGGCCGCCCGGCGGCAGATCTCGCCGCATAAGATGGTGTCGACGCCGGTCGCGAGGTGCGGCCCGTGCTGCTCGGTCGAGGCGACGGGCAGGAGCACGAGCGCCCCGGCCGCCGCCCGCTCGTTGAGATCCGACGCCTTGAGGCGCGCCCATTCGACTTCAGTCATGCCCTTAAACCCCCTGGATATCGCCCGGACGGCGAGCCGGCATCTTGCCGTTCGGGGCGCTTGCGTCCAACCTCAGCCTCGCCATGATGGGTCAGATGCAGTCGCCATAAAGTACAAGGGGCGCGGCAGCCATGAAGACCATCCTCGTTCCGACCTCCCCGCACGATCGCATGCCCTCGGCGCTGACGACCGCCTGGCTCGCCGGGCGCCGCTTCGGGGCCTATCTGGAGGGCTTCGCGCTCAGGCCGGCGCTCACCGAGTACATCCCCTTCGACATGGTGGGCGGGCTCACCTGGGTGCGCGACGACGCCGCCGACGAGGAGACGGTGCAGCGCTCGCGCCAGCTCTTCGAGGGCTTCATGCGCGACAACGGGGTGCCGTTCTCGCCGGGCGCCGCCGGCGCCCTCGGCTACGGCTGGCGCGACAAGGCGCCGGCCGGCGACGAGTTCGTCGGCTCCTATGCCCGGGTGTTCGACGTGACCGTGCTCGGACGCCCGAACGCCGACCAGGCCTACCCCTCCATGGCGACCCTCGAGGCGGCGCTCTTCGAGAGCGGCCGGCCGGTCCTGATCGCCCCGCCGGAGCCGCCCCAGAAGCTCGGGAACATCGTCCTCGTCGCCTGGAACGGCTCGACCGAGACCGCCCGCACCATCGAGAGCGCGATGCCGTTCCTGCACGAGGCGCAGCGGGTGGTGGTGCTCGAGGTCGAGGGCGGCAGCGTGCCGGGCCCGACCTCCGAGGAGCTGGCGCGCTCGCTCCGCATCAACGGCATCGAGGCCGAGACCCTATTCGTGAAGCCGGAGCGCCGCACGGCCGGCGAGGTCATCCTCGACCGCGCCGCCGCGATCGGCTGCGACCTCCTGGTCAAGGGCGCCTACACCCAGAGCCGCCTGCGCCAGATGATCTTCGGCGGCCAGACGAGCCACATCCTGGCGAACGCGACCATCCCGGTGCTGATGGCGCATTGAGGTATGTTTGCGGCGCTTTTTCATGCGGATTGGAGCACAAACCAGGAAAAGCGCTGGGCGGTCTTCGCGCTTAACAAGAGCGAAGGGTGGCAGGTAGGAGCGCCCTTCCTCGTTCCCAGTTCGGAACAGTTGCTGGATTTTCTGTTCAGCGCTGGAGAGAAGGGGCCAGTGCTTGCCGGGTTCGATTTCCCGATCGGCCTTCCGTTCTCTTATGGGAGCAACACCGGCTTAATGGATTTCCCTTCAGCTTTGCTTGAATTCGGAGCTGGACGGTGGGGCTCGTTCTATTCGGTCGCTGACGTGCCGGCAGAAATCTCATTAGAGCGGCCCTTTTACCCGCGCCGCTCGTCCGCGGATGCGAAGCAGGTTCATCTATTGTGCGCGCATGATGCGGAATCGATAGACGACCTTCGCCGACGCTGCGAACGCGCCACTCCAGACCGGCGGGCGGCATGTTCACTGTTTTGGACGCTGGGCGGAAATCAGGTCGGGAAGGCTGCGATTGCGGGTTGGCAAGAAGTGGTAGGCCCGGCTCATCGGCGAGGCGCCAAGCTGTGGCCCTTCGATGGAGACATGAAGGAGCTTTCCGGGATTGGTGGCTTGACGCTTGCCGAAACCTACCCAGCGGAAGCTTATCATCACATCGGCATCAGGTTTTCGGCGGGTCAGAGTAAGCGACGACGGGAGGATCGCGCCTCGCAGGCTGGTTCTATCCTACGATGGGCTGAAGCGAACGGGGTGCTTCTCGGTCCCGAGATGGTGGATTCGGTTCAGTGCGGTTTCGGCGAGGACGCTGCGGGCGAGGACCGGTTCGATGCCGCGCTCGGGCTCTTTGGGATGATTGACGTGGCAATGGAGAGGCGACCTGAAGCTCCAAAAACGTTGGAGGTACGACGCTGGGAAGGTTGGATCCTCGGACAGGCGGCTTAGAAAGTTGCCGGATCACCTCAAGCTCGCATTCACCTTCGCGAGCGCCGCGCTCCCGGGGCACAGCTCCGCCTCGCCGAGCGCGTTCAAGGGACGCACGACGGTGTCGAGACGGTCGTGCAGGTCCTGCGAGTCGGGATCGACGTAAAGGAGGCCGGTGACGATCTCGCCGGCCTCGTGGCGCTCCTGGAGGTAGTTCATGGCGGCGGGCCGGCTCGTCGGGTCGTAGTCCGGGGCGAGCTTCCGCAGCTTCAGAACCGAGCCGTCGTGCTGGGTGACGAGCTTCAGCGTCCCGGGCGTCTGGTCGAGGGTGATCTCGTCGCGGCCCTCGATCACGTCCAAAAAGTTCACGGCCTCGTTGTGGGCGCGGACGTAGTCGTAGCTCTTGGTCGAATCCGGATGGTTGTTGAAGGCGACGCACGGCGAGATGCAGTCGATGAAGGCGGCGCCGCGGTGCTCGATCGCGGCCTTGATCAGCGGCACGAGCTGCTCCTTGTCGCCGGAGAACGAGCGCGCGACGTAAGTCGCCCCCAAAAGAATCGCCATCGAGACGAGGTCGATGGGAGAATCCTGGTTGCCGACGCCCTTCTTCGACTTCGAGCCCTTGTCGGCGGTGGCCGAGAACTGGCCTTTTGTCAGGCCGTACACGCCGTTGTTCTCGACGATGTAGACCATGTCGACGCCGCGGCGGATGCAATGGGCGAACTGGCCGAGACCGATCGAGGCCGAGTCGCCGTCGCCGGACACGCCCATGTAGATGAGGTCGCGGTTCGCGAGGTTCGCGCCGGTCAAGACCGAGGGCATGCGCCCGTGCACGGAGTTGAAGCCGTGGCTCGCGCCGAGGAAGTAGGTCGGGGTCTTGGACGAGCAGCCGATGCCGGAGAGTTTCGCGACCCGGTGCGGCGGGAGCGACAGCTCGAAGCAGGCCTGGATGATGGCGCCGGAGATCGAGTCGTGGCCGCAGCCGGCGCAGAGCGTCGACACCGCGCCCTCGTAGTCGCGCCGGGTGAAGCCGAGCGCGTTCTCGGGCAGCTTCGGGTGGTGGAGCCTGGGCTTGGTGAGATAGGTCATCGGGTCAGGTTCTCTTGAGCCGTCATGGCCGGCCTTGGGCTGGCCATCCACGCCTTTGCGGCGTCGGGAAGTCGTGGATGGCCGGGCCAAGCCCGGCCATGACGATAGTGGCGAGCCGGCCTATCACTCCGCCGCCTCCCGGCGCGGCGCCCCGGTGAGAAGCGCCCAGCGGCGCGACACCTCGTCGACGATGAAGCGGGCGGTGATGGGCGTGCCGTCGTAGTGCAGCACCGAGATCAGCCGCGCCGGGTCGAGGGCGCCCTCGTTGATGAGGAGGGTGCGGAGCTGCGCGTCCCGGTTCTGCTCGACGACGAAGACCTGGTCGTGGGCGAGCACGAAGTCGATCACCTCGTCGGCGAAGGGGAAGGCGCGCACCCTGAGCGTGTCGAGGTCGATGCCGCGGCCGGACAGCGTCGCCATGGCCTCGCGGATCGCCGGCGCCGTCGAGCCGAAGTAGATGACGCCGTGGCGCGTCGGGTTCGCGGCGTCCTCCCGCACCGGCTTCGGCACGAGGGACTTCGCGGTCTCGAACTTGCGCAAAAGGCGCTGCATGTTGTCGACGTAGGCCGGCCCTTCCTCGGTGTAGCGGGCGTAGCGGTCCCGCGAGGTGCCTCTCGTGAAGAACGCGCCCTTCACCGGGTGCGTGCCCGGGTAGGTGCGGTAGGGGATGCCGTCGCCGTCGACGTCGAGGTAGCGCCCGAAGTCGCGCCCTGCCTCGAGCTCGGCCTCGGTCAGCACCTTGCCGCGGTCGAAGCGGCGGGCGTCGTCCCATTTGAGCGGCTCGCACAGCCACTCGTTCATGCCGATGTCGAGGTCGAG
>DASVPW010000166.1:0-7692 GCA_036389455.1 Beijerinckiaceae bacterium
GCGATCGGCTCGTAGCGGGCGAGGAACTCCTGGATGCCGGGGAACTTCAGGGTCGGCTCCGGGACGTAGAGGTGGAAGTTGACGAAGCCGTTGAGGGCGGGGCCGAGGTTCTCCAGGATCGGCGCGTACTGCGGCCCGACCATCGCGCCGCCGACGAGCTTCACCGACGGGTTCAACCCGATCTCCGACACGCCGCGGACGAAGGCCGTCGAATCCGGCGGATAGGAGCACACGAACACCGCGTCCGCGGCCGTGGCCTTGAGGTTGCGCAGGATCGCCGAGAAGTCGGTCGTGTTGGGCGGGTAGGTCTGGTTGAACGCCGCCTCCATCCCGTATTCCTGCATGATCTTCAGGCCGCCGGCGGCGGCCGACTTCGAGAACTCCGCGTCCGCGGCGAGGATCGCGATCCGCTTCAGGCCGTTCGCCTTGGCGATGTCGAAGAAGCCGCGGCAGAAGTCGGTGCTCGCCTTCGGTCCCCAGGGCGCGATCTGGAAGAACTTGTCGTGCTTCGCCTCGTCGTTGTTGGAGATGCCGTACATCCCGACGACGAAGCGGTCGCGCTGCTTGACGAACGGCATGATGGTCGCCGTGAGATTCGCGCCGTAGGGCGAGAGCAGGAGGTCGACCTTGTCGACGTCGACGAGCTTCGCGTAGATGCCCGGGACCGGGGCCGAGGTGCTCTGGTCGTCGTAGACGACGAGCTCGACCGGCCGGCCGAGGAGACCGCCGGCCGCGTTCACGTCGTCGCGCCAGAGCTCGTAGCCGATGAGGCCGGCCTTGACCCCGCCCGAGAGGGCCCCGGTCAGGGACAGGCTGCACCCGATCCGGACCGGCTGCCCCTGCGCCCGTCCGGGCGTCCAGACCGCCGGAGCCATAAGGCCGGCCGAGGCCGCGGCCGCGAGGCCCGTGAACCGCCTTCTCGAGATTCCCATGGCTTCCTCCCGAACGGCTCTTTGCTTTCGGCGCAGGGGATCGGCCTTAGGCCTCCCTCGCCGGACAAGAGCCCGAGTGTCCACGCCCGCCGGGCGTTGCGCAAGTCGCAGCGCGACCCGGCGGCGCGGCGCTCCAGGGCAATTCAATCTGCCGAGACACACCTGTCCGGCTTCTCCCTCCCCCCGCTCGCGAAGCGAGTGGCGGGGAGGGGCAGGGGTGGGGGGCCTGGGCGAGGTGAGACGACGACGAAAATACTGCGACGGTTAGGCCAGGCACCCATTGAGGCTGGCATCCGCCCGTCGATGAAGCGCCTTGGGGAAGCACCCCCCACCCCCGCTCGCCTTCGGCGAGTCGGCCCTCCCCGCCACTCGGCTTCGCCGAGCGGGGGGAGGGAGCAGACAAGGAGAGGTGAATTGAATCGCCCCGCGCGGCGCTCGCGGCCGGTGTTGCCCAAACGAGCCGACCGTCACAAACTATTGGAAAGCGGCGCGAGAGCATCCGGCAGGCAAGGCTCGCGCGCCCCGATGGAGGGACCCCGATGCGGGAATATACACCGGAGACGATCACGGACGCGGTCCTCGACCAGATGGCGACCACGCAGGACCCGCGGCTGAAGGAGATCATGGAAAGCGCCGTCCGCCATCTCCATGCCTTCGCCCGCGAGGTGAACCTGACCCCCGCCGAGTGGATCCGCGGGATCGAGTTCCTGAGCCGCGTCGGCCACATGTGCTCGTCGGCGCGCCAGGAGTTCATCCTCCTGTCCGACACCCTCGGCCTCAGCACCCTCGTGAACACGCTGCACGACAAGACCGCCATGGAGGAGGCGACCCACACGAGCCTGCTCGGGCCTTTCTTCCGCGAGAGCGCGCCCGCGTTCGAGCCGGGGGCGCAGATCTCGCAGAAGGACCGGTCGCAGGAGATCGTGCTCTGGGGGCGGGTCACCGACAGCCGCGGCGAGCCCATTCCGGGCGCGCAGGTCACCGTGTGGCAGACGGCGAGCGACGGGCGCTACGACATGCAGAGCGGCCCCGAGGAGGTCGACTGCCGCGGCGTGTTCAGGACGGACGCGGAGGGGCTCTACCACCTGCGCACCGTGCGCCCGCTCGGATACTACATCCCGCTCGACGGGCCGGTCGGCGAGATGATCCAGGCGCAGGGACGCCACGGCATGCGGCCGGCCCACATCCATTTCCTGATCGGCGCCCCGGGGTACCGGGAGCTCGTGACCGCGATCTACCTCGCGGGGGACGCCCACCTCGACGACGACGTCGTCTTCGGCGCCTCGGCGGACCTCGTCGCGCAGGAGAAGCCGGAGGACCCGGATTGCCCGATCCGCGGCCTGCCGAGCGTCCACTTCGACTTCGCGCTGTCGCGCGAGTCGGGCGCCGCCGCGATCGGCCGCGTCGGGGCCGACCCGTCGAAGATCGCCGCGGAGTGAGCGCGCTTTCGGGCATGATCCTCCCCCGTGAAACGGGGGAGGATTAGCGGCGCAGGGCCTCGTCGTAGTAGCGCAGGTCGTAGTACCTGGCCGGATCGGCGAGGCTCTTCTTCGGCTCGCCGTATTGCGACCGCAGCGCGAGCACGGTCCTGATGCCCTCCACGTCGAGCTCGCCCCTGCGGGCGAAGCCGTCCTTCGGGCTCAGGAGGATGTCGTAGGACTTGGCCGCGAGCTCCGGGGACATGTTCGGCAGGTTCTTGCGGAAGATCGCGATCGCCTCCTCCTTGTGGGCGGGATCGTAGAGCCATTCGAGCGCGGCGAGGTAGCCCCGGATGTAGCCGACGAGCTCGGCCTCGTGCGTGCGCGCCCACTCCCGCCGTGCCGCGCCGGTCAGGCCCTGGTACCGGCCGAGGGCGTCGATGGCGCTCTCGAGAAGGTTGAAGCCCCGGGCCGTGGCCGGGACCTCGAAGGGGGAGAGAAGCAGCGTCCCGGCGTGCTTCTTCTCGAGAAGGGCCTCGAACCGCTGCAGCACCCCGCCGGCCCGCACGAGGGCGTAGTCGCTCTCCTTGAGCCCGCCTTTCTCGAGGAGCTTGCGGAGCACGAAGGCGTAGCCGGTGGTCAAGGCGTCGACCGAGAGCTCCCTGCCCTTCAGGTCGGCGTAGGCCTTGACCTCGGGCACGGTGACGAGCCGCAGGAAGCCGTTGTCGCCGCCCATGAACACGACGAGATCGGGCGCCGCGTTCGTCGGGGCTTCGCCCTGCCCCTCCATGTAGGCGATGACGTTGTCGATCGCCGTGACCGCGATGTCGAACTTGCCGTCGATGAGGTTCGTGAGCTGGAAGACGGAGTTCGGCGTCGGCGTGATCGTCACGGCGACGTCGTTTTTGTCGAAGAAGCCTTTGTCCTGCGCCACCCAGATCGGCCAGTTGAAGCCGCCCGGAAAGACGATGACCGAAACCGGCTTCTTCGCCGTTTGCGCGACGGCGGCCGCCGGGTCCGCGAACAGCGCAAGCAGACAGAGGACGCCAGCGATGATCCGGCTCATTGGACGACTCCAGCCGAGCGTTCCAGGATGCTCATTCCTGACCACCGGTCAACCGGAGCCGGACGCGAGCGATTCGAACCGTTCGGCGAGGTGGGTGAGCCCCCATTCGCGCGCGAGGCTCGCGGCTTTGTCCCAGGTCGGGGCCCGGCTTCTTAGCGGCGGCAGCGGGGCCGAGCCGTCCATCGTGGCGATCCGACGGTACAGGCGCAGGGCCTCGGCCTGGGTGGGGAAGCGGCCGGAAATCAGCGCCCGCTCGAGGGAGCCGTATTTCCGCAGAACGGCCGCCGCGCCGACCGGGCCGACGCCCGCCGCGCCGGGGAGCTTGTCCGAGGGGTCGCCGCGCAGGGCGATGAAGTCCGGGACCTGCTCGGGCTCGACGCCGTATCGCTCCCGGACCTCGGCGGGCCCGATCCGGACGATCTCGCCGCCTTTGACCGGCTGCAGGATGGTCGTGAGATCGGAAGCGAGCTGGAACGCGTCGCGGTCGCCCGTCGCGACGAGGACGCGGCCCTTGCGGGCCGTCTCGCGCCTGACCGCCGCGGCGAGAAAGTCGTCCGCCTCGTAGCCGGGCGCCTTCGCGTTCGTAAAGCCGCACGCCGCGACGAGCTCCGGCAGGACATCGAGCTGGTCGACGAGCTCCTCGCCGAGCTCCCGGCCGCTCTGGTACTGCGGAAAGGCCCGATGGCGGTACGTCGGAGCGTCCAGCGTGTCCCAGCCGACGAACACGGCGCGCGGCTCTTCGCTGCGGTACAGTCGGACGAGCACGTTGGCGAAGCCGACGATCGCGCCGGCGCCCCTGCCGCCAGCTCGCCGGATCGTCTTCGGAAGCGCGTGATAGGCGCGGTGAGCGAAGGAATCGCCGTCGACGACGAGGAGCGGCCGCTTCACCGGCGGGACTCCTTGGCGGCTCTCGGCCTCGTCGTGCGCCTCGACCTCACGGGAGGGCGCTTGCGTCTGTCCGCCAGGAATCCCAGCAACTTTTCGAGGGGAAGACAGTTCAGCACCCGCTCGGGCGGGACCCCGCCCTTCCGGGCCATCACCACGCCCCACCGCGTCAGGTCGAGCTCGTCCGTCGAGTGCGCGTCGGGGTTGATGCTCATCAGGCACCCGAGCTCGAGCGCGCGCCGGTGCCAGCGCCAGTCGAGATCGAGGCGGTAGGGGTTGGCATTGATCTCGACCGCGACCCGGTGCTTGGCACAGGCCGCGAGCACCTTCTCGACGTCGATGTCGTAGCCCGGACGCCGCAGCAGCATGCGGCCGGTCATGTGGCCGAGGATCGTCGTGTAAGGGTTCGAGACGGCCCGCAGCATGCGCTCGGTCTGGGCGCGGCGGTCGAGCCGGAAGCGGCTGTGGACGCTCGCGACGACGAAGTCGAAGGTCTTAAGCACCTCGTCCGGGTAATCGAGCGAGCCGTCCTCGAGGATGTCGGACTCGATCCCCTTCAGGACGCGGAACTTGCGCCCGTAGCGTGCATTCAGGGCGTCGACCTCCGCATGCTGCTCCTCGATCTCCTCCAGGCTGAGGCCGCCGGCGTAGCCGGCGCTGCGCGAATGATCGGCGACCCCGAAATAGCCGTAGCCGCGCCGCCGCGTCGCCTCGGCCATCTCCTCCAGGGTGTCGCCGCCGTCGGAGAAGACCGTGTGGCAATGCAGGAGGCCCTTGAGGTCGCCGTCCGCCACGAGCGCGATCGGGCCCTCCTGGGCCAACTCCAGCTCGCCTCGTCCTTCCCGAAGCTCGGGCGGGACGAACGAGAGGCCGAGCGCGCGGTAGGCCTGCTCCTCGGTCCTGCACGGGACGAGGCGGCCGTTCCGGAAGAGCCCTGACCCGTCGAGCCGGAATCCCTTCCGCGCGGCGATCTCCTGCAGCCCGGTGACGTGCGCGTCCGATCCCGTGGCCGCCAGCAGCGCGGGCCCGTACCGCCTAGCCTCCGCGACCCACAGGCGTACATCGTCGTTCGGCTTGAGCACGTGCGTCTCGCCGCCCGCCGGCGCTTCCGCCACGACCGCCAGATCCCTGACGAGCTCGCATCCCCGGCGGAAATCGCCGGCCGCGACGACCCGCTTCAGCTCCGGGTGCGACCCGGCGAGATTGGCAAGCGTGGCGTTCAGGAAGGCTTCGGCGTGATGGATGAGCCGCTGCCCCTCGGAGCGGCGCAACAGCTCGATTCCCTGAAGGATCTTGGCCTGCAACGCCGGGCCGAGGCCCTTTGCGGCGGCGACCCGATCGTCCCGGCACGCGGCCTCGAGCTCCGCCAGCGAGGCGATGCCGAGCTTGCGATGGAGATCGACCGCTTTCCTGGCCGCCAGCCCGGGGACGCGGGCGAGCTCGAGCGCGCTTCCCGGGAACTCGGCCCTCATGCGCTCGAGGGAGGCCGTCGTCCCGGAGCGGTGCAGCTCCTCGATCGTCTTGGACAGGGCCGCCCCGACCCCGGGGAGCTCCCTGAGCCGGCCGGACGCGACGACCTCTTCGAGCGGCACGGTCAGAGCCATGAGGCTCTGCGCCGCTCTCGCATAGGAGCGCGCCTTGTACGGATTCGCGCCCGCGAACGCGAGCCGCTGCCCGATCTCGACGAGGAGCTTCGCAACCGCGGGGGCGTCCAGGAGCGGCATGGGGCTCGTTACTCGATGTGGCTCCGTCCGGTAAACGCGCTGCGTCGATCTTTGTTGAAGGCGACGAACCGGAGCGGCGGGTTCGCCGACAAAGGGCCTAACCTTCTGAAAATGACAGGAGCTTGGATGAGATTGGCGGTCCCGGGAGGACTCGAACCTCCGACCAACGGTTTAGGAAACCGCTGCTCTGTCCTGCTGAGCTACGGGACCATGCAGTTGCCATGCAGTTGGCCGGTGCAATCTAGGTAGATTGATCCCAAGGGACAAGGCGGCACTAGGGAGGGTGATGCCCATCACCGACGGCGCCGGCAAGAAGTCCGAAATTGAAGGCCGCATCGGTCAGATCAAGGCGCAGATCGAGGAGACCACCTCGGACTATGACCGCGAGAAGCTCCAGGAGCGTCTCGCCAAGCTCGCTGGCGGAGTCGCGGTGATCCGTGTCGGCGGCTCAACGGAGGTCCAAGTTAAGGAGAAGAAGGATCGGGTCGACGACGCGCTTCACGCGACGCGCGCGGCGGTCGAGGAAGGCATCGTTGCCGGTGGCGGCGTGGCGCTGCTCCGCGCCGAGCAGGCGGTCGCGAAGCCGAAGGACGAGAACCCAGACATCCAAGGAAGCAGCTGCTGGTTTATCGGAAGGCCCCGCAGGCGGCAGCGGCGGAATAGTTAGAGCCAGCGGCGAACCTCGGCCTTGTAGCGGCGGTAGTCGTCGCCGAACTTTGCTTCGAGATAGCGCTCCTCGCGGGCGATCACCTGCGTCTGGATCGCGATCAGCACCAACGCTAGCAAGGCAAAGGCGATCGGCGCGTCCACACCGATCGCAAGGCCGGCATACATAAGCGCCATGCCGAGATACATGGGATTGCGGGTCCACCGATAAGGACCGGTCGTTGCGATGAGGGTCGTTGGCTGCGACGGCGGAACGTTGGTGCCCAGCCGCCGGAACAGCCCCGCCGCAGCAAGCATCATCGCCGCGCCGGCAACGAACAGCAGCGCGCCCGTCGCGACCAGCAACCGCCAGTCGAGGCCGAAAGAGCGCAGGGTGACGAACCGATCCGCCGCCAGCCCCAACAGCAGCGCTCCCAGATAGACGAAGGGCGGAGGGAAGCGCACACCCGCGCTGTCCGGTTCGACGGCCATGCTCATCTCCAATCATGTGCTCTCAAACCAGCATCGACTGCTGGGCGGAGATACCCGCCATCGCGCCTTGCCATGATGCCGTGGTAACCGAGGGCATGAGGGGGTTGGCGAGGTCGCCGGCGGCGTAGATGCCGGGCATGCTGGTTTCGCGGCGCTCGTCGGCCTTGAGGGCGATTCCGAGGGGCGTATTGACCGTGGCGAGACCCAGTGTTTCATGCAGGCTTGCGGACGGCTTGTTGCGCGGATGCGCGAACAGGATGTCGACCGCAACATCGGGGCCGGTATCGAGCTTGACGGTGGCGCTATGGCCCCCGTGATGGGCGATACCGGTGATCCGGCCCTCGACGACAGGTATGTTGCGGCGCGCCAGATCGGCCCGGATATCGGGTGGAATGTCGTGACCATCGGCGAAGAGCGTCAACCTGTCGGTCCAATCGTGGAACAGCCTGACCTGATTGTGCGACTGCGGGCCGGACCAGACGAGGCCCCAATGCTGGCCGGCGACTTCAAAGCCGTCGCAATAGGGGCAG
>DASVPW010000167.1:0-10789 GCA_036389455.1 Beijerinckiaceae bacterium
AACCTCACCGTCCGGGTCGACGACAAGACGATCCTCGACGGGCTCGACCTCACCGTGAACAAGGGCGAGGTCGCCGCCATCATGGGCCCGAACGGGTCCGGCAAGTCGACCCTCTCCTACGTCGTCGCCGGCAAGGAGGACTACGAGGTCCTCGACGGCGAGATCCTTTTGAACGGCGAGAACATCCTGGAGATGGAGCCGAACGAGCGCGCCGCGGCAGGCCTGTTCCTCGCCTTCCAATACCCGCTGGAGATCCCGGGCGTCGGCACCATGACCTTCCTCAAGGCGGCGCTCAACGCGCAGCGCAAATCCCGCGGCGAGGCGGAGCTGACGACGCCGGAGTTCATCAAGCGGGTGAACGCGGCGGCGGCGAAGCTCGAGATCCCGAAGGACATGCTCAAGCGCGCCCTCAACGTCGGCTTCTCGGGCGGCGAGAAGAAGCGCATGGAGATCCTGCAGATGGCGCTGCTGCAGCCGTCGTTCTGCATCCTCGACGAGACCGATTCCGGCCTAGACATCGACGCGCTCCGCGTCGTCGCCGAGGGCGTCAACGCGCTGCGCTCGCCCGAGCGCTCGTTCCTCGTCATCACTCACTACCAGCGGCTCCTGAACTACATCGTGCCCGACACCGTGCACGTCATGTCCGGCGGGCGCATCGTGCGCTCGGGCGGGCCGGAGCTCGCCCACGAGCTCGAGGCGAACGGCTATGCCGACTACCGCCAGCAGGCCGCGTGAGGACCGCATGGCCGCCGAGCTGAAAGTCGTCCGCACGGCGGCCGAGGAGGCGCTCGTCAGGCGCTTCCCGGCCGTGAAGGCGTCGCTTCCCGGCGGGGCCGAGGTGGTGCGCCTGCGCGACGCCGCCTTCGACCTCATCCGGACGCGCGGCCTGCCGCACCGGCGGGTCGAGGAGTGGAAGTACACGGATCTCCGCGCCCTCATGCGCGAGGCGGCGCCCCTTTCGGAGAAGCCCGACGCCGCCGCGGTCGCGGCCGCCTTCAACGGCGCGCGGGCCTTCGCGGGGCTCGAGGCCCTGCGCCTCACCTTCGTGAACGGGCATTTCGCGCCGGAGATGTCCGATGCCGAACGGCCCGCCGGGATCGAGGTCGCGCCGCTCGATGACGCGCTCGCGTCGGGGCACCCGCTCCTCGCCTCGCTCGCGCCCGTCGAGGCCGCCCGCGACAACGCCGCCTATGCTCTCAACGCGGCCTTCATGAACGATGGCGCCGTGATCGGGGTCGCCGCAGGCCACGAGGCGACGCTGCACCTGCGCTTCGTCAACGACGGCGCTTCCGCCTTCGCGACCGCGACCCGCGTCCTCGTCGTCGTGGAGGAGGGCGCCTCCCTCACCCTCGTCGAGTCGCACGAGGGGGCAGGGGAGGGGGCGCACCAGCTCAACGACGTGGTCGAGATCGTGGCCCGCGACCGCGCGAGCGTGAAACACGTGCGCCTCAACGCCGAGGGCTCGCGGGCGCTTTCGCTCTCGACGCTCACGGCGCGGCTCGGCGCGAATGTTTCCTTCGACACCCTCAACGTGGTGACCGGCTCGGCCGTCTCCCGCCACCAGGTCTTCCTCGCCTTCGCCGGCGAGCACGCGAAGGCGAACGTCAACGGCGCCACGATGATCAAGGCCGGGCAGCACGCCGACACGACGCTCCTGGTCGACCACGCCGTGCCCCACTGCGACAGCCGCGAGCTGTTCAAGACCGTCATCGACGGCGAGGCCACCGGCGTCTTCCAAGGCAAGATCGTTGTGCGTCCGCACGCCCAGAAGACCGACGGGCGCATGATGTCGGCCGCCGTCCTCCTCTCAGAGGGCGGCACCATGAACAACAAGCCCGAGCTCGAGATCTTCGCCGACGACGTCCAATGCGCCCACGGCGCCACCTGCGGCCAGCTCGACGAGGACCTCCTGTTCTACCTCATGGCGCGGGGGCTTCCGCGGCCGGAGGCCGAGACGCTCCTGGTGCAGGCCTTCCTGGGCGAAGCGATCGAGCCCGTCGAGCACGAAGGCGTCCGCGAGGCGCTGATCAAGGCGGTGACCGGGTGGCTCGCGGAGCGGCATTGATCCGGAGGGGCAGGGCATAAGCCACTGTCGTCCCCGGCGAGCCGAAGCGGAGCGCAGGCGAGGGAAGGGGACCCAAGCGGCGGCGGATTCTGGATCCCCTTCCCGGGCGGCTCCGCCGCCCGCCGGGGATGACAGTGGAGCCTTCCCGAGTGGGAGGAAAAAGAGGACCCGTATGAACGCACCCTTCGCGCCGCCCTACGACGTCGAGGCGATCCGGGCCGAGTTCCCGATCCTGTCGCAGACCGTCTACGGCCGTCCCCTCGTCTATCTCGACAACGCGGCGTCCGCGCAGAAGCCGCGGGCCGTCATCGACGCCATGGTGCGGGTGATGGAGACGGCCTACTCGAACGTCCACCGCGGCCTGCACTTCATGGCGAACGCCGCGACGGAAGGCTTCGAGGGGGCGCGGGAGGACGTGCGCCGCTTCCTCAACGCCCGCTCGACCGACGAGATCGTTTTCACGAAGTCGGCCACCGAGGCCTACAACCTCGTCGCCAACTCCTTCGGCACCATGGGGCTCGGCGAGGGCGACGAGATCATCCTCTCGATCATGGAGCACCACTCCAACATCGTGCCCTGGCACTTCCTGCGCGAGCGCAAGGGGGCGGTGATCAAGTGGGCGCCGGTCGACGACGACGGCAACTTCCTGGTCGACGAGTACGAGAAGCTCTTTTCCCCGCGCACCAAGATGGTGGCCATCACCCACATGTCGAACGTGCTCGGCACGGTGACGCCGGCGAAGGAGATCGTGCGCATCGCCCACGAGCGCGGCGTGCCGGTGCTCCTCGACGGGGCGCAGGGCGCGGTGCACCTCTCGGTCGACGTGCAGGACCTCGGCTGCGACTTCTACGTCTTCACCGGCCACAAGGTGTACGGCCCGACCGGCATCGGCGCGCTCTACGGCAGGCGCGAATGGCTCGCCAAGATGCCGCCCTACCAGGGCGGCGGCGAGATGATCAACGAGGTGCGCTGCGAGGGCATCACCTACAACGAGCCGCCGCACCGCTTCGAGGCCGGCACCCCGCCGATCGTCGAGGCGATCGGTCTCGGGGCCGCCGTGCGCTTCATGATGGAGCTCGGGCGCGAGCGCATCGCGGCCCACGAGGCGGCGCTCAGTTCTTACGCCCACGAGCGCCTGCGGGGGATGAACGCACTCCGCCTCATCGGCCAGGCACGCGGCAAGGGCGCGATCATCTCCTTCGAGATGAAGGGGGCGCATGCCCACGACGTCGCGACCGTCATCGACCGCCAGGGGGTCGCGGTCCGCGCCGGCACCCACTGCGCCATGCCCCTTTTGGAGCGCTTCGGCGCGACCTCGACCTGCCGTGCGTCCTTCGGCCTCTACAACACCATGGCGGAAGTGGATAAATTGGCCGAAGCTTTGACCAGGGCCGAAGCCCTGTTCGCGTGAGGTGACGCCGCAATGGCCGTGATGATGGGAAACCTCTACAGCGCCCTGAAGCAGGCGGGCGCCGACGAGGACAGCGCGCAAAAGGCGGCCGAGGAAGTGGCGAACTTTGACAACCGCGTCACGGGACTGGAAGGCCGAATCGCGCTGCTTGATGCCAAGGTGGATGCCAAGTTCACCCTGCTTTCGTGGATGGTGGGCGTCAACATGGCCCTGACGCTCATTGTCGTCGGGCTTGTCTTGCGGCTCGGCGGTCTACAATGAGAGCCGTTCAGAGGTGAATCGATGACCGAGGCCAGCCCCCCCGACGGCCCGGCGCCGAACTCGCCGCAGCTCGCGCTCGGCTCCGCGATCCCGCCGGACGAGCTCGACCGGCTCACCGACGACATCGTCGCGGCGCTGAAGACCGTCTATGACCCCGAGATCCCGGCCGACATCTACGAGCTCGGCCTGATCTACCGGGTCGACATCGACGACGAGCGGAACGTCGCGGTCGACATGACGCTGACGGCGCCGGGCTGCCCGGTCGCGGGCGAGATGCCGGTCTGGGTCGAGAACGCGGTCGCCTCCGTCCCGGGGGTCAAGAACGTCGTCGTCAACATGGTCTTCGACCCGCCCTGGGACCAGAGCCGCATGTCGGACGAGGCCCGGGTCGCGCTCGACATGTGGTAGGCGGCCTCGACGGAGCGGCGCCGAATCCTTATCTCTCAAGAGAATGCCCGCCTGCCCGGGCCTTGAACCCGGCCGCCGGAGGAGAAGGAAGAAAATGCCCCTGCCCAGCTTCAAGGTCCTGACGTTGAGCGACGCCGCGGCGCGGCGCGTCCAGGAGATCATCGAGAAGGCCGACCGCCCGATCGCCGGCGTGCGCGTCGGCGTCAAGAACGGCGGCTGCGCCGGCATGTCCTACACCATGGAATACGCCGAAGGCCAAAAGCCCGGCGAGGACGTGGTCGAGGACAAGGGCGTCAAGGTCTTCGTCGACCCGAAGGCGGTGCTGTTCCTGCTCGGCACCGAGATGGACTACCAGACGACGAAGCTTTCCTCCCAGTTCGTGTTCCGGAACCCGAACCAGACCTCGGCCTGCGGCTGCGGCGAATCGGTCGCGATCACGCCGGCGAAGCCGGACGCCCTCCAGCCGGCGCAGTAGCCGCCTCGCCCCGCTTGCGGGGAGAGGCCGACTCGCGAAGCGAGCGGGTGAGGGGGCGTCGACGGTTGAGCGCCAATAATCATGAACTCCGACTCGATCCGCGACTTCTTCGCCGCCCTCGGCCCGGTGCGCGTGCGCAGGATGTTCGGCGGGCAGGGGGTCTACCGCGACGGCCTGATGTTCGCCCTCGAGGCCCAAGGCGAGCTCTTCCTGAAGGCGGATGACGAGACGGCGGCGGCCTTCGCCGAGGCCGGGTCGAGCCGGTTCACCTACACGAGGGAGGGCCGGGAGACGGCCATGGGCTACTGGCGCCTGCCCGACGCCGCCCTCGACGATCCCGACGAGGCCGCCCGCTGGGGCCGCCTCGCGCTGGAGGCGGCGCGTCGCGCGGCCAAGGGGAAGGCGAAGGGCGCGAAGTCTAAGACGTAGCTGTCAACCTAACCTCCTCATGTGGTGCGGCCCGCCTCGCACCTGATGAGGGGGCGCACGCGACCTCGTGACTTAACCACGCCGGCGCACATCGCTTCACACATCCGCAGCCATCTGCGACGTTCGTCCGGAGACCTGCGCGCGGCGGCTCAGGGACAATCGGGACCTCCCAAGAGGAGCTTCGGTCATGCGCCGCGCGATCGCCCTTGCTGTTGCGTTCTTGATATCCATCGCGCTCGCCGACGGCGCATTCGCACGAGCCGGAGGAGGGGTCCGTGCGGGCGGCGGTGCACGAGGCCTTGGCGGGCATTCGCGAGGGGGTTGGGCTCCGGTGCATCTCGGACATGGGGGCGGGGTCGCGTTTCGAGCGCACCGGGGTGCCGTCGCTCGCCATCACCATCCATCCGGTGTCCGACATGGCCATGTCCATCATGGCCATCGTCATGCCGGCAAGGCGCTCCGCTGGCGTTACCACGAAGGCCATGGCTGGCATCATCATCAGTCCGCCTGGGATGGCGGCCACGGCTCGACCGCGGCCGACGTTTCGGCCGTGGCCTCCCCCGGCAACTTCCTCGCGGATGAGCCTGGACCGCGCTTTCTCGGATCAGGACCCGCTCTCGAGGGCATCGCCGCAGTGACTACGAGGACGGGGGTGATCCATCCGACCGAAGACGTTCCCGCCTTCGTGCGGCCGCTGCATCATGCCCCGACATACCGCCCGTACTTTCCCCGACGCCATCCCGGGGCTTTGCCGCTTCGAAGGGGGTCAGCGATCGACAAATAGCGGAGGTCCAACCCGCATCGCCTCCCGGAGGCGTGGGTCAGGCCACGTCCGGCAGCTCGCCCGGGCCGGCGTATTCCTGGTCCGTCACGGTGCGGTTCCGGCCCATGCGCTTCGCCATGTACATGCACTGGTCGGCGCGCTCGAGGAGCGACACGGCGGTGTCGCCGGCCTTGAGGGCCGCGACGCCGGCCGAGATCGTGACCTTGCCGAGGGATTCGCCGGTCGCGCGCTTGACGAGCTCGCGGCTCATGACGCTCTGGCGGATGTTCTCGGCAACCCGCTGGGCGGGCTCGATCTTCGCCCCGGGCAGGATGATCGCGAACTCCTCGCCGCCGAACCGGGCGACGGTCGCCCTCGACGTCTTCACCGTCTCCCGCATGGTCATGCCGACGAGCTTCAGCACCTGGTCGCCGGTGAGGTGGCCGTAGGTGTCGTTGAAGCGCTTGAAGAAATCGATGTCGATGACGATGAGCGCGAGCGCCGAGCCGTCCAGGCCGGCGCGCTCGATCGCGTTGATCAGCGTCTCCTCGAAGTGCTTGCGGTTCGAGACGCCGGTGAGCGGGTCGGTGAGCGACTCGACCCGGACCGCCTCGAGCGTCTCGCGCAGGGTCTCGATCTCGCCCCGCGTCTCCTTCAGCCGGGCGTCGAGGGTCTGGTTCGTCGACGCGACCTCCTTCGTGGCGTTGACGAGGGAGCCGATCACCTCGCGCAGGCGCGAGCGGTCGAGCGGCCCGGAGAGGTCCTGCGACAGGGCCTCGAGGGACTGGCCGTACTTGGCGGTCGAGCCGAGGGCGAACTCGATCATCTCGACCACGTCGTCGATCTCGGAGATCACCGAGGCGCTCGTCTGCTGCGCCTCGACGGCATAGCGCTGGGCCGACAGGTGGGCTTCGTAGATGGTCTCGATCTCGGCGTCCGAGATCGCGCCGCGCTCGGCCGAGAGGCGCTTGATGGCGTCGTTCATCAGCGGCTTGTGGCCGCTCACGTAGGTGTACCAGACCTCGTAGGCGCGCGGCGCCGCGGACGAGCCGTACGCCTTCATCAGCTCGAGCGCCCGTTCCGCGATGAGAAAGGTCCGCTCGATGTCGCCGTTCGTGGAAACCATCGCCCCGCAAGCCTTCGGATGAGCGCCGCCCACAGCCGACGGCGCTGCGGCATTTCCGGAGACAATGGTCCGAAACGAACGAAGAAGTCGTTAATCCACGGCGTCTTGCCGTTACTTGCGGCCCTTGTCCGAAACCGGCCTCAGGAGGAAGGCCGGGACGTGGTCGCCGAGGCCGAGGACGGGGGCGGCTTCGCCCGGACGGCGGTCGCGCGGGCGGTCTTGTTGGCGGTCCTGGTGGTCTTGTGGGCGGCCCTCGTGGCGCCGGCCCTCGCGGCCTTCGTGGCGCTGACCCTCATGGCGCTGACCGTCGCGGCGTTGCCCCTCGTGGCGCTCCTGGCGATCCGAGCCCCGGGCCTCGGCTCCGCCGGCCTGCGGCTCCCGCTTGCGGCGACTGTCGCCGCGGCGCGGCCGGTCCTCGGATGTCCGCGGAGCGCCCTCGGCCGCGTCGGCCTGCGCCACGGGACCCTCGTCCCGCGGCCGGCGCCCGGCCTCCTGGCGGCGGTCGCGTCCGCCGGTGGAGGCGCGCTCGCTTGGCGCTGCGTGCTCGCCGGGCGCTCCGCGCTCACCGCCGCGCCCGGAGCGCTCGCGGGAGCGTCCGCCTCTGGGGGAGCGCTCGCCCCGGGCGGATCGCTCGCCCCGCGGCCTGCGCTCGGACGCAGAGTCCTCCTCGCCTTGCGGCGGCGGGTCCTGCCAGGGGATCGGCTGGCCGATGAGGCGCTCGATCGCCGCGACCGACTTCTCGTCGCCCGGCGCCACGAGGGTGAAGGAGGCGCCGGAGCGGCCGGCCCGGCCGGTGCGCCCGATGCGGTGGACGTAGTCCTCGGCGTGGTGCGGCACGTCGAAGTTGAAGATGTGGCTGACCGCCGGGATGTCGAGGCCGCGGGCCGCGACGTCGCTCGCCACGAGAAGCGGCACCTCGCCGGTGCGGAAACTGTCGAGCGCCGCCATGCGGGCGCGCTGGTCGAGGTCGCCGTGCAGCGCCGCCGCCGAGAAGCCGTGCGTCAGGAGCGAGCGGTGCAGCGTCGCGACCTCGCGCTTCCTGTTGCAGAAGATGATCGCGTTCTTGAAGTCCGGCGTGTGCCGGATGAGGTCGCGCAGCCGCTGGCGCTTGTCGTGCGGCTCGCGCCCGACCGGGACGAGGCGCTGGGTGATGTTGGCGGCCGTCGAGGCCGGGCGGCTCACTTCCGTCCTGACGGGGTTGTGCAGGAAGGCGTCGGCGAGCCTTTGGATCTCCGGCGGCATCGTCGCCGAGAAGAACAGCGTCTGGCGGGTGAAGGGGACGAGCTTCACGATCCGCTCGATGTCCGGGATGAAGCCCATGTCGAGCATCCGGTCGGCCTCGTCGATGACGAGGAGCTCGACCCCGGTGAGGAGGAGCTTGCCGCGCTCGAAATGGTCGAGGAGGCGCCCGGGCGTCGCGATCAGCACGTCCGTGCCGCGGGCGAGCTTCATGTCCTGGTCGCCGAAGGACACGCCGCCGATGATCAGCGTGACGTTGAGGCGGTGGTTGACGCCGTAGCGCTCGAAGCTCTCCTCGACCTGGGCCGCGAGCTCGCGCGTCGGCTCGAGGATGAGCGTGCGCGGCATGCGGGCCCGGGCCCGCCCGGTCTCGAGGAGGGTCAGCATCGGCAGCGTGAAGGCCGCGGTCTTGCCGGTGCCGGTCTGGGCGATGCCGAGCACGTCGCGGCGGGCGAGCACGTGCGGGATGGCCTGGGCCTGGATCGGAGTCGGCTCGGTGTAGCCGGAAGCCTCGACGGCTTGCAGCACCTTGTCGCTCAGTCCGAGTTCCGCGAATGACATTCCAGGGGATCAACCGTTGCGGGGCGCCGTGGCTTTGCACCGGCCGCATTGCACGGCAACGATCGGGCGCACCATAAGTTTCGCGACGGCGCCCAAGGGCCGTCGCGCTGCCGGACCATTTAGGGCTACGGAGCCCATTGTCAATCGAAGGAAGCCCGGGTGCTGTCCTGACTGGGACATCCAAGCGGGAAATCAGGACAGTCTGAGCGCGACCGTCACGGTGCTGATCGGGCCGATATCGTCCCGGATCACGATGGACACGTCTGCGGGGATCGCCTGCCTCCAGGCGCGTTCACGCATGATCTCTGCGGCGGCCCTGGCTGCCTCAAGCCGGGCGGCCTCCGCGCTCGACAGGTCGATCCCTTCATCGTCGGGAAGCGTCCCGCCGTCCTCGACGATATCGAAATGGAAGTGCGGCATCGGCGCGACCCTCGGGTGATCGCGGTCCTAATACCGAAGCTCCTCGAGGAGTTGCATTAGCTCAGCTTATGCGGCTGTCGACAGTGGCGCACGCGGGCGGGCTTTTGACATTGCTGAGCGAGGCCGTGATCGTGGCCGCCCAAGCCGCGTTCGGCTCGCTCTGCACCGCGCCGAGGCCTAACCAGGACGGCACCAAGCCCGGGGGAGGGGACCGAGATGGCCGAGACGCTTGTGCTTGCGCCGGGGCTGAACTGCACGCGGCGGCTGTTCGAGCCCCAGATCGCGGCGCTCGGCGCGAACCGCGACATCCTGGTCGCGGACCACACCCGCGACGGCGACATGGCGGCGATCGCGCGCCGGCTGCTGGCGGCGGCGCCCGAGAGGTTCGCGCTCGCCGGCCTGTCCATGGGCGGCTACCTCACCCTCGAGGTGATGCACCAGGCGCCCGGGCGCGTCACGCGCCTTGCCCTCCTCGACACCAACGCCCGCGCCGACACCGACGAGCAGCGGCGCAACCGCGAGCGGGAGATCGCGCTCGCGGAAGGCGGGCGGTTCCGGGAGGTCTGCGCGGCCCGGTGGGAGAAGTCGGTCCATCCGGACCGCCGCTCCGATCCGGAGCTCAGGCGCGTCTACGACCTCATGGCGGAGGAGACCGGGCCCGAGGTCTTCGTGCGCCAGCTGTGCGCCATCATGGGCCGGCGCGATTCGCGCCCGGGGCTTGCCGCGATCCGCGTCCCGACCCTGGTCCTCGTCGGCGCCGAGGACGCGCTGACCCCGCCCGAGCAGGCGGCCGAGATGGCGGGCCTCGTCCCGGGCGCGGCCCTCGTCGCGGTGCCGGCCTGCGGCCACCTCTCGACCCTGGAGCGACCGCAGGCGGTCACGGACGCGCTCGGGGACTGGCTTGAGGCATCCCCGGCAAAGCGTTGATTCGTCAGGGTTTCCTGGGAGCCGCGCAGGGGTCGAGCTTCACCCGGTTGATCGAGCCCGTCGTCGCCGGCTCGCCCTTCGCGGCCTCGGCGGCGAGCCGCGTCAGCCCGCGCTGGTCGAGGCCGTCGGCCAGGTACTTGGCCGCGAGCACGGACAGGACCGCGATCGCGGCCACCGCCTTGATGGTCGTCATGAGGAGAGGGCGGTCGTTGCGACCGAAGAGACCGAACATGGCGTTTGCCCCGGGCCCAAGCCTTAGTCCGAGGCATGATCGCGCATTAACGTAAAGCCTTGGTTGACGGCCGGGCGGTCTCGCGCCCCGGCGTGTCCCGATAGCCACAGGATCGCGGCGCGCGCGCTCCGGGGAGCCGGATTAACCCCTTGTTGACGCAAGGATTCGTATTCCGTCGGGCCTGTTGCACGGAAGCGACAGACGGCCAAGGCCGACTTCGGTACACAGCGCTTCGGACCACTCAAAGAAATTGGACCCCCGACACATGAAAAAGATCCTCCTCTCTTCGGTTGCCCTCTTCGGGCTCACCGCGGGAGCGATGGCGGCGGACCTTCCCCGCCGCGCCGCTCCTCCGGTGTTTGCGCCGGTCCCGGTGTTCACCTGGACGGGCTTCTACGTCGGCGTGAACGCCGGCTACGGCTGGTCGAACGACGACGACTGCATCGCCTGCTTCGGCAACCGCGCGCTGACG
>DASVPW010000168.1:0-16385 GCA_036389455.1 Beijerinckiaceae bacterium
TGATGGCCGCGACGCCCTTGACCTTGAGGTTGTTGCGGGTGCGGGACCAGATCGTGAGCAGCGGGCCGACGCCGCCCGAGGCGAAGTCGAGGTTGCCGGAGATCAGCGCCTCGTTCATGGGCGAGCCGGCGCTGAGCTGCAGCCACTCGGTCTGGACCTCGACCCCGAGCCTCCGGGCGTGCTCCTCGAGGAGCTTCTTCTCCTCCATGATCGTCAGCGGCAGGTAGCTGATGCCGAACTGCTTCGCGAGCCGCACGGTCTTCGTCTGCGCCTCCGCGGGCGACCACCCCGCCGCGGCGAGCATCGCGCCGGCGACGAGCGCCAGCCGGGCGAACGCCCCGAATCGCTGGAGTCCGTTGGGTCGATCCGCCATCGTGTCCCTCCCGCCCGCGCTCCCGGTGCTTCTGTTCTTGGCCGGGTTGAGGAAGCCTAAGGCCGGGGTGCCTCGTGTCAATCGCGGCTCTTCCCTGCCCTTTCGGGAGAGGCGAGATCTTCGCCCCTACGCAACGGCCGGTGCGAGCCGGGCGGGGACGGCCTCGCCCGCGCGCTCCCTCGCGAGCGCCCTCCACGCCACGAGCCAGAGGGCCGCGACCGCGAACGGCATGAGCTGGATGCGCGTCGCCTCGGCGAAGGCCGGGCAGAGGAGCGGCGCGAGAGCCGCGAGGAGGAGGAGCGCGGCGCCCTCGGGCTCGGCCCTGCGGCGCATGCGCTCGGCCAGGACCGCGGTCGGGATCGCCGCCAGGACGAGGTCGTAGTCGAAGAGGTAGGGACTCATCGCAAGGGTCGCGGCCGCCACGAGGGCGACTTTCAGGTCGAGCGGGCCCTCGCGCCGCCAGGCCCAAGCCGTCGCGAGCGCCACGGGCGCGGCGATTGCCGCCTGCAGGGCATAGGCCGCCTTCGTCGGAGCGCCGAGGAGGCTCGCCATGGCGAAGACCGACGGCATCTTGTGCCAGGGCAGGAGCCCCTCCTCGAGCACCCGGGCGACGAGCGCGAGGTTGCGGGACCAGGCGATCCAATAGTCGAAGCCGAAGGCCAGGGTCGCGAGCGCGCAGAAGGCGAGCGCCGTCGCGGCCGCGGCCGCGAAGCTGCGCCAATACCCTGCCGCCGCCAACGCGAACGGCAGCAGCACGGCGAGGTGCGGCTTGTAGGCGAGCATCCCGATCAGCACGCCGGCGAGCGCCGGACGGCGGTCGAGGAGGACGAGCCCGAAGCCGAACAGGGCCGTGTTGAGGAAGGCGTTCTGGCCGTGGAAGGCGTTCACGAACGCCGCCGGGAAGGCGAACGCGAGCAGCAGCGCGAGCGGATGGCCGCAGAGGCGGCGCACAATGAGGAGATAGGGCGGGACCGTCGCGGCGAGGAAGGCCCAGAACGCCCCGAAATACGTGAGAAGCCCGAGCGGCAGCACGAGGAGGTGGAAGGTCGGCGGATAGTGCCAGAGGAAGATGGTCCGGTTCGCCGGCACGATCGCCTGCTGCGCCGCGAAGATCTTCTGGGGGTCGAACGCGTCGGCCGCGTGCCCGGCGAGCGCGAGCTTCGCGGCCGAATAGAAGGTGATGAAGTCGTAGCCGAGCGGCTTGTCGCGCAGGTCGATGCCGTCGACGGAAAGCCAGCACCAGACGACGCCGACGGCGAGATAGAGGACGATGAAGGTCCGCCCGTAGAGCCTGAGCCTGCCCTCGTCGATGAGCCCGTCCCAAGCCTTCGGCATCGCTCCCTCCGCCCGAGCGGCGCGAGGTTAGGCGGCAGGGCTTAAGAATGGGCGAACGCCACCTCTCCCCGCGAAAGCCGGGGAGAGGTGGGCGCCTGGCTTACCCTCCGACCTCGCCGCTCATCACGTCGCCGATCGATTCCCAGCGCTCGCCGTTGAAGCGCTGCATCTGCATCTGCTCGATCGGGTAGAAGTCGGTCGCGGAGGTGTTGATCTTGATGCCCGGCAGGAGGACGCCGATGTCGAGGTTCTTGAGGTTCGCGGCCTGGCGCATGACGTTCTCGCGGGTGAGCTCGTCGCCGCACTGCTTGAGCACCTGCACCATGGTCTGCGCCACCGCGTAGCCGTAGACGGTGAAGCTCGAGGTCTTGTCGCCTTCGGGGAAGTACTTGTCCATGAAGGCGCGCCAATCCTTCATCGCGGCGTCGTCCTTCCACTGCGGATCGTTCTGGTCCTTGAGGTAGTAGCTCGAGTAGATGCCCTTGGCGTTCTCGAGCCCGGCCGGCTGCAGCACCGAGCCGACCGATTGCGAGACGTTGTTCAGGAGGTGCACCGGCTGCCAGCCGATCTCGGCCGCCTTCTTGATCGCCTGGGCGGCGAACTTCGGCGTCGTGACGTTGAAGAACACGTCGGCGCCCGAGGCCTTGAGGCGCACCATCTGCGAATCGACCGTCGGATCGGAGGTCTCGTAGGGCACCTCGGCGACGATCATCGTCTTCGCCTTGTCGCCGAGCCCGTCCTTCAGGCCCTTGACGTAGTCCTTCCCGTAGTCGTCGTTCTGGTAGAGGATCCCGATCTTGCCGTTGGGGTGGTTCGCCAGCAGGAACTTGGCGTAGATGCGCCCCTCGGACTGGTAGGTCGGCTGCCAGCCCATGGTCCAGGGGAAGTTCTTGGGGTCGCCCCATTTCGTGGCGCCGGTCGCGACGAAGAGCTGCGGCACCTTCTTCGAATTCATGTACTTCTGGATCGCCGTGTTCGACGGCGTGCCGAGGCTTTGGAAGATCAGCAGCACCTCGTCGCTCTCGACGAGCTTCCTCGCCTGCTCGACCGCCTTCGGCGGGCTGTAGGCGTCGTCGTAGGTGATGAAGTTGATCTTGCGGCCGTTGATGCCGCCGTCGGCGTTCACCTTCTTGAAGTAGGCCTCGATGGTCTTGCCGATGAGGCCGTAGGCCGAGGCCGGGCCGCTGTACGGCATCATGTTGCCGACCTTGATCTCGGTGTCGCTCGCGCCGGGGTCGTACTTCTTCTGCGCGGCGGCGGGCGTCGCGACGAGGGCCGCCGCCACGATGGCGCCGGCACAGGTCAGGGCCTTGGCGAAGTTCATTGGCGTTCCTCCTTTTATCGTGTTCGGCGTAGGCGTCCGAGGCGCCGGGCGAGGAGATGGAAGAGGCCCCCCACGCCCGAAGGCATCAAATAAATCAGCAAAATCAGGATCGCGCCATAAGCGGCGCCGGAGAGGCCCTTCGAGATGTGCTCGGCGATGTTCGGCACGAACAGCACGAAGAGGCCGCCGAAGAGCGCCCCCGGGATCCAGCCGACGCCGCCGACCACGAGACCGACCAGGAAAGCGATCGAGAGGGAGACGTTGAAGCTGTCCGGCGCCACGAACTGCACGACGATCGCCCCGAGCGCCCCCGCGACGCCGGTATAGAGCGCCGAGACGCCGAAGGTCAGGGTCTTGTAGAGCGCCGTGTCGACGCCCATCGAGCGCGCCGCGATGGGATTGTCGCGGATCGCCATGATGGCGCGCCCGGTGCGGCTCCTCACGATGTTGTGCGCCGCCCAGAACATCACGAGCGCCACGGAAAGCGTCAGGAAGTAGAGCCACTGGTCCTGGTTCAGCGGCAGGCCGAACGGCGCGTCGGGCTTGAGGATGACGATGCCCTGGTTGCCGCCGGTCCAGTGCTCGAGGGGCGAGAGCTTGAAGATCTGCGGCGCCGCGATCGCGAGCGCGAAGGTCGCAAGCGCGAGGTAGATGGCTTCGAGCCTCAGCGCCGGCAGGCCGAAGAGGAAGCCCGCGACGAAGCACACGGCGCCGGCCGCGGGAATCGTCCAGAGGTAGGGCACGTTGCCGTGCTCCATCAGGATCGCGGCCGTGTAGGCCCCGAGCGCGTAGAAGGCCCCGTGGCCGAGCGAGAACTGGCCGTTGAAGCCGGTGAGGAGGTTCAGGCCGCAGATCGCGATGGCGTAGACGAGGACGAGGGTGAGCTGGAAGATCAGGAAGCTCTTGGCGACGAACGGCAGCGCGACGGCGACGACGAGGCCGGCGAGGAGGATCGCGCGCCCCGCCGTCAGGGCCGGCGCGCGGGTTGCGGCGGAGGTCTCGGCCGGGCGGGCGTCGGCGCGCGCGTCCATGCGTCAGACCCGCTGCACGTGGACGCGGCCGAAGAGGCCGCCGGGGCGCACGACGAGCACCGTCACGATGATGACGAGGGCGATCGGCAGCTTCAGCTCGGGGCCGACGACGGGCACGTAGGTCGCGACGAGGTTCTCCATGATGCCGACCGCGAAGCCGCCGACGACGGCGCCGCCGGGGCTGTCGAGGCCGCCGAGCACCGCCGCCGCAAAGCCGTAGAGCAGGATGCCGAGCATCATGTTGGGGTCGAGGAACACGACCGGCGCGATGAGGAGGCCGGCGATCGCCCCGATCGCCGCCGCCATGCCCCAGCCGAGCGCCACCATCCAGCCGACCCGCACGCCGACGAGCCGCGCCGACTGCGGGTTCAGGGCCGCGGCCCGCATCTGCAGGCCGATCGCCGTGTAGCGGAAGAAGCCGTAGAGGAAGGCGAGAACGAGGAGCGTCACCGCGATCATGCCGGCCTGGTGGGCCGAGACGAGCCCACTGCCGAACAGGGGAGCCGTGCCGAAGGGCGTCGGAAACGGCTTGATGGTGAAGTCCCAGATGAAGCCCGCGAGGCTGTTGAAGATCGCGAAGAGGGCGATGAACACGACCACGTGGCTCAGGACCGGCGCGTTGCGGATCGGCTTGAACACGATGCGCTCGACCGCGATGCCGGCGACGAACGAGACGACGACGGTGAGGACGAAGGCGGCCCACCAGGGCACGCCCCATTGCAGCAGCTGCCAGGCGATAAAGGTCGAGAACATCGCCATCTCGCCCTGCGCGAAATTGAGGTGGTCGATCGCCTGGTAGATCATGACGACCGCGAGCGCCATGCAGGCGTAGATGCCGCCGGTGGCCAAGCCCGCCAGGACCTGCTGGAGGAAGAGCTCCATCGCGCTAGCTCCCGACCTCCTCATCCTGAGGGGCCCGCCCCCGGGTCCGGCCTTCGGCCGGCCCGAGGACAGGCTCCGCGGGCCTCGAAGGACGCACAACGCCAATGCAGCGCCCACCCGCCGGTGCGTGCTTCGAGGCTCGGCCTTCGGCCTCGCACCTCAGCATGAGGAGAGTCGGAGTGTCTCCGCCGTTCATCGCTAATACCCCAGGTACGAGCGCCGCACGCTCTCGTCCTCGCGGATTTTTCGGGCGGGCCCCGACATGACGATGGTTCCGGTCTCGAGGAGATAGGCTTCGTCGGCGAGGGAAAGCGCCAGCGAGGCGTTCTGCTCGACGACGAGCATGGAGACTTTCTCGTCGCGGTTGATGGCGGCGAGCACCGCGAACACGTCGCGCACGACGAGGGGGGCAAGCCCGAAGGAGGGCTCGTCGAGGAGCATCAGGCGCGGGCGCAGCATGAGGGCGCGCCCGATCGCCAGCATCTGCTGCTCGCCGCCCGACAGCGTCCCGGCCTGCTGCAGGCGGCGCTTCTCCAGGATCGGAAAGGTGGCGTAGACGCGCGCGATGTCGCCGGCGACGCCGGCCCGGTCGCGCCGCGCCGTCGCGCCGAGCCGCAGGTTCTCCTCGACGGTGAGGTGCACGAAGGTGCCGCGTCCCTCGGGGACGTGGGCGATGCCGAGCCGCACGACGTCCTCCGTCGCGCGCCCGCGGATCGGGCGGCCCTCGAACAGGATGTCCCCTTGCGTCGGGATCATGCCGCAGAGCGCGCGGAGCGTCGTGGTCTTGCCGGCGCCGTTCGCGCCGAGGAGCGTCGTGACCTCGCCTTCCGCAATGGAGAAGTCGAGACCGTGCAGGACGCGGATGTCGCCGTAGCCGGCGCGGAGGTTCTTGACTTCGAGGAGGGCCGTCATTGCGCGGGCCCGAGATAGGCCCGGATCACCTCCGGGTCCTGCCTGACCTTGGCCGGCGGGCCGTCCGCGATTTTGCGGCCGAAGTTCAGCGCCACGACCGTGTCAGAGATCGACATGACGAGGCTCATGTGGTGCTCGACGAGGAGCACGGTGACGCCGCGGTCGGCCCGGATCTGCCGGATGAGCTTTCCGAGGTCGGCCACCTCGTCGTGGTTGAGGCCGCCGGCCGGCTCGTCGAGGAGGAGGAGCTTCGGCTCGGCGGCGAGGGCCCGGGCGAGCTCGACCCTCTTCTGCGTCCCGAACGGCAGGCCGGCGACAGGGCGCTCGGCCACGCCGTCGAGGTCGAGGTAGGCGATGAGCTCCCGCGCGGTGCGCTCGAGGGCGGCGTCGCCCCGGCGCACCCATGGCAGGCCGAGGGCGTCGCTCAAATAGTCGCTGCGGCTCACGGCATGGCCGCCGATCATCACGTTCTGGAGGACCGTGAGAGGCGGAAACAGGGCGACGTTCTGGAACGTGCGGCCGATGCCGACCTCGGCGATGCGGTGGGCCGGACGCCTCAGGATCGAGCGGCCCTCGAACAGGATGTCGCCGGCCGACGGCGTGTAGAGCCGGGAGAGGCAGTTGAACAGGGTGGTCTTGCCGGCGCCGTTCGGGCCGATGAGCCCGAGGATCTCGCCCGCCCGAAGCTCGAACGACACCCCGTCGAGGGCGACGATGCCGCCGAAGCGCACGGCGACGTCGCGCACCGCGAGGAGCGGCGCTCCCTCCATTCTCTCCCTCCGGTCGCGCCCGGCGCGGTCGAGGCGACGCCGCGCTCTTGGGGCGGGAGAATGCCCGAGTTGGGCGGCGGCGGCTAGTGCGGGGAAACGCCTCTCCGGCTTGCGAGAGAGGGAATCACTCCCCGGTGAGCGGCCCGATCTCGCGCAGCGCCTTCTTCAGCTTGAGGAGCCGCCGGTCGCGGTCGCGGAAGAGGTCGGCGGGGGCGCGCCCGCCCCAGTCGAAGAAGCCCTTGCCGGCCATGACGCCGGTGCGGCCCTCCTGGACGAGGCGGTCGACCGCCTCCGAGCGCCCTTGCGGCGCAGGCGGCTCGTAGGTGCGGTTCGCGAGCGCGTTGCGGACGAGCTCGATGCCGGTGAAGTCGGCCTTGGCGAGGTGGCCGAGGATCGGGATGCGCAAGGAGAGCCCGTGGATGATGGCGTCGTCGATCTCGCGGGCCGTGGCGTAGCCCTCGTCCAGGAGCTTGAACACCTCGAGGGTGATCGCCGACTGGATGCGGTTCGCGATGTAGCCCGAGATGAACTTCTTCAGCACGATCGGCACCTGGCCGAGGCCCACGACGAGGTCGCGCATGCGCTCGACGAAGGCCGGGTCGGTCCGAGGCCCCGGCACGATGTCGACGAGGTCGACGAGGTAGGGCGGCGTGTACCAGTGCGCGATGAGGGCCTGCCGCTGCCGGGAGGCCGGGATCAGCGGGAACACGTCGAGATAGCTCGTGTTCGAGGCGAGGATCGTGTCGTCGCCGAGGAGCGGGTCGATCTCCCGGAACAGCGTGCGCTTCGCCTCCGGCAGCTCGGTGATCGCCTCGATCACGACCTCGGCCCCGCGCACGGTCTCTTCCAAGGTCTGGCAGCCCCGCACGGCCTGCCCGAGCCTCTGAGCCGTCCACGAGCCCTCGACCTCGCCGGCTTCCCGCAGGGTGTCGAGCGCCGACGCCATCAGCTCCGGCGCCTTGCGAAGAGTCTCAGGCCGGCTGTCGGTGAGGCGCACGGCGTGCCCGCCGAGGGCGAAGGCGAGCGCGATTCCGTGCCCCATGATGCCGGCGCCGAGAACGGCGATCTCACTCATGCGTGTCCTCCCGATGCGCGGACGAGCGCCGCCGGCTTAGCGTCCATCGGGGCGGAACGCCATGCCTCCCGCGAACGGCTCCTCCCGACCGGGAGGTGGGCAGCGGCTTTGCCCGGTGCTAAGCCCGCGCATGCTCGAGGGGCTGCACCCGAACCGTCCGACGCGCGTGATGCGCCTTCGCACCGACGAGGCCTCCGCCCGCGCCATGACCGACCTCCTGGGCGAGATGTTCGACCCCGCCGAGACCGCGGTCGCCGCCTTCGAGACGGAGGACGGGACGAGCTGGCTGCTCGAGGCCTATTTCGCGAGCGCGCCCGACGAGGCGGCGATCCGCGAGCTTGTCCGGCCCCTCGTCGGCGCCGCCGCCGACGCGGCCGTGTTCGAGACGATCGCCGAGAGGGACTGGGTCAAAAGCTCGCTCGAGGGCCTGAGGCCGGTCCGGGCCGGGCGCTTCCTCGTCCATGGGTCGCACGACCGCGCCGAGGTGCGGGCGAACGACCTTCCGGTCGAGATCGAGGCGGCACTCGCCTTCGGCACCGGGCACCACGGCACGACGAGGGGCTGCCTCCTCGCCTTCGCGCGGGAGCTGAAGCGCCGCCGCCCGGCCCATGTGCTCGACGTCGGCACCGGCACCGGCATCCTCGCCTTCGCGGCCGCGAAGGCGCTCAAACGGACGGTCGTCGCCGGCGACATCGATCCGGTCGCGGTCGCGGTCGCGCGGGAGAACGCGCGGCTGAACGGGGTTTCGCCGCGGCTGCGCTTCTACGTCGGCCCCGGCGTCAGGCATGGGCTGGCGGACCGGCCTAAGCGCTTCGACCTCGTCTTCGCCAACATCCTGGCAAAACCCTTAAGGCGGCTCGCGCCCGCGCTGGCCCGCGTGCTCGTGCCCGGCGGCACGCTCGTCCTGTCGGGGCTCTTAAGCAAGGACGTGCCGGGCGTGCTCTCGGCCTACGCGGCGCAAGGGTTGAGGCTCGAGCGGCGGCTCGACCTCGAAGGCTGGGCCGCCCTCACCTTGCGCTGCGGCGCCGCGCCGCGCCCGGTGCGCCGCCCGCGGGCGGGCCCTGCGGCTCATCGGGCCGTTCGACGACGACGTCGCCGACGGCGATCCCGAGCTTCCGGTCGTCGTTGACGCCGAGAAGCTCCGACGGACGGAACATCCTGAGGGTCGTCATCGTGACGACGGTGTAATCGCATTCCCGCAACCGGGCTTCGAATTGCACGAGAACGGCGGCTTCATCGCCGGCCCGAACGAGGAACGGGGCGTCCTGCCCGTTCACGCTGATCGAGAGGTCCTCGGGCGTCCAGCCCGGCGGCGTCGCGACGATCTCGATGGAGACCAGCACCTCGCCGCCGGTGAACGGGATCAGGATTCTGGCGGCCGGACTCGGGCCGGACCAGCGGTGGCTGCTCCCGGGGCTGTCGGGGGAATGCCAATCCAATCCGCGAGGATCGTCGGCCTGCCGGATCGTCTGCCGCCGGACCAACGGCCGGAGCGGAGGCCGGCTGAGGCCCTTGTTCTTGCGGTTTTGCTCGTACGCGACGCCCTCTCGACCCGCCGGGCAGGCCTCGTGCCGCAGCGACATGAAGTGGCCGGATCGCTTCGAAGCCGCGAGGACGCGAGCGGTCCACTCGGCCTCGCCCTCGCGCAGCAGGTCGATGATGTGCGCCTGCTCCGAGCTGTCCTGGCGCAGGTAGGACAGGTAACGGTGGCCGGCGGCGAACTTGTGCACGGTGATGGCGCCGGTCGACGCAAAACGCAGGCCCGCCTCGGCGGCACGGAGCTGGAAGTCGGCGTCCACCGGGCGTGCGATGGCGTCCGGCTCTCGCCAGCCCCCGATCGCGTCCACCACCTCGCGGCGATGTGCGATCGAGGACGGTGGAAAGAAATGACGGAACGGCGCCTCGGCGTCATCGAACATCCCCGTCACGAAGTAGATGTCGCTGCCGGCCGGACCGTAATAGATGCAGCCGCTCACGGCGAAATCCGGCCCGTGGCGCTCGATGGACGCGGCGAGCCGCCGCAGATGGCTAGGCGACCAGACGTCGTCGTGGCCTATGTAGGCGATCCATTTTCCTCGGGCGAGCCTTATGCCCTCGTTGTTCGGGCCGCTTTGGCTTCCGCTGTTCCGGGCGAGGTTGCGCCAGACGATCTTGTCGCTCGCGATCGCCTGCACCGCCGATTCCGTGTCGTCGGTGCAGCCGTCTCCGATCACGAGAAGCTCGAAGTCGGTGAAGGACTGCCCAAGCACCGACCGGACGCTCGGAACGATGTGCGGGCCGCGATCGTAGGTCGCCATCACGACCGAGAAGAACGGCGCCCCCTCATTCGAAACGGTAGGGCATGCGGGCGTCATCGTGGCCGATCCGGCATTTGTCGGGACTGGCGTGGTCGTACGGCCGGGTCGGCATGTTCACGAAGGTTGCCCACTCGGCGCCGGCGTTCCGAACCCCATGGACGACACAAGGCGGAATCCGCACCGATGCGGGCCGGGCCGCCCCAAGCCTGAAAACGTTCAGATGGTTCAGGGTAGGGCTGCCCGGCCGAAGGTCGTAGAGGACGACCTCGAAGGTCCCGTTCGTAAACGCCAGGCGGTCGTGCTGGTGCTTGTGGTAGACCCACGCGCGAACGGATCGTGGAGCCGCGGACACCTGGTAAACGTGGACCAGCGGCTCGATCGGGCCGTCGCGCGTGGTCAACAGCTCGCACAGCGATCCCCGCTCGTCGGCGTGAGGCGTCAGGTCGGTGACGACCACTCCGCTTATGAGGAGGGGGTGAGGCGAGCCGATTTCCGGGCGGCCGGGCGGCGCTCGCTTCGGCCGGTCGCCTTCGAAGTCGGCAAGGCTGAGGCCGGGTGCGGCGGCGATTCGGGCTTCGGCGGGATCGATCACTCGCGGGTCCGGAGCTGGTTGCGGTTACGGCGCCCTGTAGCACGATTTCGGGCCTCGCGACCCCGCCCGGGCTGCCCAACCCTTGCCTGCCGGTTGCGGCGAGGAGTCTGCGGCGGCGGCGGCCTTAAGCTACGGAAACATAAGGCATTCACGCCTTCTTGCGGCGGAAGTTGCCAGGATAGGGCAGCACCTTCTGGTCCTTCTCCTGCGGGTCCTTGAGGAGGCCTTCGAGGCCCCTCGGGCGCAGGAGCAGGTTCACGGTCTCGATCGGCACCGCCGGGCTGAAGAGGTAGCCCTGCGCCATGTCGGCGCCTTCGCGGACGAGGAAATCGAGTTCCGGATGGGTCTCGACGCCCTCCGCCACGGTCTTGAACCCGAACGAGCGCGCGAGACCCATGATGGTGCGCACGATCGTCTGCTTTTCCGCGTTGTCGTGGACGTTCGAGACGAGGGAGCGGTCGAGCTTGATCGTGTCGATCGGCAGCCGCGCCAGCATGGCGAGGTTCGAGTAGCCGGTGCCGAAGTCGTCGATCGCGATGTTGATGCCCATGGCGCGCAGCTTCAGGATCTGCGCCTGCACCACGTCCGAGTCGCGCATCGCCATCGACTCGGTAATCTCGAGCTCGAGGTCCTTCGGCGGGAAAGCGGTCTTGGCGAGGATCGCCGCGACGGTGTCCGAGAAGTGCGGGTCCTCGAGCTGGAGGATCGAGACGTTGACCGCGACCGTGATGGGAAGCCCGTCGGCGATCAGGCGGCCGATGTCCTCGGTCGCGCGCTCGAGCACGAAGAGCCCGATGTCGGGCACGAGGCCGGTCTCCTCGGCGATCGAGATGAACTTGCCGGGCGAGATGTAGCCGCGCGTCGGGTGACTCCAGCGCACCAGCGCCTCGACGCCGACGATCGAGCCGTCGGTGCAGGCGATCTTGGGCTGGTAGTGGACGTTGAAGCGGCGCTCGCGCACCGCGACCTTGAGGTCGTGCTCGATCGCGAGCCGCTCCTGCATCATCTCGGCGGCGTCCGGCGTGAACAGGGCGTAGCTGCCGCGCCCGCGCCGCTTCGCCTCGAACATGGCGATGTCGGCGTTCATGAGCAGCGTCTCGTAGTCGGCCCCATGCTCGGGGCAGATCGCGACGCCGGCGCTCGCGCCGATCATCATGCGGGCGCTGCCGACCTCGTAGGGCTCGGCGAGCTTCTCGAGGAGCTTCTCGGCGCGCCCGCCCACGTCGAGGTCGGCGGCGGGGCAGCGGATCACCGCCAGGAACTCGTCCCCGCCGACCCGGGCGAGCAGCGCCTCGGACACGTGGCCGATATCCTTCTCGCCGCGGAAGAAGGTCGTCAGGCGCGTCGCGACGTTGCGCAGGAGGTTGTCGCCGGCCTTGTGGCCGAAGGTGTCGTTGATGGCCTTGAAGCGGTTGAGGTCCATGAACAGGAAGACGCCGACCTCGTCGGCCTTCAGCCCGGCGAGCAGCGCCGCGCCGTCGATCCTGATCTTCTCGCGGTTGGAGAGCCCGGTGACGGGGTCGTAGAACGCGAGCTGGCGGATGCGCCCGAGGCTCATGCGCAGGTTCGTCAGCATCGCCTCGAACGCGATGCCGAGGCTGTGAACCTCGCCGAAGCCGGTCGCCCGGAACGGCACCTCGAGATCACCCTCCGCGACCGCCGTCGCGGCGCGCGAGAGCTGCGGCAGGCCGCGGGTGGCGTGGCGGACCGAGATCAGGAGCGCGCTGACGAGGGTGACGAGGGAGCCCGCCGCCAGCACCAGGAACCAGATCAGGAGCGAGCGGGTCTGCTCGGCGCCGATGCGGAACATCTGCTCCTGGGACGCCTTCACCTCCGAGGCGTTGGTGTGCGCGCAGACCCTGAGGTCGGCGACGTAAGGGACGCAGCGCGCGACGGTCGCGCCGTCGATCGAGTGGATCAGCCGCCCGTCGTCGGCGAAGTCGTAGCGGATCCGAAGGGGGCGCCCGCCGCCGCTCGAGACGACGCCCCGGCCCGAGATCACGGCGACGCCCGCCCGCGCAAGGGTCGAGAAATTCTCGAGGGTAGGCTCCAAGGGGGCGAGCGCCCTCACGCCGATCAGGGCGCCGGCGACGTCGCCGAAGTCGTCGAAGATCGGGTCGATCACGAGGTGCCCGACCCGCTCCCCGTCGGGGATCCCGAGGGCCGGTGCGACCACGGGCCCGAGCCGGCGCGTCGACTGGAAGACCTTGCGGGACAGCCGGCTGTTCTCGGCCAGCACCTCGGCGATGGCGCCGGCGAGGTCGCTCGCGGTCAGCGCCTCGCTCAGGCCGAGGAGGTCGAGCGCGGCGCTCGCGCCGACGAAATGACCGTCGGGAGCGACCGCGAGCAGGAGGTCGAGGCCGGCGACCTTGGCGGCCGGGCCGAAGAGCTCGCGGATCGTGACGTCGTTATGGGATTCGACCGCCTTGACGACGTCCGAACGCTGCGCCAGCGCCCGCACCTGCCGGCCGGTCTCGGCGAACATCATGTCGAGGCGGGCGCTGGCGAGGCGCGCCTCGCCGTCGAGCTTCTCCGACATCTGCTGCTCGGACAATTCGGAGAGCGCCGCGCCCTGCTCGGCGAGGCCGCGCCCGAGACGCATGGCGGTGAGGACGCCGATCGCGCCGAACGTCATCGCGCCGGTGACGAGGACGACGGCCGCGAGGCGGGCGCCGATCGAGAAGCTCGTGTTGCGCGCCATCGGCCGGGCCGCCTCGCCGGCGCCGGCCGCACGCGCGGCTTCGCCCTCGGAAGAGGAAGCCGCGCCCTTCGGGCCCGGCTCGGCTGAACGGTGTGGATCGGCGGCAAAAGCCACGTCTCGGCCCCCTGCGGAGACGGAACCGTACGGTCAATTGCTAAAGGTTGAGTAAGCGCCGGCCGCTCATGAGGGCTCCTGGACGCAACCGGCGCGGCTCTTCGCGCCCGCTTCACGCGCCCGCTGCAACGCCCCGTTGAGGGTTGCTTAAGGGTGGGTGCCTTAAATGGCAGCCGACGTCGACCAAGCGAGCGGGATTTCCAATGACAATTCGAAAGGCCGGGCGGTCCCTTCTCGGGGCGTTCCTCGTATCGGCATGGCCGATGCTGGCATGGGGCTCCGAGCTTCCGGTCGTCGGCACCGGCGACGGGATCGAGGTCCTCAAGGCGCTGAGCGCCGCGTTCAACCGCCTGGAGACCGCCACCGAGGTGACGATCCCGCCGAGCATCGGCTCGGGCGGCGGCATCGCGGCGGTCGGCGCCGGCAAGGCGGCGCTCGGGCGCGTCGCCCGCGCGCTCACCGACGCGGAAGCCGCCCGCGGCCTCGTCTATACGCCGGTGGCGCGCCTGCCGTCCGCGATCTTCGTCCATCCGGGCGCCGGCGTGACCGGACTCACGGCAGCGCAGCTCGTCGACATCTACAACGGCAAGATCGCCAACTGGAAGGAAGTCGGCGGCGCCGACGTGCGCATCCGGGTCGTGCGCCGCGAGGAGGCGGACAGCACCTTCACGGTGCTGCGCGGCTCGATGCCGGGCTGGAAGGACCTCGCCATCACCGAGCGCTCGAAGCTCGCCACCTCGACGCAGGAGGCGATCGAGACCGTGCGCCTCGTCGAGGGCGCGATCGGCTTCGGGCCGTTCACGAAAGTGCTCGAGCACGGGACCGTGGTGCTCACGATCGACGGCCACCATCCGACCGACGCCGGGTACCCGAGCAGCGTCGTGCTCGCCTTCATCCACACCGACGCGACGGTCACGCCCGACGCCAGGGCGTTCATGGCCTTCGCAGCGTCGGCCGCCGGCAAGGACATCATCAGGAGCTTCGGCGGCCTGCCGGTGAATTGATTCGCAGATTCCGCGCGGAGCCGCCCGTCTCATGGGTCCCGGATGGCCGCTGCGCGGCTTCCGGGGCGACCTGCCGATCTGAGCGCCTATGAGCGCGCGAGAATCCGCGAGAACAGGGTGGCGCGGCGGCGCGTCTCGCCCGGCGCGGCACGGTCGAGGGCGGCGGCGCGGGACGGCGCGACCGGGAGCGGCGCGAGTGCCGGCGCGGCCCCGGCGGGGCGCGGCGACAGGGGGTTGAGGGCGGGCGCGCCGGCCGGCGCGCGCATGAGCTGGCGCAGGCGGTCGAGCACCGACGCGCCCTGCGCGTTCATGGTGAACGGGTCGGCGTAGCAGTCGGCGCCGGCGCGGCGCGCGAGGAGCTTCATGGCGTCGACCATGCCGGGGGCGCCGGCGGCGTAGACCGTGTCGCCCGAGGTCAGCTCGGGCAGGTGCTCGGTCGGACGGCCGAAGCGGATTCCCTCGGCCTCGCCGCCGGTCGCGGTCAGGACGATGTCCTTGACCCCGTTCGCGGCGAGCCAGTCGACGGCCGGCCCCATGTAGAGGTTGAGCGGGTCGCGAGCGGCGGCGACCACCACCATCTCGCGCTCGGGCTGCGCGAGGCGCGCCGCGCGGGCGACCGACCAGATCGGCGCCCATCCGGTGCCGCTCGCGACGAGCACGAGGCGCGAATGCTCCTCGCGGAAGAAGGCGTGCCCGTAGGGGCCGTTGATCGTGACCTTGTGCCCGACCCGGATCGAATGGCCGAGCGCCGAGGAGACGACGCCCTGCTCGTAGCGCTTGATGTGGAACACGAGCTCGGTCTCGTCGAGGCCGCCGTCGAGGTAGGCGGTCGGGCTGTAGTCCCGCGACGGGTAGCCGGCGAAGGCGGCCTTCACGTACTGGCCCGGGAGGTATGTGAACGGCGAGTTCAGCCGCACCACCACCTCGGCGATCTCGTGCGAGAGCGGGCGGATGGCCGCGAGAGTCCCCTGACGCTTGGCCGGCACCGGCACCTCGTCGAAGAGGATCTCGGCGTCGCCCTCGACCGTCGCCATGCAGGCCCGCACGAGGCCGCCGTCCGCCGTGCCCTGGTCGTCGATCTCGCCCGAGACCACGCGCACGAGGCAGGTGTCGCACTGCCCCGAGCAGCAGTCGTGCGGGATGAGCACACGGGCCGTGAGCCCCGCGTCGACCAGCGTCTCGCCGGGGCTGACCCTGAACGGCTTGCCATTCACGGTGAGGGTGCAACTGTGGCCCATCTCAATGGTCCTTCCCTGTAATGACGAGACGCAGAAGAGTACGCGACACGGAAAGAGGCACGCCGAAAGGTGAGCCCGTCAGTGCATGACGAGCTTCACGGGCCGCATGTGGCGGGTGTGGCGGGTCTGGGTGTGGTCGAACACCGAGACCCACATGAACAGGTCCTGGCCGGGCACGAAGGGGATGTCGTACTTCGTGCCGGTGTCGAGGGCGCGGATGGTCTCGAGGGTCCAGTAGCCATCCTTCCACTTCGCGCCGCCGTGGACGTGGCCGCGGTCGTCCGAGTTGTCGAAGGGGATGATCACGCCCGGGATGATGGTGCCGAGGGGGATCTTGGCGTCGAGCTCCGGCGAGTAGGGGTCGCTCTCCTCCGGCGTCATCCACCAGCGGGAGGTCTCGAGATCGATGCTGTCCGGATCGTAGCTGAAGCCGGCGGTGTTCGCGGCGTTGGCGGCGAGGTCCTTCGGCAGGCGCACAACCGGGGCCGGTCCCTTGTGACCGGGCTCGATCTTGAAGTTGTAATAGTAGGAGACCTTGCCCGGGTCGCCCCAGTAGCCGGCCTGGTAGCGGGCGCGGCCCGCGGCCTCCATCTCGGTCGGCTTCGTCGGCCCGGCGATGAACATGTCGTCGACGTAGCCGAGGAGGCCGCCGCGGGAGGCCTTCCACTGCCACATGTCGAGGGTCGTGCCGTCGGTGGTGTAGTGGTAGCCGCGCCGGTTGAGCGGCGCCGGCTTGT
>DASVPW010000169.1:0-2335 GCA_036389455.1 Beijerinckiaceae bacterium
TCGTCGAACCCCAACAGGAACGGGTGCCCGAACGGCGACTGACGCGACATGTCGAAGCCCTGTCTGGAAGGCGCTCCGGGGTGGTGTCGGGCCCGCGGATGCGGCGCCCGGCGCGGCGGGCATCCGCCGCAACAACGAATATGGAGGCGGCCCGAGGGGCGATCAAGAGCCCGCGGCCGAGCGGCGGGGCGGCGGCTCCGCCTCCTCCGGGGCGCTGCCGGCCTCGGGCCCGGCGCCGGGGCCCGCGAGCGGGAACTCGATCTTGAAGGTCGAGCGCCCGTCCTCGGGCTTCTCGAGCACGCCGTCGATCTGCTGGATGAGCTTCGACACGATGGTGAGCCCGAGCGCCCGCCGCCGGCCGGCCGCGGGCTTCATCCCGATCCCGTCGTCGCTGATGACGAGGACGCCGCGCCCGCCCTCCTCGCGCGTCTCGACCCGGATGGTGCCGCCGCGTCCGGGCGGGAAGGCGTGCTTGAAGGCGTTGGTCAGGACCTCGACCGCGATGAAGGCGAGCGGCACCGCCGTGTCGAGGGGCACCCGCATGGGTGCCGCCTCGACCACCGTGCCGATGCCGCGGTCGTCCGCCGCGAAGGCGTCGGCGACCTCGTGCACGAGGCCGTCGAGGTATTCGCGAAGGTCGATCGAGGCGAGGTCGGGGGAGTTGTAGAGAAGGGTGTGGACCCGGGCCATGGCGCCGATGCGGCGGATCGCGCTCTCGAAGGCGTCGCGCTGGTCGGGCCCGAGGTCGCGCGAGCCGAGGCGCAGGAGGCTCTGGACGATCTGCAGGTTGTTCTTCACCCGGTGGTAGATCTCGCGCAGGAGCACCTCGCGCTCCGAGGAGGCCTTGCGCTGCTCGGCCAAGGCCTCCTGCGTCGTCGCGAGGAGCCGCGCGTCGAGCTCGCTCAAGGCCCGCGAGGCCGCGAGGCGCTCGGCGTTCACCCGCCGCTCCATGACGTTGTAGAACAGGAACACGGCGAGGATCACGGCGATGGTGAGCGCCAGCGCCGCCGTCGCGATGGTGGCGAGCGTCGAGCGCGCGGCGAGGCGGTCGAACTGCTGCCGGTCGGTCGCGACCACGAACAGCCAGCCGGTCTCGGGCGAGCGGCGGAAGGCCGTGAACACGTCCTGGGCGTCAAGCGTCGGGGCCGCGAAGAGGCCGCCGGGGCGTCCCGCCGTCGAGCGGCGCAGCTCCGGATTCGCCTGGCTGCCCACGAACTGCTCGGCCGCGCGCGAGCGGGCGAGGATGTGGTCATCCTCGTCGATCACGACCGTCAGGACGCGGGGGTCGTCGTTCTGGCCGGCCAGGATGCCCTGGATCGTCGCGGCCCTGGCGCCCGCGACGAGCACATAGCGGACCGCGTCCTCGCGGATCACCGGCACGTAGAGGAAGATCGCGTGGTCCGGGAACAGGCCGCCCGCTTGCGGCAGCCGCGTCCGCACCGCGGGCCGGCGCGTCTCGACGACCCGGCGCACCACGTCGGGCATCGTGATCTCTGGCAGGTCCGCCCCGACCGGACGCAGCGTGTTGACGACCTGCTTCCCGGTGGCCGGGTCGATCAGCCCGATCACCGCCCATTGCGGCATCGCCGAGATCAGCCGCATCGCCTGGGCATGGAAGGCCACGAGATCGGGCTCGTCGAGGCTCGGCAGCGCCGCGATCGCCTGCAGGACCGTGGTCTCCTGGCCGATCTCGGACTCGACCCGCTGCGACAGCGCCGTCGCGCGCCCCTCGAGGTACTCCTCGAGGTCGCGCTGGTTCTTCTTGAACTCCTGCCGGATCCAGAAGCCCGCGACGAGGATCAGCGGCACGAGGAGCGCCAGCACGGCCGCGGCGATGTAGTAGACGGTGCGGAACCCCGTGCGGTCCGCGGTATCGCCGGCCTTGGGGCTTGCGCTCGCCCCGCCTGTCCGCTCGTCCGGCATAAGCCTCACCGTTCACTTAACTCGATACAAGAAAGACGGCCCGTTCGCGAATCCCGCCGGTTCGGCCCACCCCCCTTTCGCGCCGCGAGAAGAGCCATCATGGTCGGAACTCCGGCGAGGGGGGCGGGTTCCGGCTTGGCCGTTGCCCGGCGCTGGCCGTCCGAACGGCCGCAATCTCGCCGCCCTTCACGGTTTCTTCAGGGGAAGCGCGAAGGTTAAGGAGCCGTTACGCTCCGATTCGCGCGGGGCGCGCGGGGGAGGCGGCCATGACCAAGGCTCCGGGCAAGGGCTGGCGCAGCCTCGGCGACCGGCGGGTCGCGATCATGCTGGCGCTCGGGTTCTCGTCGGGCCTGCCGCTCCTCCTCGTGCTCGGCACCTTCTCGGCGCGGCTCGCCTTCTCCGACATCGACGT
>DASVPW010000170.1:0-5228 GCA_036389455.1 Beijerinckiaceae bacterium
GAACAGTGCCGCAGTTCCGCCGGGGTGGAAATGCGCGTCTCGGGAACGTGAATAGCAGCGGCGCGCGCTTCCCTCCCCCTTGCGGGGAGGGCCGACTCGGGGCGAAGCCCCGAGCGGGGTGGGGGTCGCGGGGGCGAAGCCTGACCGGTCTGGCCATGGACCTGCGGCTGATACGGCGCGCATCCATCCCCTCACATCGCGCTTTATGCCTGCGACCCCCACCCGGCTCGGCCTTCGGCCGAGTCCGCCCTCCCCGCAAGGGGGAGGGAAGACCGCGGCTCACGCGCCATGACCTCCCTCCTCTCCGTCCATGACCTGAAGACGCACTTCTTCACCGAGGACGGCGTCACGCGCGCCGTCGACGGGGTGTCGTTCGACGTCGCCCCCGGCGAGACGCTGGGCATCGTCGGCGAGTCGGGCTGCGGCAAGAGCGTGACGGCGCTCTCGGTCATGCGTCTCCTGCCGCCCCGCATGGCCCGCACCGTCGCCGGCTCCGTGACCTTCGAAGGAAAGGACCTCCTGGCCCTGGACGAAGCCGAGATGCGGGCGATCCGCGGCAACCGCATCGCCATGATCTTCCAGGAGCCGATGACGAGCCTCAACCCGGTGCTCACCGTCGGCCACCAGATCGCCGAGGCGGTGCGCATCCACGAGGGCGCCTCGCCCCAGGAGGCGCGGGCCCGCGCCGCCGCGATGCTCGGCCTCGTCCGCATCCCGGACGCGCCGCGCCGCCTCGACGACTACCCGCACCAGTTCTCGGGCGGCATGCGCCAGCGCGTCATGATCGCGATGGCGCTCGCCTGCAACCCGCGCCTCCTCATCGCCGACGAGCCGACGACCGCCCTCGACGTCACGATCCAGGCCCAGATCCTGCGGCTGATGCTGGAGCTTAAGGAGCGCACGGGATCGGCCGTGATCCTCATCACCCACGACCTCGGCGTCGTGGCCGAGACCTGCCAGCGGGTCATCGTGATGTACGCCGGCCGGAAGATCGAGGAGGCGCCGATCCTCGAGCTGTTCGACCGCCCGGCCCATCCCTACACCCGCGGCCTCATGGCCTCGATCCCGCGCTATGGCGCTGGCCGCGCGAGGAAGCGCCGGCTCGCCGAGATCCCCGGCATCGTGCCGAGCTTGCGCGAGGAGATCGTCGGATGCGCCTTCGCGCCGCGCTGCCCTTACGCGGTCGAGCGCTGCCGCATCGAGGCGCCGCCGTTGCGGCCGCTCGGAAAGGGGCACACGGCGGCGTGCCACTTCGCGGAGCAAGTCATGGCGCAGGGAGTGCTGGCGGCGTGATCACTGCGTATCCGGTCGTCGAAGCGCACCAGAACCCCTCTCCCGAATGGGAGAGGGGCAGGGGTGAGGGCCCGCCCCCTCCACAGAAGGCGCGGCGCCGCGGCGTCGATTCCGGCAAAGGTTCGGCGTCGATACCGCTACCCGCCGGACGCATGACACGAGCCGCAAGTTTCACCCTCGGCGGCTCTACGCCCGGCGGCGGGCCCTCACCCCTGCCCCACTCCCATTCGGGAGAGGGGTTCCGCGGCGGCGCGCCCTGATGTCCCCCGTCCTCGAGGTCGAGAACCTCAAGAAGTACTTCCCCGTGCAGCGGGGGTTCCTGCGCCGCACGGTCGCGCAGGTGAAGGCCGTCGACGGGGTGAGCTTTTCCATTCGGGCCGGCGAGACCCTGTGCCTCGTGGGCGAATCCGGCTGCGGCAAGTCGACGGTGGGAAAGCTCGCGCTGCGCCTCATCGAGCCGACCGCGGGCTCGATCCGGTTGGCCGGCGAGGAGGTGACGGGGCTCTCCCCCGGCGCCATGCGGCCCTTCCGCCGGCGCATCCAGATGGTGTTCCAGGACCCCTACGCCTCCCTCAACCCGCGTCTCAAGGCCGGCGAGATCGTCGGCGAGCCGCTGGAGAATTATTCCGACGAGAGCGGCGCTGCGCAGGAAGAGGCGATCGCGGCCCTGTTCGAGAAGGTGGGCCTGCGCTCCGACGCCATGCGGCGCTACCCGTTCGAGTTCTCGGGCGGGCAGCGCCAGCGCCTCGGCATCGCCCGCGCGCTGGCGCTGAACCCCGACGTGATCGTCGCCGACGAGCCGGTCTCGGCCCTCGACGTGTCGGTGCAGGCCCAGGTCCTGAACCTCCTCATGGACCTCCAGGAGGAGCTCGGCCTCGCCTACCTGTTCGTCTCGCACGACCTCGGCGTCGTCCAGCACATCGGCCACCGCATCGCCGTCATGTACCTCGGCGAGATCGTGGAACTAGCCGGCAAGGACGCGCTCTTCGCCGACCCGCAGCACCCCTACACCCAGGCCCTCATCGCGGCGGCGCCGCTGCCCGACCCGCGCGCGAGGCGCGAGCGCCTCGTCCTCGAAGGCGACGTGCCGAGCCCCATGAATCCCCCGTCCGGCTGCCGCTTCCACACCCGCTGCCCCTTCGCCTTCGACCGCTGCCGGGTGGAGGCGCCGGCCCTCAAAGCCTCGGGGGAGGACGGGCGGCTCGTCGCGTGCCATCTGCGGGATTAATACCCCGGCCAAAGACCCGGCGTCGCGAGCTCCAGCAGATGGCCGTCGGGGTCGCGGAAGTAGAGGCTCGTGCCGCCGCGGGGCCATTCCGTGCGGCCTTCGACGGCGATGTCGTGGTGGGCGAGGTGCGCTTCCCAAGGGCCGAGGTCGGCGCGGGCGATGGCGAAGGCGACGTGGAGGGGGCCGCTTCCGTCGTGCGGCGGGATCGTGCCGCCGGGCATGACCACCGTCTCCAGCGTGGCGCCGCGCGGGAAGAGCAGGAGGACGCTCTTCGGGGCGACCTCGTAGGCGCAGAGGCGCTGGTCGGCGAAGACGGGCGCAAGGCCCATCACCTCCTCGTAGAACCGTCGCGCGCGAAAGAGATCGTCGACGTAGAGCGCGGTCTCGAGGACGCCGTCGAGCGCCGGCACGGGCCGCTACTCCACGACGCGGATCACGGCCTCGATCTCGACCGTCATGCCGTTCGGCAGCGAGCCCATGCCGACGGCCGAGCGGGCATGGCGGCCGCGCTCACCGAGGACCTCGACGAACAGGTCCGAGCAGCCGTTGATGACCTTCGGCTGGTCGGCGAACTCCGGCACGCCGTTGACCATCCCGAAGACCTTCAGGACCTCGACCTTGTCGAGGCTGCCGGCCGCCATCCTGGCCGCCGCGAGGAGGCCGAGAGCGGTGAGCTTCGCGTGCCCGTAGGCCTCCTCCCACGTCACGTCCCGGCCGACCTTGCCGATGTGGAACGAGCCGTCCGCCTTCCGCGGGCCCTGGCCCGAGAGATAGACGACGTCGCCGGCCCGTTTGAACGGCACGTAGTTCGCGACCGGCGCGGGCACCGTCGGGAGAGTCAGGCCGAGTTCCTTGAGCTTGTCTTCGGGGGACATGGTTTCCTCTTGATCGTCATCCTCGGGCAAGCGCCATCGGGTCCGGTCTTCGACCGGCCCGACGGTAAACTCCGCGCGCAGACCCGGGGATCTCCATCAGGATAGGGCGCCTTCCGTGGCCTGGGGTCCTCGGGTCTCGCTCCGCTCGCCCGAGGATGACGTGCCATGCGGGCGGTTCTGGTTCCTGAACTTCTGCGACCGCTTCGGGTGCCACCAGCGCCCGCCGATCACGACGCCCTCGGAGACGATCTTGCGGTCGCCCGCCATGTGCTCGCCGACGACGTCGACGTAGTCGAACTTGCCCTCGCGCACCGAGAGGATCGTGGCGTCGCCGGCGCTGCCGGGCTTCAGGCTCCCGAGCTCGTGGCGCTTCAGCGCCATGGCGGCGTTGACGGTCGTCGCCCGGATCACCTCGGGCAGCTCCATGCCGAGGCACAGGAACTTCGACAATGTCGTCACCTGGTCGAAGGCCGGGCCGTCGATGCAGAGCGTGTGGATGTCGGACGAGATGGTGTCCGGGTAGAAGCCGTTCGCCAGCATCGCCCGGGCGGTCTTGAAGGCAAAAGAGCCCTTGCCGTGGCCGATGTCGAAGAGCACGCCGCGCCGGCGCGCGTCGAGCACCGCCTGCTTCACCGTGCCTTGCGCCGTGCAGGGGGCGTTCGGGAAGGGACGGAAGGCGTGGGTCAGGACGTCGCCGGGGCGCAGCATCCCGATCACCTCCTCGTAGGACGGCGGCGGGTGGTCGATGTGCGCCATGAGCGGCATCCCGACCTCGTCGGCGACTTGCAGCGCGATGTTGAGCGGCGCCGTGCCCTGGTCGCCGGAGGCGTGCTTGCCGACCCGGACCTTGATGCCGACGATCACGTCGCGGTTCTGCTCCGCGACCTCGACGGCCTCGGCCGGCGCCATGAGGCGCATCTCCTCGCTCTCGCCGACCATCACGGTCTTCGAGAAGGCGTAGATGCCGGCAAACGACACGTGGAGGTAGGCGAGGATGCGCGCCTCGGAGCGCTCGATCACGTGCCGGCGGAAGCCCGCGAAGTTGCCGGGCCCGGCGCTGCCGGTGTCGACGGAGGTCGTGACGCCGCTTGAGCGGCAGAATTCGTCCGCGTCGATGCCGAGCGAGGTGCCGCCCCAGTAGACGTGGGTGTGGAGATCGATGATCCCGGGCGAGACGATGAAGCCTGACACGTCGCGCACGTCGGCGCCGCCGTCGAGGCCGTCGCCGACCTTCGCGACCTTGCCGCCCGTAAAGGCCACGTCGGTCACGCGGTCGAGGTTCTGCGACGGGTCGATCACACGCCCGCCCTTGAGGATGAGGTCGTAAGCCACGGCGTCCCCGCTCTGTTCGTCGCCCGCGACCATGACCAGGGATGAGGCCCCTGCCAAGCTCAAATCCGCCCGGGACCGCGATCGCGGCGCCCCGGCGGGGGCGGCGCGCTCCTGTCCCGTCGTAAACGGATGGTTAAGGGGCGGCCATCCAGCGTGTTTCTTGTGCAACACCAAGCGCCAAACACGCGCCGGAGGGGCTTCGGAGGCCAGGAATCGATTGAACGACTCCGCCTCCTGCGTATTGTGACGGTCGCGACGGGGGCACCCCAGTCGTGACTTGGCTCAAGCTTCAGGCGGGGAAATCCGGTGGGGGAGCCAAGTTTCAAGGGGAAAAAGGGTCAAGTGGTTCGGGGTCTCGAAAGAGACGATGAGACACGGAAGCTCCGCCCCAAGGGTCTCGAAACTTTGGAGGTCAGAATGAAGCTCGTTAAGAGCCTTCTCCTCGGGTCCGCCGCGGGTCTCGCCGCGGTCGCCGGGGCACAGGCCGCCGATCTTCCCGT
>DASVPW010000171.1:0-16341 GCA_036389455.1 Beijerinckiaceae bacterium
GCCGCCGAGGCGGCGGCCTAAAGGGCAGGGTGCCCACCCCGTCCTCCCGGGCGAAGCGAAGATCCGAGGCCCCCGTGCCGTTCGGGCGCCTGCCCAAGCCGGCGCGGCGAAGCACGGCCGAGGTTGAACCGGGGCGGCGGCGTGAACTATGACAGGCTCTCGCGAAGGAGGAGCGGCTTACACCCGCGCAGGCCCGTGCTGAACCGGTTCGATCGTGGCGGCGGCGAAGCCGTCGTCGAATATCACGACAGCAACCTCAAGGTGCTCCGCCCGGGCTCGTTCGTCCGCTGCGCCGTCACCGGCGAGGCGATCCCTCTCGACCAGCTGCGCTACTGGAGCGTCGAGCGCCAGGAGGCCTATGCCTCGCCGGAGGCGGTGCTGAAGCGGCTCGGCGTCGCGCCGAGGGGGAAGAGCTGATGTACCAGCCAGCGCATCACCGCGAGGACCGCCTCGACGTCCAGCACGCGCTGATCCGCGCCTTCCCGCTCGGCACGCTGGTGACGAACGGGCCGGCGGGCCTCGTCGCAAATCACGTGCCGTTCCTCATCGACCCGGAGCGCTCCAGGCTCGGGACGCTTCGGGCGCACGTCGCCCGTGCGAACCCGCTGTGGAAGGAGTCCGATCCGCAGGCGGAGGCGCTCGTGATCTTCCAGGGGGCGGAGCGCTACGTGACGCCGTCCTGGTACGCGACCAAACGCGAGAACGGCAAGGTGGTCCCGACCTGGAACTACGCCGTCGTCCACGCCTATGGGCGCATGACCGTCATCGAGGACGAGGGCTGGCTCAAGGTCCAGATCGAGGACCTAACCCGCTTCAACGAAGGTCCCCGCGCCGAGCCTTGGGCCGTGAGCGACGCGCCGGAACAATTCGTGGCGGCGATGGTGCGTGGCATCGTCGGCATCGAGATCGAGATTTCCCGCATCGAAGGCAAGTGGAAGGTCAGCCAGAACCGCCCCGAGGCGGACCGGCGCGGCGTCGTCGAAGGATTGCGCGCGGATGCGAATGCGCGCTCGGAGGAGATGGCGGAGCTGGTCGAAGCGTTCGGCGGCGGGAAGGGCTGAGAAGTCCCACGCGGCCGGACGTCAGGCGGACCGCGCTTGTCCCAGCCTGCCGAGCATGGCTCTCAAGGGTTCCTCGTCGGCGAAGGCGAGGATGACCGGCAGGGCCGTGACCGTCTCGACGAGGCCCTGTCCCAACGCCGCGATGCGGACGAAGTCCTTCTCGGTCGTGACGGGGAGGAGAGCCTCGCGGCGCGCCTCGTCCACGAGCGCCCCCACCTCCTCCGCCGAGTAGGGATGGTGGTCGGGAAATTCCCGCGTCCGGGCGACGGCGGCGCCGCAGGCTTCGAGGGTCGCGAAGAACTTTTGGGGGCGCCCGATGCCGGCGAAGGCGAGGACGCGCGCGCGCGCGAGCCGGGCGGCGACGGCATGGTCGGGCTCCAGCCGTGCGCGCAGCACCGGCCTCTCCCGTTCGGCGGCCTCGCGGGCGAGCGCCTCGCCTGCCGCCCCGTCGCCCACGAGCACGACGGCATCCACGTGCCGCCACTGCACCTTGAGCGGCGCCCGCAACGGTCCGGCTGGGAGGCACAGGCCGTTGCCGACGCCGATCTCGGCATCCACCACCGCGAGCGAGACGTCCTTCTTCAGGGACGGGTTCTGCAGGCCGTCGTCCATCACGACGACGCTGGCGCCGGCCTCGTCGCGGCATAGGCGCGCGCCGGCGGGGCGGTCGCGCGCGACGACCGTCGGCGCCGCGCGGGCGAGGAGCAGAGGCTCGTCGCCGACGTCCTGCGGGCCGTGGCGTGCGGGATCGACCCGCACAGGGCCGGCAAGCCGTCCGCCGTAGCCGCGGCTGAGGAAGGCCGGGCGCTCGCCTTGCTCCCGGAGGATGCGGGCGACCGCAAGGACGGTCGGAGTCTTGCCGGCGCCGCCGGCGGTGAAGTTGCCGATGCAGATCACGGGCACGTCCGCCCGATCGCCGCCGCGGTCCATGCGCCCGGCTGCGATCCCGCCCCAGACGAATGCCGCCGGGCGCAGCAGCCGCGCGACGGCCGAAGGGCGGGGCTCGTCCCAGAACCGGGGAGGTCGCATCAGCCTCCCTCGGGCTTCATGGCGGGAATGAACGGCTCGATCGCCTGCATGGTCCGGCCGAGCGCCCCGCCGAGACCCTCGACAGCGCCCGCAGCGGCGCGGGCCATGTCGCGCATCCGGCCGGCGTCGGAGAGAAGCTCGGCGACGGCGCGGGTCAGGTCCGCTCCATCGGAGACGGGGAGGGCGCCGCCGGCCCCGTCGAGGGCGGCATAGACGTCGGTGAAGTTGTGGACATGGGGTCCGTGCAGGATCGCGGCGCCGAGCTTCGCCGGCTCGATCGGGTTCTGGCCGCCGTGCGGCACGAGCGAGCCGCCCATGAAGACGAGCGGCGAGAGCCGGTAGAAAAGCCCGAGTTCGCCGACGGTGTCGACCACGTAGAGCTCGGTCGTGCGGTCGGGCTCGCCCGCCTGGGAGCGCCGGGCGACCTCGATCCCGGCCGCCGTGCCGAGAGCGGCGACGTCACCTCCACGCTGAGGATGGCGCGGCACGACGACGGTCAGGAGCCTGGGGAAGCGGCCGGCGAGGGCCTGATGCGTCGCGACCGTGATCTCTTCCTCGCCGGCGTGGGTGCTCGCCGCGACCCAGACCGGACGCCCGGAGAGGAGGCCGGAGAGGTGGGCGAGCGCCCGGGCGTCCGCCGGCGGCGGGCTCGCGTCGAACTTGAGGTTGCCGGCGACCGCGACCCGCGCGGCGCCGAGGCCGAACAGCCGCTCGGCGTCGGCCGGCCCCTGCGCGAGGCAGAGCGCGAAGCGTCCGAGCAGGGCGCGGGCGGCCCGGGGCCAACGTGACCAGCGCCGGAACGAGCGCTCCGACATCCGTCCGTTGACGAGGACGAGGGGGATGCGACGCCAGTCGAGCTCGATGATCGTATTCGGCCAGATCTCGGACTCGGCAACGAGCGCGAGATCCGGGCGCCAGTGATCGAGGAAGCGGCGCACGTATCGCGGCGCGTCGAGGGGCACGTACTGGTGCACGGCGCCGGGCGGCAGGCGCCGGCCGACGAGCTCGGCCGCGGTCCGCGTCCCCGAGGTGACGAGGACGTTCACCCCGCGATGGATCAGGTGTTCGACCACCGGCATGAGCGACAGCGTCTCGCCGATGCTCGCCCCGTGCAGCCAGGCGAGGAACCCCGGGGGCCGTTCCCGGCCGGCGACGCCGCGCCGTTCCGGGAGGCGCTCCCGGTCCTCCCGGCCGCGTCGCATGCGCCACAGAAGCAGCGCCGCCGCGGCCGGCTCGAGCGCGATCAGGCTCAGGCGGTAGAGGCGCAGGGGCAGTGGCAATGGGATGCGCGGGCTCATGCGGCCCGGCGCTCCGCCGCCGCGATCTTGAGGGCGGCGCCAGGGTCGGCCGCCCCGACGAGGGCGTAGGCGCGCTCGTGGACGCGGTCGAGGCCACTCTCGACCGCGCGGCGGGCCTCTTCGAGCGCAGCCTCGTCCGCGTCCTCCGTGACGAAGATCGGCTCGCCGAGCACCATCGCGCCGCGTCCGAAGGGCTTTCCCAGCGTCGACCGGTCCCAGTTCCCGAGCACGAAGCGGCGGCTCGTCACCACGGCGACCGGCACGATCGGGCGGCCGGAGAGCTTCGCCAGCATGACGATGCCGAGGCCGCACACCCGGGCGATCTTCGGCACGTCGGCGGTCAGCACCACCATCTCGCCGTTCTCGAGAGCCCGCAGCATCTCGCGCATCGCCGCGACGCCGCCCTTCTCGCGGAAGTCGCGGCCGCGGGCGCCGGAGCCGCGGATCGGACGCACGCCGAGACGGCGGAGCGCGATGGCGTTGAGCTCGCCGTCGCCGGAGCGCGAGACGAGGCTCGCGGCCCGGTCCTGCGGGCGCTTCGCGAAATGGATCATGAAGTGCTGGCCGTGCCACATGGCGGCGATGACCGGCATCATGGGGCCGATGCGGTCGTAGGCGTTGTCAGGCTCCATGACCCAGCGGTTCGTCCGCCGCACGAGATCGAGATAGCGCGCCATGACGAAGCCGAGAGTCTCGCGGATCGCGCGCGTGCGGCTCAGGCGCTTGAGCCATTCCATCGGGAATTCAGGTCGCGGCCGGGTCGAGGAGCCGGTGGAGGTGCACGATGAAGTAGCGCATCTGGGCGTTGTCGACGGTCGCCTGCGCCTTGGCCTTCCAGGCCGCGTGGGCAGCGGCGTAGTTCGGGTAGACGCCGACGATGTCGAGCTTCGAGAGGTCCTTGAACTCGGTGCCGGCGAGATCTTTCAGCTCGCCGCCGAACACGAGGTGAGGGAGCTGCTTGCCTTGCGCGGTCTCGGCCATGGCGATCGATCTCGGTTGCACGGGGCGCTCAGGGCGCCGCTGCCGATGGGGAACGGCCCGTCATGGCCTCGATGAGGTGCGGATGCAAGGCGCGTGGGGCAGCGAGGAGCTCGCCATGCACCGGCTCGACCTGATTGTAGCGCGGCCTCTCCCCCTCGAAGGTGGAAAGCCGCCCCCCGGCCTCGGCGAGGATGAGGTCGGCCGCGGCGAAATCCCAGTCGTGGGCGTTCGACGACACGAGGCCGAGGTCGACCGCGCCCTCCGCGACGCGCACGAGCCGGAGCGCCAGCGACGGGATGCGCTCGACCTGCTCGAACGGGCCGGCGGCGCGCCGGAGCCGGTCGATCAGCGGTTTCGGCCCGGCGATCCGCGCGCCGTGCAAGGCCGTCATCCCCGAAACCGTGATGCGGGCGCCGTCGCGGAAGGCGCCGTTGCGGCGGCAAGCCTCGTAGAGCGTGTCGTGGGCAGGCGCATGGACAATGCCGAGCGCCGGCTCGCCGTCGACGAGGAGCGCGATCACGACCGACCAGTCGGGATGGCCGGACAGGAAGGCGCGGGTGCCGTCGATCGGGTCGACGACCCACAGCCGCCGGGCGCCGAGCCGGACCGGATCGTCCGTAGTCTCCTCGGACAGCCAGGCGGCGTCGGGCAGCGCCTCGGCGAGCCGCACCTTGAGGAAGGAATCGACCGCGACGTCAGCCTCGGTGACGGGCGAGCCGCCGTGCTTCGACCACACCCGCGCGGTGGTCTTGTCGCCGCGCCGAAAATAGCGGCAGGCGATCCTTCCCGCCTCGCGCGCGGCCTCGCGGACGGCGGGCATGAGCGCGAGCGCGGCATCCTGGGCGAGGTCCATCGACGATCCGATCGTGAGAAAACGCTTTCCGCGCCTTATGCGAGATTCAATGCGCGGTCCACGCAGCCCGGGCAAGCTTCCGTTCAGCATCCGCATTGAAACGAGCGCCGCAACCCATGCTTAACCGTGCCCCTTAAGCGGTTGCCGACGGCTTGCTGGCAATAGTCCGGCTCACGCGAGCGATCCAGCCAAGAGATCGCCGTTAAGCCGGACAGGGCTCGGACAGACATGACAGCCGCCACTCCGATGGCCGGGGCCGCTTCTCTCGACGAGAGCGGCCCCGATGCCTCGATCCTCACCGCCGAATTCACGGCTTCCCCGATCCGAGGGCTGTTCTCGCCTTCGATCGCCGGCGCGGCGGCCGCGCCCGCGGCCATCGCCCTGCGCTTCCGCTGCCGGGACGGGGAGGCCGAGAGCTTCGCGATCGACGTCGCCGACGCCTACGGCGACACGCTCCTTTCCCTCGGCGCGTTCTCGGACGAGGACGTGGTCGCGGCCTGGCGCGGGACCGGCGCCGCGTCCGGCCTGCCGCTCCTGATCGAGCGCGCGGACGGCACCTTCGACATGCCCTACCGGCAGATCGGGCGCGTGCAGCTCGGCGAGATCCGCATCCGCCGCCGGCACGGGCTCCTCAACGGGCGCCGGCCCCGGTTCCTGACCCGGCGCAAGACCGGCCGACTGCCGGTGCGCCCCTCGGTCCATCGCGAGCGCGAGATCGTTTCGGGACGCCTCTAGGCCGCGCGCCAGAGGGCGTCCAGGGTCAGGCCCACGAAGAGGATCAGCCCGGCGTCCCGGTTCGAGCGGAACAGCCTCAGGGCGAGCGCCCCGTCGCGGGGATCGATCGCCCGGACCTGCCAGGCGAGGTGCGCCGCGAACGTCGCCGCGCCGAGCCAGGCAAGCGGCCCCGCCTGCACGAGGATGAGCGACCCGGCGAGCAGCGCGACCGCGAGGGCATAGCAGAGCGCGACAGCCGGACGGACGTGCCGTCCGAACAGCCGCGCCGAGGACTTGATGCCGGCGACCGCGTCGTCCTCGATGTCCTGCAGGGCGTAGATCGTATCGTAGCCGACCGTCCAGGCGACCGCCGCGAGGTAGATCAGCACCGCGGGCCAGGCGAGGCTCCCGAACGCCGCCGCCCAGCCCATGAGCCCGCCCCAGGCGAAGGCGGCGCCGAGGACGATCTGCGGCAGCCACATGACGCGCTTCATGAACGGATAGAGCGCGACGAAGCCGAGGGAGGCGATGCCGGTCGCGACCGCGAACCGGTTGAGCTGCAGCAGCACGGCGAGGCCGACGAGCGCCAGGGCAGCGAGGAACGCGAACGCCTGGGCGACGCTCACCTGGCCCGACGGCAGCGGGCGGTCGCGCGTGCGCTCGACCCTTCCGTCGAGGTCGCGGTCGACGATGTCGTTGTACGTCGAGCCCGCTCCGCGCATGGCGACGGCGCCGATCCAGAACAGCACGCAGTGCACCGGGTCCGGGAAAGCTCTGCCCGCCGCGATCGCGGCAAGCGCCGCCGACCACCAGCACGGCAGGAGCAGCAGCCACCAGCCGATCGGCCGCTCGATGCGGGCAAGGCGCAGGTAGGGGCGCAACCGCATGGGCGCGCGGCGGTCGACCCAGTGGCGCGTGACGGCGTCGGGGAGCGATCGGTCGGCGGGGCCGGCGGTGGAGTGTGGCTTCGCGGCGCCGCCGCTCACAGAGCGCCTTGCGGCATCCGGAAGGAGCCGGTAAGGCCGTCGCCGCCGAGGAGGCCGGAGCCGCCGCCCTCCCGCGCCTTCTTCTCCATGGCGGCCTGTTGCGCCGCGGCCTTGCAGGCCTGTCCGCGCAGATTCACCGCCTTGGCGTGCTCGGCCTTGATGTTCTCGATGAACGGGTCGGGGATCTGGCACCAGTCCTTGTTGGTCTCGAGCCATTTCACGGCGCCCGCGCCGTTCGACACGAGCTCGCCGAACATGGAGCAGGCGGTCTTCGGGTCGATCTTCTTGTTCTTGTTGCCGGCGGCGTTGAGCCTCTGGACGATGGCGGCGCGCTCCTGGATCGTCTTGCCGAACTGGCTGCAGGTCTCGGATTGCGCCAGCGCCGGGGCGGAGCCGAGCGCGACGGCGGCCACACCGGCGAACGCCAGAGCCTGAAGCGGCGCCGATCGGGGCAGGGAACGCGGCATCGTCGGGTCCTCGAACTTAACGGCGGGTTGTCCCCGCGCTTCGTAGCAGGCGGAACGGGCCGAATCAAAACGGCCGCGAGGCCCGGAAGATGGACCCAGCCGGCACGGCTCCACCACAGGATTGTGGCGGCTTTGGCGCGAGCGGCGGGCTTGCGGAGCCGGCGGGCAGGTCAGGCGGCCTCGCGCCGCTCCTCGGCCGGGAACGGGATCACGTCGACCATCTGGCCCTTGCGGTCCTGGACGCTCACGACCCAGTTCGACCAGTCCATGTCGGGCGGGACCGACCGCATCATACGGTTAGCGACGAGGCAGGCGCGCAGGTGCAGGTCCTGCATCGACCGGGTGTTCTGCCCGACCCGGTCGAGGACGAAGTCGAATCCGTCCGTGCAATGGAAGAAGTGGACCGCCATGGAAGCTCCGGTCGCCGCCGCCCAAACCTGCCGGAGCATGGACGCCAAGCGTGACAATTCGTGAAACGGAGCGCCGGTAGACCGCAAAACCCCACGATTCGCCCCGCCTTTTCCGCCCTTTCCACGCAATTCACAGGAGTGGATGGTTGTCCGACGCTTGTGCTTAATCGCCGCTATCCCGCGGCCGCCATCCGCTCCGGCTCCCGCGTCGGCCAGCGCAGGACGGCGCGGAACTTGACGCCGACCTCGCGCCCCCGGCGCCAGCGCACCTCGGCCCGGAACACGGTCCCGCGGGAGGGCAGCTGGAGCTCGAACTCGTTCGGGAGTCCGACCGGATCGGCGAAGGACAGCCGCGCCCCGCCCATCGACAGGTCCCGGATCGAGCAGTCCATCGTGATGCGGTCCGCCCCGAAGACGATCTTGCCGGCGAGAAGCGTCTTGCGGCGCCGGCTCTCGCGTCTTTCGTCCATGGCGCAGCTCTCCTGGCCGGAATGGCGCCACGGATTGAACGGCGCAACGTCATAAGGCCGGGTGCATCCCGCCGCTCGGATTCTCTCTCTGGTTTTGCCGACAATTTTTCGCGAATCGGGCAGGATTGCCCCCGGTCGATCCGCCGTTCCGGAGCCGTAAGGCGCGTGCTAAGCGTCGCGGCAAGCGGAAGCTCGGCAGGGGACCCGATGAAGGACATTCTCGAACGGCTCGAGGAACGGCGCCAGGAAGCGCGGCTCGGCGGCGGCGCGCGGCGCATCGAGGCGCAGCACAAGCGCGGCAAGCTCACAGCGCGGGAGCGCATCGAGCTCCTCCTCGACCACGGCTCCTTCGAGGAGCTCGACATGTTCGTCCAGCACCGGGCGACGGACTTCGGCATGGCCGAGCAGAAAATCCCGGGCGACGGCGTCGTCACCGGCTGGGGCACCGTCAACGGCCGCACGGTGTTCGTTTTCTCGAAGGATTTCACCGTCTTCGGCGGCTCGCTGTCCGAGACGCACGCGCAGAAGATCACCAAGATCCAGGACATGGCCTTGAAGGCCCGCGCGCCGATCGTCGGCCTGTTCGACGCCGGCGGAGCGCGAATCCAGGAAGGTGTCGCGGCGCTCGGGGGTTACGGCGAGGTCTTCAAGCGCAACGTGATCGCCTCGGGGGTTATCCCGCAGGTCTCGGTCATCATGGGCCCCTGCGCCGGCGGCGACGTCTACTCGCCCGCCATGACCGACTTCATCTTCATGGTGCGCGACACGAGCTACATGTTCGTCACCGGCCCGGACGTGGTGAAGACGGTGACGAACGAGGTCGTGACGGCGGAAGAGCTCGGCGGCGCCAAGGTCCACACCGCGAAGTCGTCGATCGCCGACGGCGCCTACGACAACGACGTCGAGGCGCTGCTCCAGGTCCGCCGCCTCATGGACTTCCTGCCGGAGAACAACGTCGACGGCGTGCCCGAATGGCCGTCCTTCGACGATCCCGACCGGGTCGACCTCTCGCTCGACACGGTGGTGCCCGACAACCCGAACAAGCCCTACGACATGAAGGAGGCCATCCTGAAGGTCGTCGACGAGGGCGATTTCTTCGAGATCCAGGAAGCGTTCGCCAAAAACATCATCACGGGCTTCGCGCGCATCGAGGGCCGCACCATCGGCGTCGTGGCGCAGCAGCCGATGGTGCTGGCAGGCGTGCTCGACGCCGACGCCTCGCGCAAGGGCGCGCGCTTCGTGCGCTTCTGCGACGCCTTCAACATCCCGATCGTGACCCTCGTCGACGTGCCGGGCTTCTTACCTGGAACGGCGCAGGAGTACGGCGGCCTCATCAAGCACGGGGCGAAGCTGCTCTTCGCCTACTCGCAGGCGACGGTGCCTCTCGTGACGATCATCACCCGAAAGGCCTTCGGCGGCGCCTACGACGTCATGGCCTCGAAGCACGTCGGCGGCGACGTGAACTACGCCTGGCCGACGGCCCAGATCGCCGTCATGGGCGCGAAGGGGGCCGTTGAGATCATTTTCCGGCAGGACATGGCCGATCCGGAGAAGATCGCAGCCCGCACCAAGGAATACGAGGACCGCTTCATGTCGCCGTTCGTGGCGGCGGAGCGCGGCTACATCGACGAGGTGATCATGCCCCATTCCACGCGCCGCCGCGTGGCGCGGGCCCTCGCGATGCTGCGCGAGAAGGCGGTCGAGGCGCCGTGGAAGAAGCACGATAATATACCGTTGTAGGAAACAGTATTGTTGAAAGACGCACCGCGCGATTCTAACATGCCGGTAGAGTCCTGGAGGCAGAATAAATGGAACCCTCCGAAGAGACTGCGCCGAATGCGAGCGCCTTTGATGCGGCTGACATTCCGAAGCTGGACTACCTGCTGCGCCGCCAGGAGGTCGCGGTCAAGGTGGCCGAATACGAGTTGAAGAAGAAGGACTACGAGCTTCGCGAGAAGGAAGCCGCTCTCAAGGGCGAAGATCTTGCAGTCCGACGTCAGGAACTCGTCATGAAAGAGAAGGAGGCTTCGCGCTCCTTTCTGAAGAATCCGGTCTTTTGGGGCGTAGCGGCAACGGGTCTCGGCATTGTCGTGAATGCGGTGATCGCGAACCTGCAGGAACTGAACAAGCAAAACTTCAACGAAGAGAACGCCAGGCAGCTGAAGCTCCAGGAAGAAAACAAGGGCCGGATTGCCGAGGAGAAGAACAAAACCGATCTGCTGATCGCCGCCATCAGGACCGGAAATGAGGCCGAAAATCGGCAGAACCTCGAGGCGTTGATCGGGATGAAGGTGATTCGGGACTCCGATATCATCAAATGGGTCGAGCAGGGAAAGCCGCTTCCGAGCCTGCCGCCGGCAACTGCGCCCGCCGCCCCGCCTGCGGCGCCGCAGGCCTTCGCCCAGCGCGTTTCCGGATATTGGAAGCGCGGCGACACCGCGAAGGAGGTTGCAGATGCTCAGGCCTTCCTCAAGGCGCAGGGTTTCAGCCATCTGCCCGCGGACGGCGCCCTTGGCGCTGCGACCGAAGTGGCCATCAAACAGTTCGAGCGCACGCGCCAGCGCGCCGAAAGCGGGATCGTCGGCCCCTGGTTCCTGGAGCAGATCGCCCGGACCGAACAGCCCTCATTCACTATCGACGACAGGAGCTTCACCGGCCGTTGCTTGTCGGTGGTGGCGACCCTGGAAGGCCTAAGTCTGCCGACCCAAGGCGCCTTCGGCTTGTTAGGCGGTGAGGTGATCACCGATTATGGAGCTGGATCCGACCAACTGCGGCAGCTCTTCAGGTCGGTGCGTGAGAAGGACCCGGCGCTGTACGCGTCCGCGCTTGGTTCCGAGAAGGCCGCCTTCGACCGCATCCTCGATGTGCCGCGGGAGGAAGTTGTCGCTCTGGCGAAGTCGCTTGCCAGCGAGGGCAGATTCTCCGTGTCGCAAGCTTGGCGCTCGCGGATCAGGGAATTGATGCGCTCCCCTGCGGCCGCCGCGTTCGAGCGGGCCTATTTCGAGCAGACGGTGCACCGGGCCGTCCCAATTGCGTCCGAGCTGGGGTTCACTTCCGAACGGGGCCTTTGTTTCGTCGCGGACCTGCTGGTAAGCCAGGGGCGGATCGGCTCCGGCGCGATGATGGCGAGTGTCAAGGCCAAACTCGCGACCCCTCCCGAGGGCATCCCCGGCGATGTCGTGGAAGTCTGGCGGATGGGAACCGTCATAGATTCCTTGCAGTCCTCCCCCCGCATGCCGGAGGGCTTTAGGAAGTTCCTCGAGCAGCGCCGCCTGTTCATGGCGACTGGCATCGGCGACATTCATGGAAGGAAGCTGAGCCTCGCCCGGGATTTCGGCATCTTGATCGAGCCATTCAAGGTTGCGGACCTACCGAAGACCGACGGCCAGCAGGATCCGTCCGTGGCCCGCTAGATCGGCATCCCCCGGCTTATCGGAGCGGACGAACGATGATCTTGGTCTTGCGCATCCTACTGTTCACGGCGCCCCTGACCCTCTCCACTCCCGCCCACGCCGACTGCCCCCCGCTCGGCCGCATGCCGAGCTACACCCCCGCGGGCGAGGCGGAGACGCGCGCGTACGACGGCGTCACGTTCTCCGTGCGCAAAGGCGACGACGTGGAGGAGGTGGAGGTGAAGGGGCGGGCGTGCCGGCAGGCGTATGCGGCGCCTCAGGGCAAGGACCCGTCGAGCGACCTCGAGATCCAGACCAACTACCGCGAAGAGCTCCGGAAGCTCGGGGCGCAGGTCCTCTATCGCGACGACCGCACTACGGTCGCGAAGCTCATTAAAGGGGCCGAGGAAACCTGGGCGCGGGTCTACAGCCAGGAGACCGACATCGAGGTCGTCACGGTCGTGCGGCAGCCGCTGAAGGCCACACTCCTTGCGCCCTCCGGCCCCGACTATCGGCTGCTGGGCCGCATGCCGGCCTACGAGGCGGGAACGCCGGAGAAGCGGAACTTCGACGAATTGAAGTTCCTCGTCCGCGGCGACGAGGAGGTCGCCGAGGTCGCGGCGCAGGGCGCGAAATACATGGTCACGTACGCTCTCAAGGCCGGCGCTCAAGCTTCGAGCGACGTGGAGATCCAGGACAACTACCGGGCGGCCCTTGCCCAGCTCGGGGCCGTGACGCTCTACACCGACCCGCGCACCACGGTCGCCCGCCTGGAGCAGGGCGGCCAGACGGTCTGGGTGCGGGTCTACAGTCAGGAGAGCGACATCGAGGTCCAGGCCATCGAGGAGAAACCCTTCGTCCCGCCCGCGCCCCAGGCCGCGGCCCTCAAGGGGGCCCTCGACAAGGAGGGCCGCGCGGCGCTCTACCTCGCCTTCGATACCGCCAGGGCGGCGCTCAGGCCCGACCAGGCCAAGGCCATCGCCGAGGTCGTGAAGCTCCTCAAGGAGAATCCGGGCCTGAAGCTCTCGGTCGAGGGCCACACCGACGACGTCGGCCCGCGCGCCACAAACGAGAAGCTGTCGCGCGACCGCGCCGCCGCCGTCGTCGACGCCCTCGTGGCGGCCGGGATCTCCCGCGAGCGCCTCAAAAGCGCCGGGCACGGCCCGGCAAAGCCCATCGCCGACAACGCCACGAGCGAGGGCCGCGCGCGGAACCGGCGGATCGAGCTGGTGAAGGGGTAGACGCGGCCGAGGGCGCGCTTCGATCTAGCCCGGCGCAAGATCTCCAAGAGCTGCTGACTTGCGGTGACGAGCGGCAGTCGCACGCGGGCCGCCAGCGTGGCACGAGCGGGAGAGCGCCGCCGCCTCTTTGGCGAGTTCGCCGACGGATGCAGCCCTTCGATACCTGACCAGAAGCGGACGCGCCGCGAAACCCAAGTGGCATTCGGGGCTCTCTCTGTCAGTTAAGCAATTGGAGGTTGAGAACTAAGCAATTACGCTTATTCTAGTTGCGGGAATATCGCGAGGTCCGCGATGCAACTGGAGGGTCCGAAATGAAAGCGCCGAAGACGGAACATTGGCGGGCGATCGAGGAGCATTGGGACTTGCCGGGCGCCGCCTCGCTGCTGCCGGGCAAGCTCGCCGCCGAGGCGAAGAAGCTCCTGAAGCCGCAGGACCTGCTCGTCGTCACCGGCCTCGTCACCCTCGGCAACACCAACCTCCATCCCCGCCTCTCCGAGAGGAAGCCGCAGGGGATCAACCCGGCGATCCTCCAGCTCGACCTGACGATCAAGGAGCAGGGGACCGGCAACACGGTCGTCCACAAGCAGCAGGTCATGTTCCTGAAGCTGGTCGAATGCGGGCAGTACAGGAACGTCGAGGTCTTCTATGAGAATAAGAAGATCGCCGACGTCCCCGTCGTGCGCGGCGAGGATTTGCCCGAGCGCAAGCAGGCGGCCCTCGCGGCCAAGGCCAACGCCAAGCGCGGCAAGGTCGCCGGCAAGGCGAAGCCGTCGAAGAAGGCCTCCAAACAGAAGCAGAAGCAGCCCGCCGCGCGCTAAAAACCTCTCTCCGGAGCTAATCCTTCCGGGCGCGTGCGCGGCAGCACATCGTCCTTCCGAGCTTTGCGGTTTAATGCCGCAAAAGAGCTTGGGAGAGCGTCATGGCGAGCGCCGTCCACCGGCACGTTCCATCGCGGCTCGACGTGGCCGTGTTCGGGGCGAAGGCGACCGCGTTCCGGGCGCTGCGCACGCTGAAAGAAGTCCTGGCGTGGCGCGAGGCCGCGCGGCGGCACGCCCCCGCCGACGCCCTGCGCGACGCGCCCGTCGTCGCCCGGGTCCGCTCGCCCCTGTGGAGCGGGCCCGCAGGCGCGAGGGAATACGCGCTCACGGCGGGCAAGATCCAGAACCTGCGCCTGGCGCTCGCCGGCATCGACGGCGTCGTCGTCCCGGCCGGCGAGGCGTTCAGCTTCTGGAAGCAGGTCGGACGCGCGTCGCGCTGGCGCGGCTTCGTCGAGGGCCGCGAGCTGCGCGAGGGCTGCCTCGTCAGAAGCGTCGGCGGCGGCCTGTGCCAGCTCTCGAACGCGCTCTACGAGGCGGCGCTCGCGGCGGGGTTCGAGATCGTCGAGCGCCACGCCCACAGCCGGATGGTGCCGGGCTCGCGCGCCGCGCTCGGGCGCGACGCGACCGTGTTCTGGAACTACGTCGACCTGCGCTTCCGCTCCCGCAAAGCCTTCCGGATCGAGGCGCGGCTCACGAGCCGCCATCTCGAGGTCCTTTTCCGGGCCGAGCCCGGGGCGGCCGAGCGCGCCGCTCCGGGACCGGAGGCCGACGGCCGCGCCGCCGCCAACGACTGCACCACCTGCGGTGAGATCCGTTGCCACCTGAACGATCCGGAGATCGGGACGGTCGCGCGGCGCCCGACCGCCTGGCTCGTCGACGGCAGCTCGCCCGAGTTCTCGGGCCTCCTCGCCCGCGAGGCGACCCGCGACGACGCCCTGTTCCTGCCCATGCGCCGGCCGGCCCGCGCCCGCTACGCCTGGCCGGAGGGGCGTTGCGGAACCGAGGCCACGGCGGCCGTCACCGCGTTGCGTCGCGCCTTCGCTCTCCGCCGCGCTCCGGCGCAGGGGAGGGCGCTGCAGAGCCGGCTCCTCGCCTTCGACGCCGCGCTCGCCGGGGCCTACGCCAGGAAGCTCTCGCACCTCCACACCCGCGCGGTCGTGGCCCAGAACCTCCTGCCGCACCTGTGGATCATGGGAGCGCTCGCCGGCCGCAGCTTCGACGTGCTCGTCGACCGCTGGCCGATGGCCGAGCTGCAGCGCCGGCTCGACGGCGCCTTGGCGGCGCACCCCGAGAGCCCGACCCTCGGCGACTTCCGCGCCCCGCCGGACCTCGTCGCGGCGGAGGCCGAAGCGCTCGCCGCGGCGGAAAAACTCTACACCCCGCATCGGGCGATCGCGGCGTTCCTCGGCGGGCGCGCCGTCGTCCTCGACTGGGCGATGCCGGCCGTGACGAAGCCCGTCGCGCGCGGCGGGCGCACGGTTCTCTTTCCGGCCTCGGCCCTCGGGCGCAAGGGGGCCTACGAGCTGCGCGAGGCCATGCGCGGGCTTGACGCCGAGCTCCTGGTTGCCGGCGGCGCCAAGGAGCACGACGGCGACTTCTGGGCCGGCCTCCCCGTACGCCCCCCGGGCGGCGCGGCGCCGCCCGAAAAGCTCGCCGCGGTGGTCCTGCCGGCGACCATCGAGCACCAGCCCCGTGCGCTTCTGCGGGCGCTCGCTGCCGGCATTCCGGTGATCGCGACGCAAGCCTGCGGCCTCGGCGAGCGCCCCGGCGTCGTCACCGTCCCGGAGCTCGACGCTGCGGCGCTGCGGCGGGCGCTCGAGCGGGTGCTGGCGGCCGCCTGACCGTCATCCGGGGCGGCCCGCAGGGCCGAGCCCGGAATCCATGACAGCGTCACGCCTTTGTCCGTGCCAGCCACTCCTTCGCGAGCGTCACATCCGCCTGCGATAGGCCGTGCCCCGCCGGCAGGACGCGGTGGGTCACGGCGCCGCCGGCCGCCGAGAGCCGGGCGGCAAGCCGCGCCGCATTCTCCGCCGGAACGATCGGATCCATCGAGCCGGACAGGATGAGGACCGGCTTGCCGGCGAGATCCGCCTGCGGCGGCTCCGGCAACGGCACCATGGCGCGCAGGAGGATCGCTCCGGCGAGCGCCTCGGGCGCAAGATAGAGCAGCGCCGCCGCGATGTTGGCGCCGTTCGAGAAGCCGAGCGCCACGGGAGCGGCGAGGCCGTACGCCGCCCGCGCCTCGGCCACGAAGGCGGCAAGCTCGTGCGCGCGCCGGCGCACGTCGGCCTCGTCGAAGACGCCCTCGGCGAGCCGGCGGAAGAAGCGCGGCATGCCGTTCTCGAGCACTTGCCCCCGCGGCGACAGGAGCGCGGCGCCCGGCGCGACCGCCCGCCCGAGGGGCAGAAGGTCGCCCTCGTCGCCGCCGGTGCCGTGCAGCAGCAGGAGCGGGCGCGCCGTCGGTCCGGTGGCCGGCTCGAAGCGGTGGATGAAGGAGAGGGGCATGGGCGGTCACTCCACACTGGCATCCCCGGCGAGCCGGAGCGCAGCGCAGGCGAGGGAAGGGGATCCAACCCGCCCCTCGCAGGATTCGGTGTCGCTTCGCGACGGCTTTGTTGCGC
>DASVPW010000172.1:0-43231 GCA_036389455.1 Beijerinckiaceae bacterium
GCTCCTGCTTGCGCATGGTCGAGGCGTTCTCGACCTGGAGCTCCTCGGCGAAGGTGATGAGCTCGGTGGGGGTCTTGGACTTCAGGTCCTGAAGCTTGATTTCCCTCATGGGGAAGACTCTCGGGGATGTCGGTCGGCCTTTGGGCCTCAAGGGGCGGGGCGGACGCGGGGAGGGGGACGGGCGACAGGGCGTCGATCAATTCGCGCGTCGCTCTCAAGGGGTGGCCCCCCGGGCCGACGCGGCGCGACCTGTCTTCGTGGAAGGCGGCCTGTCTAGCGGTTTTCGGGCCAAGGCTCAAGCCCCGGCGGCGCCGTCCAGACATTTAGATGGGGAGCTTGCGGCGGGCTGTCCAGGAGCGGATCTGTCACCGGAGGTAGAACATTCGGATTTACATATCTTGTAAGTTGCGTATCGTGAAAAGCTCGCCGAAACGGCGAGCCCTGCCGAAGCAAGTGCCGAACGTTCCCTGAAACCGATGGAGTGACAGATGGCCGAATCACAGGAGAGTGGCGGCGCGGTCTTCGCGGAGGTTCTCGGGCGGCTCATCGACGACGAGGATTACCGTGCCTCGGTCGAGAAGGACCCCCACCGACTGGCGAGCGATTACGAGGACCTGACCACCGCCGAGCTGGGCGTGCTCGTCACGGTCTGGCAGGCGTGCCTGGGGGCCGCTGCGGGCGGAAGCAAGCTCGCCATGCAGCAGAGCGGAGGCGGCAACTGCTGCTGCTGCTGCTGCTGCCCCTGAGCCAGGCAGGCAGCAGGCAGCCTTCGCCTATCCCGGGTTGCGGACCGGTCGCGCGTGGAAGCGGGTTTCGAGGAGACCTTAGCCGCGGCGGCTCGGACCGCGGCCACGCGGGTCTTCGAGCGCCCGATGCTCGCGCCTTGGGTCGCGGAAGTCGATCTCGGCGACAATAGGCTCGAGTTCCGGGCGGACAGGTTCAGGTTCGCCCTGACGGCCGAGCTTTGGATCACGGCCTACCATGCGCTCCGGCCGTTCCTCGGCGGGAGCCGCCGCCTGGAAGAGGTGCTGGCCGAATCCGACCCCGCAATCCCGGCGGCCGTGAAGCTGTTCCTGCTGCAGGTCCTGCAACAGAACTCCCTCATCCTGGACGGGGACGACGAGGTGCTCCGGCGCGGCGCGGAACCGGACGCCGCGCCGCAAGGGGCCGGGCTCTTCTTCTCCCGGTTTTCCCAGCAGCCCGGCCGGCTCCAGGGGGCTGTCGCCAACGCCCGGATGGCGCTCGTCGGAGATCCGGCACACACAGAAAGCCTTGGCGAATTGCTGAGCGGCTTCGGCGCGCAGGCGACAGGGCTGTTCGGCAGCTTGCAGGACCTGGAGCGCGCGTCGCCCCGGCCGCCCGGCTGGGACCTGATCACCTTCTTCGTACCCCACTCCCGGCCGGACGAGCTCGACGCGATCAACGCCTGGGCCCTGGACCGGCGCCAGCGCTGGCTGCGCGTCGTATGGGGCACCGCGAGCGGCATCCTCGGGCCGACGTTCATCCCGTTCCAGACCGCCTGCCAGCGCTGCCTTAATTCCCGGGCCGCCAGCCACGACCGCCCCGGATCGCCCGCGCAGGGGACCGCGCCGATCGTCATGCCAGGGCCCCTGACGGCGCTCCTCGTCGGTCAGACCGCCCTGGAAGCGCTGCGGCTCGTATCCGGGTACGTCCCTCCCGTCACGGTCGGCCGGTACTATCACATCGACAGCCGCAGGCCGGAGGCCGAGGGCCACGACGTGCTGCGCATTCCCCGGTGCCCCGCCTGCGGCCACGGAACGCTCCTGCGCCGGATCTGGGACAAGCCCGGACAGTAAATGTCCGACCTCCTGCGCGCCCGCGGCTTCAACGACCTCGGCGACCACCCGGCGCCGCCATTGCCGGAGGCGCTCGCCCGGGCCTCGCGGCTCGTCAGCAACGAGGTCGGCCTCGTCAAGGACGTCTGGTCGATGGAGACGGCCTGCGAGGATCCGGCGGTCTACCGGACCTGGAGCGAGGCGGCGGACCTCACCTTGGTCATGGGCTTCCAGGCGCTCAACCACGGCTCGGCGGCCAGCCTCTCCCGGGACCGCGCCGCGATCAAAGCCCTAGGCGAATCGATCGAACGGTACTGCGCCGCCCACTATTGGACCGAGGAGCTGGTCGCCGGGAGCTACAGCGAGGTCAGAGCATCCGGCGCCGACGCGACGGCCCCGGAGGATTTCGCCCTCTACTCCGAAGCGCAGTACGCCGATCCGGGCTTCCATTTCGACCGGCTCATCCCGGACACGCGCCTGCGATGGGAGAAGGGCATTTCCCTGCCCGCGTTCACGCCGACGTACGTTCCCGCCGCCTGCGTCTACATCCCCTACCGTTACGACGATCCTTCGGAAGCGCGGGTGTGGGACAGCATCTCGACCGGACTGGCGTGCTCGCACACCTATGCATCGGCCATCTACAAGGGGATCATGGAGTGCGTCGAGCGCGACGCCTTCATGATCGTCTGGCACAACCGCCTGAGCCGCCCGGCGCTCCCGCTCGACGGTTTCGACCATGCCGGAATCGGCGGCTTGCTCGCCGCCCTAAGGGCGGTCGATTACGACGTGTCGGCTCACGATCTCTCGCTGGACATCCCCGTTCCCGTCGTCCTCGTCGTCTGCCGCGGCAGGGCCGGGACCGCCCCGCCTCTCGTCGCGATCGGGCTGGGCACCGACCTCGACCTCGGCCACGCGCTCTACCTCGCCCTGGAGGAGGCCTGCCTCGGCGTGTGCGGCATGCGGCAGGCCGCCAAGGGACGGAGCGATTTCAGGACGCGACCTCCCTATTCGAACGTGACGTCGCTGCAGGACCATGGCCTCGCCTACGCGGTCCAGCCCGAGCTGGCCCGTGCCCTGGACTTCCTGGAAGGCACCGCTTTCGACCGGCCGCGCCATTCCCCCGTCAAGGGCGCGTCGCCCCGCGAAAGCCTGCGGACCGCCGTCGCCGCGCTCGAGCGGGCGGGCCTCGGCGCCGTTGCCGTCGACGTGACGACGCCCGACATCAACGAGACCGGCTTCAAGGTCGTCCGCGCGGTCGTGCCGGGGCTCCAGCCGCTCGATAACAACCACAACACCCGGTATCTCGGCGGGCGGCGCCTCAAGGAAGTGCCCGTGACGCTCGGATTGCGCGACCGGCCCCTGTCGAGCCGGGAGCTCAACCCCTATCCCCACCCCTTCCCTTGAGGCCCGCGATGACCGACCGCACCGGGATGACCGCGTTCCGCACCGCCCGGATCATCGGGCCCGGCACGGAGCCCGAGCGCACGCGGATCTCCGAGCTGTTCCACGAGAACACCAAGGTCCGGCCGGTCCCCGGCCTTGAAGGCAAGCCGGAGAAGCCGAGGAACCTGGAGGACCTGGTGGCGAGCTCGCACGGCGCCAAGACCTACGGCCGCTCGGACCGGGTCCTCCTGCCTCCGCCCGCTCCGGACCGCGGGGAAGCCTGGGCTTCCACCGTCCGCAACCGGCGCACCCGCCGGGACTTCGCCGACGAGCCCCTGGGGCTCGACGAGCTGTCGTTCGTCCTGGCGTTCTCGTACGGCGAGACGGGCGAGGCGGGCATCGTCGGGACCCGCGAGCGCATGGGCCTGCGGGCCGCGCCCTCGGCGGGCGGGCTCTACCCGATCGAGATCTACGTCGGCGTCAGGAGCGTGGAAGGGCTGGAGAAGGGATTCTACCACTACGACACGCAGCGCCATGGTCTCGACGTGCTGAAGCTCGGCGACCGCACGCGGCGGATGTACGACCTGTGCTGCTTCCAGGAGGAGGTCCTGCGGGCCGGCGTCTGGCTTTGCCTTGCGGCCGTCTTTCCCCGCGTGACGTCGAAATACGGCGAGCGCGGCTATCGTTACGCCCTGTTCGATGCCGGCCATGTCGGCCAGAACGTTTACCTGGGCGCGAGCGCCCTCGGGCTCGGGGTGATGACCAGCGGCGGATTCTTCGACGACGAGCTCAACGCGGAAATCGGCTTGGACGGAGTCGACGAAAGCGTGCTCTACCTCGCTTTCGTCGGGCGCCTTTCGCCTTCGCCCGCGAGCCCTTGATCTCAGGCCGCCCGGCTCCAGGCCACCGCCTTGAGCTGGCGGTCGAGGTGGCGGGCGATCGCCTTCATGCCGAAGACGCCGGCCTTCGCCTCCGCCTCGGGGTTGTAGTTGGTGTTGGTGTTGACGTCGTAGGTGAAGGTCCGGCCCTGGCGGTCCGCGACCACCTCGATGCCGGCGATGCCGACGCCGTTTGCGCTGAGGAAGCGCTCGTAGGTCGGGATCAGCGGGTTCTCGTAACCCTCGACGATCCGGAACTTCTCGGACGGCGCGACCGCCGGGCACGCCGCGGAGCCGATCGCCTGCGCGTCGGCCCGGCAGGCGTCGGCCGGGCAGAGCTCGAAGCCCTGGCTCGTGTCGACCCGGACCGCGTAGAGGAAGCGTCCGCCGACGAACTCGAGGCGGGTGATGAACGGCTCCGGCGCCTCGATGTAGCGCTGCACGAGGGTGATGCCGTCGACGGGCTCCTCGAAATCCGGCGAGGCGAGGTGTTCCTCCAAGGCGGCGCGGCTGAGGAACAGCCTGACGCCGAGGCCCTTGCCGCCTCGGTTGTGCTTGAGGATGAGTGGGTAGCCGAGTCTCCCGGCGGCTTCCGGGATCGCCTCGCGGCCGACCACGGCGAGGGTGTCCGGGGTGCGGATGCCGAAGGCGGCGAGCGCCTCGTATTGCGCCACCTTGCTGATCTCGAGCCTGAGCGCCCGGCCGTCGTCACGACGAGGCGGCCGTGGCGCTCGAGCCAGGAGAGCACCGCGCCCGTGTACTCGGCCGCGAAGCGGTGGCCGCGGGTGTGCGAGGACGCGCTCATGCGGTTGTAGAACACGCCCTCCGGCGGCGCCTCGCGCAGGTCGAGGACGCCGCGGTCGAGGAACCACTCCTCGAAAGGCGTGCCGAGTTCCGCGAAGGCCGCCCGCAGCGGCTCCACCCAGACCCCGTTCTCGTGAATGACGTAAACCTTCGCCATGGCGGCACCCTCGCTTAGCCGCCAATATAACCCCGCCACGAGCGTGGTCCATCGGAATTCACGCGAACGTGCGATGGTCAGAGACAATCAACACAGCATCCGCGTATTATCAGAACGGCTTCACGATGACGAGGATCACGATGACGATCATCAAGGTGGTCGGGACCTCGTTCCACAGCCGGTAGAACCGGGCCGGACGCACGTTGCGGTCGGCGGAAAAATCCTTGAGCCAGCGGGCGTTCGCCATGTGGACGGCCGAGAGGCCGACGACCAGAAGAAGCTTGCCGTGGAGCCAGCCGGACTTCCACCAGCCGCCGGCGAAGACGAGCCAGAGGCCGAGGACCCAGGTCGCGATCATGGCCGGGTTCATGATCGCCTTGAGGAGCCGCCGCTCCATGATCTTGAAGGTCTCGGACCGGATCGACCCTTTCTCCGTCTCGGCATGGTAGACGTAGAGGCGCGGCAGGTAGAGCAGGCCCGCCATCCAGGCGATGACCGCGATGACGTGGAAGGCCTTGAGCCAGAGATAGAGCACGGACGGATCCTGACGGGCGCGCCGTGATGGCAGCCCCTCCGGCGTGGCGCAAGCCGGCGGCGCGGCTTGTCCCCGCAACGCCCGTTGCACACTTCCAATAGTGTCTTGGTTGAGTGTGGCGCCTAACTATTGTCCACCCGGCCTGACTGAAGCGGCGCGGTCGCCGCAGCGAGAGCCGTCTGCCGCTCTATCATCCGGAAACCGGCACTGGAGAGTGTTCGCAACTGAATTGTTTTCGCAGGCCGTAAGAGCAAGCAAGCTTAACAGTAAAGCAATACGGATCATGTTAGCCCCTTCCCGTGTTTGTTGGGGGCACTCAGCACAGGAAGTGGACTGGAGTCGAGTCCAAAATATTATACTTGGACGGTAGCTAAGATCAGACTTGGTTGAAGCTGGGCTGCGGCTAGTCCGATAATGAGCGTGCAACTTCGGCACAAACGATCCGTCATTGACAGCCCCATCGCGGGTATTATCTTCAGTGTGATTTCATAACTCACGCCGCCTTGACCTGCTTGAGCATCGCCTCCACGTGGGGGATGGGCGTCCCGGGCAGGATGCCGTGGCCGAGGTTGAAGACGTGCGGGCGGCCGCGGGCCGCGCGCAGCACCGCGTCGACGCCGTGGCGGAGCGGCTCTCCGCCGGCGACGAGGGCGAGGGGGTCGAGGTTCCCTTGCGTCGCGAGCCCCTCGGGCAGCTCCGGCAGCACGAGGTCGAGGTCGAGGGACCAGTCGAGGGCGAGGGCGTCGCCGACCTGCGCCTCGACGAGGCGGGCGAGGTTCGCCCCGCCGCCGCGCACGAAGACGATCACTTTCGTCTGCGGTCGCGCCAATTTAAGCCCGCGCACGATAGCGCGGATCGGGTCGAGCGACAGCGGGCCGAACAGGGCCGGGGGGAGGGCGGCCCCGAAGCTCTCGAAGATCTGCACCGCCTCGGCGCCGGCGTCGACCTGGGCCGTGAGGTAGGCGACGGAGGCCGCGGCGAGGCGGTCGATCAGCGTCAGCATGAAGCCCGGATCGCGATAGGCGAGAAGGCGGGCCGGCGCCTGGTCGGGGGTGCCCTTGCCGGCGATCATGTAGCTCGCGACCGTCCAGGGCGCGCCGCAGAAGCCGAGGAGCGCCGTCCCGCCGGGCAGCTCGGCCTTGACGCGCTGAAGCGTCTCGAACACCGGCGCGAGGCGCTCGAGGGGCAGGCTCTCGGCGAGGCGGTGGAGGTCCTCGAGCGAGGCCACGGGGTCGAGCCGCGGCCCCTCTCCTTCCTGGAAGCTCACCTCCTGGCCGAGGGCATGGGGGATCACGAGGATGTCGGAGAACAGGATCGCGGCGTCGAAGCCGAAGCGGCGGATCGGCTGGAGGGTGACCTCGGCGGCGCGCCGCGGGTCGTAACAGAGGTCGAGGAACGAGCCGGCCTGCGCCCTCAGGTCCCGGTACTCGGGGAGATACCGGCCGGCTTGTCGCATGAGCCAGACCGGCAGCGGCCACACGGGCTCGCCAGCGAGCACCCGGAGAATCGGCTTCTGGGAAAGCTCTGTGCTCAACGATCGGGCTCCTCCTTCAAAGAAAAGAAAATTGAATCTTCTCTTTTGTTGTTTCTCTTGGAGGCTGAATCGCGGAGCCGCAACCCCGTCCACAGGCCGTCCACCAAGCTCGGCCGTTCGAGCGGGACCCGCAGGCCCGGCATGGGCCTGCCGAAAAGGTTAACGATTCGTAAATCCTGATAGATCGTTAACGGCCCGTTCCGGAACGGCAGCGGACGACCCCGAGCGAGCCGCCGTCCCGGATTCTCCCGCATCCGCGCCGCACGGGCGTCCCACGGCCATGGGCTGTTGATGGAAATCGACGGCGCCCACAGGGGCTTTGGCTGGACTGTCTTGACGGGCCGAACTATCCACAGCGCTCGACTCCTCATACATGGCCGGAAGCCGGCGGGGCCGCATTGGGGCGCAGCTACTACCACCTCCACCTCGTCTCCGATTCGACCGGCGAGACCCTGATCATGGTGGCGCGCGCGGTCGCGGCCCAGTACGAGGGCGTGTCGGCGATCGAGCACGTCTATCCGCTGGTGCGCTCGCCGGCGCAGCTCGAGCGGGTGATCTCCGAGATCGAGCAGGCGCCGGGCATCGTGCTCTACACGCTCGTCGAGACCGACCTCGCCTCCCGTCTCGAGGAGGCGTGCCGCGACACCGGCTCGCCGCACCTCTCGGTGCTGGCCCCGGTGCACAGCCTCCTGCAGAGCTATCTCGGCGCACACTCGACGGCGCGGCCCGGCGCCCAGCACATGCTCAACGCCGAGTACTTCAAGCGCATCGACGCGATGAACTTCACGCTGATGCACGACGACGGTCAGCTGCCGGCCGACCTCAACGACGCCGACGTGGTGCTGGTCGGCGTCAGCCGCACTTCGAAGACCCCGACCTCGATCTATCTGGCGAACCGCGGCGTCAAGACCGCCAACATCCCCCTCGTCCCGAACGTGCCGGTGCCGGCGGCGCTGGAGACCGTGCGGAAGCCCCTCGTGGTCGGGCTCCTGGCCTCGCCCGAGCGCATCGTGCAGATCCGCCAGAACCGGCTCCTGTCCCTGAAGGCCGACGGCGACACCGACTACACCGACCGCGACCGGGTCGCGGAGGAGATCGCATTCTCGCGGCGGCTCTGCTCGCGCCACAACTGGCCGACCATCGACGTGACCCGCCGTTCGATCGAGGAGACCGCCGCCGCCATCCTCGACCTCTACCGCGACCACCGCATGAAGTTCATCGCGGTGTGATGCCCCTCTGGCTTCCCGCCGACCCCCTCCTCCTTGCCTCCACGAGCGCGACCCGGCGCCTGCTGCTCGAATCCGCCGGCCTGCCGGTCGAGACGGAGGCGCCGGGCGTCGACGAGCGCGCCGTCGAGGCCGGGGCGGGGGCGCTGCCGCCCGAAGGAATCGCCCGGCGGCTCGCGGGCGAGAAGGCGCTCGCGGTGTCCCGCCGCCGGCCGGGACGAGTGGTGGTCGGCGCCGACCAGGTGCTCGCGCTCGAAGGCGAGGTGCTGCACAAGCCCGCGGACCGCGCCGCCGCCCATGCGCAGATCATGCGCTTGGCCGGGCGCACGCACGCCCTGCACACGGCTTTCGCGATCGCCCTCGACGGCGCGGTACGCCGCGAGGGCCTCGACAGCGCGCGGCTCACCATGCGCCCGCTCGGCGCCGCCGCGATCGAGCGCTACCTCGCCCTCGCTGGCGACGCCGTCACGCAAAGCGTCGGCGGCTACCAGCTCGAAGGCGCGGGCATCCACCTGTTCGAGCGCGTCGAGGGCGATCACGCCACGATCCTCGGCTTGCCGCTCCTGCCGCTGCTCGCGGGCTTGCGCGGCATGGGGCTGTTGGCGTTTTGAAAAGCCTTCCCGTAAGTCCTCCACCGGGACGACCCTGGAGGGAATGGTTCTGAGCATCCCCAAGGCCTTCGTGGTCGGGCATCCGATCCGGCACTCGCGATCGCCGCTGATCCACGGCCATTGGCTCAAGGAACACGGGCTTGCGGGCGCCTACGAGCGCGTCGAGGTGGCACCGGAGGATTTCGAGGCCTTCTTCCGCGGCTTTCCGGAGCAATTTCGCGGCGGCAACGTCACCATCCCCCACAAGGAGGCGGCGTTCCGCCTCGCCGACGCGACGACCGAGCGCGCGCGCCGGCTCGAGGCCGTGAACACCCTGTGGGTCGAGGACGGCCGCATCCACGGCGACAACACCGACGTGACCGGCTTCGTCGCCAGCCTCGACCAGGCGCTCGGGGCGTGGAGCGCCGGCACGGCCCTCGTGCTCGGGGCCGGCGGTGCCTCGCGCGGCGTGATCGCGGGGCTCCTCGACCGCGTGGAAAGAATCGTCGTGGCGAACCGCACCGACGGCAAGGCGCGGGAGCTCGTCCGCCTCGCGCCCGGCCGCATTGAGCCGGCGGCCTGGAGCGAGATTCCGCGGCACCTCCCCCGGGCCGGCCTCCTCGTCAACACCACCTCCTGCGGCATGGCCGGGCATCCGCCCCTCGAGATCGACCTCTCGGGGTTGCCGGGCGACGCCGTCGTGACCGACATCGTCTACGTGCCGCTCGAGACGCCGCTCCTGGCGCAGGCGCGGGCTCGCGGGCTTCGGGCGGTCGGCGGCCTCGGGATGCTCCTGCACCAGGCCGTGCCGGGCTTCGAGCGCTGGTTCGGGGTGAGGCCGGCGGTGACGCCCGAGCTGCGCGCCCTGATCGAAGCCGATATCCTCGCCCGATGACCTTCGTCCTCGGCCTCACGGGCTCGATCGGCATGGGCAAGTCGGCGACGGCCGCGATCTTCCGCGCGCTCGGCGTCCCCGTCCACGACTCCGACGCCGCGGTGCATGCGCTTTACCGCGGCGCCGCCGCGCCCCTCGTCGCCAGGGAGTTTCCGGGCACCGTCGCTGACGGCGTCGTCGACCGCGCGGCCCTCGGAAAGGAGGTGCTCGGCAGTCCGGAGCGCTTGGCGGCCCTCGAGGCGATCGTGCATCCGCTCGTGCGCGCCGGGCGCGACGCCTTCCTGGCCGCGGCCGCCGCCGCCCGCGCGCCCGTGGCGGTGCTCGACATCCCCCTGCTGTTCGAGACCGGGGGCGAGCGGGATTGCGACGCGGTCCTGGTCGTCACCGCCGATCCCGGGACGCAGCGCGAGCGGGTGCTGGCTCGGCCCGGCATGACGCCGGAAAAGCTCGAGGCGATCCTCGCCAAGCAGATGCCCGACGCACAAAAGCGGGACAGGGCGCATTTCCTTGTGGACACGGGCCGGGGCCTTGCTGCCGCCGAGCGCCAGGTCCGCGGTATCCTGCGGGCGCTCGCCGGGCGGCCGGGCCGCGGGCTCGCGGGCCGGAACCCTCGGCTGATGGACCGAGGCTGAAACGAAAAGATGCGCGAGATCGTCCTCGACACCGAGACCACCGGAACCGATCCGGCCGCGGGCGACCGCGTCATCGAGATCGGCTGCGTCGAGCTCGTCAACCAGTTCCCGACCGGGCGGACCTTCCACAAGTACGTCAACCCGCGGCGCTCGGTGTCGCAAGGAGCCTTCAACGTCCACGGCCTGTCCGAGGCCTTCTTGGCCGACAAGCCGGTCTTCGCCGCGGTCGCCGAGGAGTTCCTGGAGTTCGTCGGCGACGGCCGGCTCGTGATCCACAACGCCGCCTTCGACATCGCCTTCCTCAACGCCGAGCTCGCCCGGGCCGGGCACCGGCCCCTCGACATGATGCGGGTCGTCGACACGCTCTCGCTCGCCCGGCGCAAGCACCCCGGCGCGCCGAACAACCTCGACGCGCTCTGCGCCCGCTACGGCATCGACAACGCGCGGCGCACGAAGCACGGAGCGCTCCTCGACGCCGAGCTCCTGTCCGAGGTCTACATCGAGCTGATCGGCGGCAAGCAGGCCGACCTCGGCCTGTCGCTCCGCCCGGCCGCCGCCGCCCGCTCCGGCATCGTCGTCGAGGTCCGCCGGCGCGTCGCGGCCCCGCGCCTCACCGACGCCGAGCGCGCGGCCCACCTCGCCTTCATTTCCGGCCTGGGAGCCGGCGCGATCTGGCGGGAATACGTGGTCGTGGAGGGGTGAATTGCCTGACCGCCGACCACCCGACGGCTGACCTGGTTACGCCACCGGATTGCCGCCCGCCGGGCTGGGCTGGCCCGGGACCTGGCCCTGCTGCTCGGCGGCCTTCTGGTTGTAGAGCGCCAGGAAGTCGATCGGGTCGATGTAGAGCGGCGGGAAGCCGCCGTTGCGGACCGCGTCCGCCACCATCTGCCGGGCGAACGGGAACAGGAGGCGCGGGCACTCGATCATGATCACCCGGTGGAGGTGCTCGGCCGGGATGTTGCGGGCCCGGAACACGCCCGAGTAGGTGAGGTCGAAGGCGAAGAGAACCTCGGTGCCGACCTTGCCGTCGCCCTCGAGCTTGAGGTCGACCTCGAAGTCGGTCTCGGCGAGCTGTTTCGCGTTGACGTTGACCTGGATGTTGATGGTCGGGCCCTGGCCCTGCTGCGGGGAAAGCGAGCGCGGCGCGTTCGGGTTCTCGAAGGAGAAGTCCTTCGCGTACTGGGCGAGCGCGTTGAGGGACGGCATCGTCTCAGGCGATTGCGCCTGCGCGCCGCCGTTGGGCGCCGGGTTGTCGGCCATGGGAAGCTCCTGAATCCTAAAATGGTTCAAGGCCGAGCCCCTTGGGGCGATCGTGGCCTTATGGTCGCGGCCCGCTAGCACGCTTCCCGGAGCGGAACAAGGTTGGCTCCCCGGCCTGCCAAAGCCAGGCCCCGCCCCACGTCGGTCTGACGCGACGACCACCATACGTTGCGCCCTGCAACTCGATTGCCCAGTATGCGGACTTCAATCGGAGGGGATAACATGGCTGTTCTGCGCCCGCCTGGTCTTGGACCGATCATTGGCGCCACGACCGACACCACCTGCCGGGTGTGGATCCGCGCCGGCGATCCGGCAGACGCCGGGGCCATCCTAAATTCCAACCGGAGAACCATTGGGATCATAGGGCTGGTGGGGCGGAACAACAGAATCGGCGACGCCTGGTACTTTCGGCTTCAACGTGAATACGATCGAACCGGGACGTTCAGGCTCGGCGCGGACGTCGATCTTGGCCGGCACACGCTTGACATCGCTGCCAAAAAGCGCGCCCAGCCAGGGAAGCGGGTCGAGAAAGCTGCCGAACCGAGCCCCCTCGCGCCCGATATGGAATATACGGTCCGGCTCGGCACCTTGACCATCGACGATCCCATGCCGGACGAGGAGAACCTCCCGGACTGGCAATTGCGGGACCGCCTCCCAGACATCGATGCACTGAAGGGCGAACTGCTGAGGTTTACGCCCGCCGAAAGCGAGGCGACCTTCCGCACGTTTCCGGCAGCTGGCAAGGCCTTGGACCGGCTGGTGTTCTTCCTTGGCTCCTGCCGTTATCCGGGCTTGCTGTGGAAAGTGAAGGAAGCCGACCGGATCTTCGGGCCCATGGTCGATCAACTGACGCAGGAACCGGATGACGCGGCGCGGGCGCGGTTTACGCTAATGGTCGGCGATCAGATTTACGCGGATGCGCTCAATAAGAGCATCCCGATCCTGCGCGCGGACACCTACGAGGAGTTCCAGGAGCGGTACACGACCGCGTTCGGCGCGCCGAACCTGCGCCGGCTCCTGAAAAGCGCACCGGCTTACATGATCCTGGACGACCACGAAATTGAGGATAATTGGACCCAGGACAGGCTGAGGGACGAAGGGAAGCATGTCCTCTTCAATATCGCGATCAGCGCCTACATGAGCTACCAGTGGAGCCATGGACCGCGCACGTGGGGGCAGCTCCTCTACTACACGTTCGATTGCGGCAACTATCCGTTTTTTGTCCTGGACACGCGCACGCAACGCTTCAAGGACGATAGCGAGGGCCTGCGCGACAATCATATGTTGGGCCGGCCGACGATCGACCCCCAGCACCCGGGCCAGCTGCAGCGGCTTGTGGATTGGCTGAGCGAGCAGCAGAAAACACAGGGCGACGTCCCGAAGTTCATCGTGACCTCGAGCGTGTTCGTGCCAAACGCCATCGACGAACGGCTTGATCCGTTCGAGCCCCCGCCGGTGGATGCGCGGTTTCCGATGGCGCCGTGGCCCACGGGCGTCGAAAGCGCGGTGTTCGACATCAACCGGAAGCGTCGCGAGGGCAGCGACAGCTGGCCCGCCTATCCGAACACGCGAACCGCAGTCCTACGACGCATCGTCGAGGAGAAGATCCAGAACGTGGTCTTCCTGGCGGGCGACATTCACTGCTCGAACGTGGCCGAGATCGAGTTCGAAGGCGAGGGCCTTAACGACCTCAAGGCTTTCGCGGTGACCTCGTCGGCCTTTTACTGGCCTTTCCCCTTCGCCGACGGCGATCCGAACGGGTATGTTCACGACTCGCGCGCGCCGGGGCAGACGGATCCCTTCCCGATCCTGGGCACGCATGCGACGATGCACTATCGAGCTTTCGGATTCACCCAAAAGGATAATTTCTGCCGGCTTGAGGCGGATCGCCAAACAGCAAGCTTGACAGTCAGGGTTTTCGATCGCGACGGCGTGCCGGTCAAAACCGCCGACGCGAAAGGCAAGGAAACCTCAGCGAACGTTCTCAAGCTCGCTCCTTGGAAGTGAAAAGGGTCTGTCGCGAAGGGGCCGGCAGTCCCGGCGAAATCTGTGAAAGTCGGTCACGGTGGATGTCCTCCGGCCGGCACCCCATATCCGTTGCGCGAGCCGCTTGCCGGGGCATCGGCTTGCTTTCGGCGGGGCCGGATGCGAAACGGCGGGGCGGGGGGCAAACCGGATCGACGATGCAGGACTCGCTCGACGTCACGACCATCATCTTCCTCGCGCTCGCGGTCTTCGTGATCTGGCGGCTGCGCTCCGTGCTCGGCCAGAAGACCGGGCAGGAGAAGCCGCCGCTCGACCCGTTCTCCCGCCGCGAGGCGCCGCCCTCCCCGGGCCTGGGGCCGCGCGCGCCGGGCGACAATGTCGTGCGCCTTCCCGGCGCCGCGAACGGCCCGGCGGCGGCCGCCGTCGAGCTCGCCCCGGACCGCTGGAACGGGGTCGCGGAGCCGGGTTCGGCGGTCGCGGCCGGGCTCGACGAGATCGCCCGGATCGAGCCGGCCTTCGACGCCCGCGGCTTCGTCGAGGGTGCCAAGACGGCCTACGAGATGATCGTGACCGCCTTCGCGCAGGGCGACCGCAAGGCCCTGAAGAACCTCCTGTCCCGGGATGTCTACGAGGGCTTCGAGCGGGCGATCGTCGATCGCGAGCGCCAGGGCCAGAAGGCCGAGACCACCTTCGTCTCGATCGACAAGGCCGACCTCGTCGGCGTGGAGGTCAAGAACCGCGTCGCCCAGGTGACGATGCGCTTCCTCTCGAAGCTCATCACCGTGACCCGCGACGCCCAGGGCAACGTCGTCGACGGCAGCCCCGACGCGGTCGTCGAGGTGACCGACGTGTGGACCTTCGCGCGCACGCTCGGCACCCGCGACCCGAACTGGCAACTCGTCGCGACCGAAGCCGGCCAGTGAGCGGGGCGCGGCCCCGCTTCCTCCCGTTCCTTGCCCTGGGGCTCTGGCTTTTCGCCGGTCCCGCTATCCCCGAGCCCCTCGTCGTCGGCGACGCCCGGCTCCGGCCGCTCGCCTTCCAGGATCTCGCCGCCTGGGAGGCGGACGACCATGAGGCGACGCTCGCGGCCTTCCGCCGGACCTGCCGGGCGATCGCCGAGGACCGTCCGGCGCTGCGCACCGCGGTCCCGCCGGGCGAGGCGCTGAGGCGCGCCTGCGCCGCCGTCCTCGCGCCGGGGCGGAGCGGGCCGGCCAAAAGGCTCTTCGAGGAGCTCTTCGCCCCCTTCGAGGTCCTGCCGCCGTCCGGGCATGGTTTCCTCACCGGCTACTTCGAACCCGAGTACGACGGCTCCCTCGCCCCAAGCGACCGCTTCCCGGTCCCGCTGCTGGCCCGCCCCGACGACCTCGTGACGGTGCCGCAGGGAGAAGCCTGGCCCGGCCTCGACGGCCTCCAGGCCGCGCGGCGCACGGCGGCGGGCCACGAGCCCTACCCGGACCGGGCCGCGATCGAGGACGGGGCGCTCGGAGGGCTCGCGAAACCCGTCGTCTTCCTGCGCGATCCGGTCGACGCCTTCATCGTCCACGTGCAGGGATCGGCCCGGATCCGCCTCCCCGACGGCCGGACCGTGCGCGTCGCCTACGCGGGCCGCAACGGCTATCCTTTCACGGCGCCGGGGCGCGTGATCGTCGAGCGCGGGCAAGTGCCGCTGCCCGAGATGAACCTCGGACGGCTGACCGCCTGGCTGCGCGCCAACCCCGAGGAGGGGCGCGAGATCATGCGCCTGAACCGCTCCTACATCTTCTTCCGCCTCGCCGACGAGCTCGAGCCCGGCGACGGTCCGGTCGGCGGCGCCGGCGTGCCGCTGACCCCCGGGCGCAGCCTCGCGGTCGACCGCAACCTCTGGAGCTACGGCCTGCCGGTCTGGCTCGAAGGGGAGGTGCCCGGCTCCGGCGGCTCCCCGGAGCCCCTCGCCCGGCTCATGGTCGCCCAGGACACCGGGACCGCGATCGTCGGCCCGGCCCGGGGCGACTTCTTCGTCGGCAGCGGCCCCGAGGCCGGGACCCGGGCCGGGATGCTGCGGCACCCCGTGCGTTTCGTCGTGCTCCTGCCCAAGGAGTGACGGCGCCATGAAGCCCCGCCGCTCGCGTCCGCTCTCGTCCGAGGAGCGCCGGCTCTGGGCACAGGTCGCCCGCGCCGTGACGCCGCTTCCGGGCCGCACCCTGCCGGAGCTGCCGCCGGAACGGCCTCCCGCGCAGACGGAAGCGCCGCCGCCGTCCGCCGTCGCCCCGCCGCGACCGCGCACCGGCCCCGCCCTGCCCCCGCTCGCGCCGCTCGACCGCAAGACCCTTCTGGCGCTCCGGCGCGGCGCGCGGCGCGCCGACGCCGTCATCGACCTGCACGGGATGCGGCAGGCCGAGGCCCACGGCGCGCTCGTCGCCTTCCTGCACCGCTCGCGGGAGCGCGGCCACGCGGTCGTGCTCGTCGTCACCGGCAAGGGCGCGTCCGCCGCGGGCGAGGGCCTGTTCGAGGAGCGCGGCGTCCTGCGCCGGGCCGTGCCGCACTGGTTACGACTGCCGGAGCTTCGCGCGGTCGTGCTCGGCTTCGAGGAGGCCGCGTCCCGCCACGGCGGCTCGGGCGCCCTCTACGTGCGCCTGCGCAAGCGCCGGAGCCGCGGATGACACCGTTTGGGCAGAGAGTCCGGGAGCTGAGGCGCGAGCGCGGCCTCCTCCTCAAGGACATGGCGGCGCACCTCGGCGTCTCGAGCGCCTATCTCTCGGCGCTCGAGCGCGGCGCGCGCGGCAAGCCGACCTGGACTCTGCTCCAGGGCGTGCTGCAGTACTTCCGCATCATCTGGGACGAGGCCGACGAGCTCGTCCGCCTCGCCGACCTCTCCGAGCCGAAGGTCAGGATCGACGCCTCGGGCCGGGGCCCGGCCGCCATGCTCTTCCTGAACCGCCTCGCCCGCGAGCTCCCGGCGCTCTCCGACGAGGACGTCGCCGCAATGCTCGCCATCCTCGACGGGGCGGCCGAGCGGGGCCGGCCTTGACCCCCACGGCCTCCCGATGCGAAAGCGCGGCTCCCTCCCCGCGGTCCCGCGCCCCATGCCCGACACCTCCATCGACGTCCTCGCCATCGGCAACGCCATCGTCGACGTGATCGCCCGGACCGACGAGGCGTTCCTGCTGGCGGAGGGCGTGCACAAGGGCGCGATGCAGCTCATCGACGAAGCCCGGGCCGAGCACCTCTACGGCGTCATGGGCCCGGCGACGGTCGTCTCCGGCGGCTCGGCCGCCAACACCGCGGTCGGGGTCGCCTCCCTCGGCGGCGGGGCCGCGTTCATCGGCAAGGTCCGCGACGACGAGCTCGGCCGCCTCTACGCCCACGACCTCGGCGCGGTCGGGGTCGCCTTCGGCGTCGAGCCCGCGACCGCCGGCCCGGCGACCGCCCGCAGCTTCATCCTGGTGACGCCGGACGGCGAGCGCACCATGAACACCTACCTCGGCGCCTGCCAGAATCTGACCCCGGCCGACGTCGACCCGCACACGGTGCGGGCGGCGCGGTTCGTCTATCTCGAGGGCTACCTGTGGGACCCGCCCGAGGCCAAGAAGGCCTTCCGCAAGGCGGCCGCGATCGCGCACGAGTCCGGCAACGCGGTCGCCCTCACCCTCTCGGACCCGTTCTGCGTCGACCGCTGGCGCGACGAGTTCCTGGGGCTCGTGCGCGACGGCAGCGTGGACGTGCTCTTCGCCAACATCCACGAGCTGAGAAGCCTCTATCAGACCGGCGACGACGCCACCGCCCTTCAGGCGTTGCGCGAGGAGGACCTCCTCGCCGTGGTGACGCGCTCGGAGGAAGGCGCCCTCGTCGTCACCCGTGAGGAGACCCGGGCGGTGCCGGCCTATCCGGTCGAGCGCCTCGTCGACACGACCGGCGCCGGCGACCTCTTCGCGGCGGGCTTCCTCGCCGGCCTCGCCCGCGGCCTCGCCCCCGCCGGCTGCGCCCGCCTCGGCGCGCTCGCGGCGGCCGAGGTCATACAGCACATCGGGGCGCGGCCGCAGACGAGCCTCGCCGAGCTTGCCCGGCAGGAGCAGCTTCTCGGGTAGGACGCTCTCGTCCAACCTTCGTCAGGGTGGTTCCACCGGAGCGGTTCTTTTTTGTTCAGGGTTACTGCGGAACCGCGCCCATCGCCTGGGGTTGACCGGGCAATTGTGGCTCATCCGAATCCTGAGGCAAAGAACATGCACGCGGCTGGAACCGGGGCGCAGCCCTCTCTCGCCCAACCCTCCTTCGCCAAGGCTTCCGTCGGCTTCCTGGCGTCGACCACGCTCCTGTCGATCGCGATGGTCTTCCTGGGAAGCCTCTGAACGTCTGCGAAGAACCGAAAGGAGCGGCCGGCGCGAGCCGGCCGTTTCCTTGTCGCGCCTCACTGCGGCCGGGGCGAGGCCCCGGGCCGCTCCAGGAGGCGCTCGATCGCCTGCGCGATCTCGCCCTGGCGGTACGGCTTCGTGATGATCGGAAACTCGTGCGCGACCGCGCCCGAGACCACCTCGCTGTAGCCGGTCGTGAGCAGGATCGGCAGCTCCGGGCGGCGGTTGCGAACCGCGCGGGCAAGCTCGAGGCCGCTCATGCCGCCCGGCATCATGATGTCCGAGAAGACCAGGTCGACGGGTTCGCGCTCCACCACGGCGAGCGCGTCGGCGGCATTCTCGGCGATCCTCACGGAATGCCCCATGTCGCTGAGCATCTGCTCGGCGACCGCGGCGACCGCCGGCTCGTCCTCGACGACGAGGATCGCGCGGCGCTCCGGGGCGGACGCCTCGCCGGCGTCGGGCGGCGCCGCGCCGGTCGCCGCCTCGTCCGTCGCCGGCAGGCAGAGCGTCACCGTCGTGCCGTGCCCGACCGCGCTCTCGATCGTCAGCGAGCCGCCCGACTGGTTCGCGAACCCATAGGCTTGGCTCAGGCCGAGGCCGGAGCCCTTGCCGACCTCCTTCGTGGTGAAGAACGGCTCAAGCGCGCGGGCCCGGACCTCCTCGGGCATTCCGACGCCGGGATCGGAGATCGCGATGCAGACCATTGGCCCGGAGGTCTCCGTCCCCGGCTCGGCCGCGGTCGCGAAGGCGCGGACCGCGATCTCTCCGCCGGCCGGCATCGCGTCGCGAGCGTTGAGGCCGAGGTTGAGCACCGAGAGCTCGAGCTGGCGGGGGTCGGCTTTGACCCGCGGCAGGCCCGGCTCGACCGTCAGGGCGACGGTGACGTCGCCGCGCAGCGAACGCCGCAGCAGGCCGACCGCGACCTCGAGCACCCGCCCGACCTCGATCGCCTCCGGCCGGAGCGTCTGCCGGCGGGAGAAGGCGAGGAGCTGCTGGGTCAGGCTCGCGCCGCGCTCGGCCGCATCCTTGATGCTGCGCAGGATCCGCTGGACGCGCTCGTCGGTCGAGCGCCGGAGCGCGATGTCGGCGCCGCCGAGGACGACCGTGAGGAGGTTGTTGAAGTCGTGCGCGATGCCGCCGGTGAGCTGGCCGACCGCCTCCATCTTCTGGGATTGGAAGAGCTGCTCCCGGGTCTCGGCGAGCTTCTCCTGCGCCTCCTTCCGCTCGGTGATGTCGCGGGTCACCTTGGCGAAACCGAGGAGCTTGCCGGACTCGTCCCGGATCGCGTCGATGACGACGTTCGCCCAGAAACGGCTGCCGTCCCGGCGCACGCGCCAGCCCTCGCCCTCGAAACGGCCTTCCTCCTCGGCGGTCTTCAGCACCCGCGCGGGCACGCCCGCCTCCCGGTCCTCCGGAGGATAGAAGCGGGAGAAGTGCTCGCCGACGATCTCCTCGGCGCGGTACTGCTTGATGCGCTGGGCGCCGCTGTTCCAGTTCGCGACCCGCCCCTGGGGGTCGAGCATGAAGATCGCATAGTCGACGACCCCGTCGACCAGAATGCGGAAGCGCTCCTCCGATTCCCGCAGGGCCTCGCGCGCGGCGCGCCGCTCGGTGATGTCGCGGGTGACCTTGGCGAAGCCCAGGAGCGTGCCGTCGGCGTCGCGGATCGCCTCGAGGAGGGCCGCGACCCAGAAGCGGCTGCCGTCCCGGCGCACCCGCCAGCCTTCCGTCTCGTACCGGCCGGTCTCGGCGGCGGTCCTGAGCGCCTGCTCCGGCAGGCCGCGGGCCTTGTCCTCCTCGGTGAAGAACATGGAGTAATGGCCCCCGAGCGCCTCGTCCGCCGAGTAGCCCTTCATGCGCCGCGCGCCCGGGTTCCAGCTCGCGATGGTGCCGTCCGGCTCGAGCATGAAGATGGCGTAGTCCGTCACCGCCTCGACGAGAAGCTGGAACCGTCGCTCGGTCGAGGTCGGCAGCGGCCGATAGTTCATGCGCGAAGCACCGGGTGCGTGACGGCGAGCGGCGTCATGGCGGTCTGAGGCAAGCGAGCGGTTGTCGAGGTTTCTGCCCAACCCTATTCAACGGTCAAGCTCGCACCCGGTTCCATGGAGGCGGATTCTCGCGCGGGCCCCGGTCAGAGGCGGCGCAGCGCGACCTGCTCGATGCGGTGGCTCGGGCCCTTGGAGAGGATCAGGCTGGCGCGCTGGCGGGTCGGCAGGATGTTCTCGCGCAGATTCGCGAGGTTGATGCGGGTCCATAAGCCGTCGGCGGTCGCGATCGCCTCCTCCTCCGAGATCTCCCCGTACTTGCGGAAATAGGACAGCGGGTCCCGGAAAGCGGTCTGGCGCAGCTTGAGGAAGCGGGCGACGTACCAGCGGTGCAGGTCATTCTCGTCGGCGTCGAGGTAGACCGAGAAGTCGAAGTAGTCGGACACGAACGGGATCGCGGTGCCGTCCTTCGGCAGCCGCGCCGGCTGGAGCACGTTGAGGCCCTCGACGATGAGGATGTCGGGGCGGTCGACCACGGTCTCCTCGCCCGGCACTACGTCGTAGACGAGGTGGGAGTAGAGCGGCGCCCTGACGTTGCGCTTGCCGGCCTTGATGTCGGCGAGGAAGCGCAGGAGCTTGCCGGTGTCGTAGCTCTCCGGGAAGCCCTTGCGCTCCATCAGCCCGAGGCGCTCGAGCTCGGCGTTCGGGAAAAGGAAGCCGTCGGTCGTGACGAGGTCGACCTTTGGGGTGTTGGGCCAGCGCGCGAGGAGCGCCATGAGGACGCGCGCCGATGTCGACTTGCCGACCGCGACCGAGCCCGCGACGCCGATGATGTAGGGCACCTTGGCGTCGTTCTCGGCGAGGAGGAAGCGCTGCGTCGCGCGGAACAGCCCCTGCGTCGCCGCGACGTAGAGGGAGAGAAGGCGCGACAGCGGCAGGTAGATCGCGACGACCTCCTCGAGCCCGATCGGGTCGTTGAGGGACTGGAGGCGCACGATCTCGTCGGCCGAAAGCGTCATCGGCGTGTCGGCGCGGAGCCTTGCCCACTCCTCGCGGGTGAAGACGCGGTAGGGCGCGAGATCGCCGTCGGACGGCGCCTCGGGGCGCTCGCCGGCCGGCGCCTCGGCCAGGACCGGTTGCGAAGCCGGGGTCATGGCGTGCGGGACGCCTTCTCGGAAAGGCCCGACTGCGCGATGCGGCGCTGGAGCTCCCTCATGACCTCATCCAGTGGCACATCGCGCGACCGAAGGACAACCAGCAAATGGTAGAGCACGTCGGCGGCCTCGGCGACGAGGGCGGCGCGGTCGCCCTCGACCGCCGCGATCGCGGCCTCGACCGCCTCCTCGCCGAGTTTCTTGGCCGCCGCCGCCGGGCCCTTGGCGAGGAGCCTCGCCGTGTAGGACTCCTCGGGCGACGCCTTCGCCCGCTCGGCCAGGAGGCCGGCGAGGTCGGCGAGGGTGAAGGGCGTGGTCACATCCATGGTCCGGGGCCCAGGAGGGGGCCGGGCCTGGAACCCATGGCCGGAAACCCTTCCGGATTGCAAGCGGCCGTCAATCCATCCGCATGGCGAGGCCGGCCCGGGCCATGTGGGCCTTGGCCTCGGCGATCGAGTGCTCGCCGAAATGGAAGATCGAGGCGGCGAGCACGGCGCTGGCATGGCCCTCGCGCACGCCCTCGACGAGGTCGTCGAGGTGGCCGACCCCGCCCGACGCGATCACCGGGATCGGAACCGCGTCCGCGATCGAGCGCACGAGGGCGATGTCGTAGCCGACCTTGGTGCCGTCCCGATCCATGGAGGTCACGAGGAGCTCGCCGGCCCCGAGCGCCGTGACCTTGCGGGCGAACGTCTCGGCGTCGATGCCGGTGGCGTTCCGCCCGCCGTGCGTGAAGATCTCCCAGCGGTCGCGCTCGCCGGGCCGGGAAACTTTCTTGGCGTCGACCGCGACGACGATGCACTGGTCGCCGAATTTTTCCGCCGCCTCGCGCACGAACTCCGGCCTGTTCACGGCCGCGGTGTTGATCGAGACCTTGTCGGCGCCGGCGAGGAGGAGCCGGCGGATGTCCTCGACCGTGCGCACGCCGCCGCCGACGGTGAGCGGCATGAAGCAGGCCTCGGCGGTGCGTCGCACCACGTCGAGGAGGATGCCCCGGTCCTCGTGGGAAGCCGTGATGTCGAGGAAGCACAGCTCGTCGGCGCCGGCCGCATCGTACGCCTTCGCGGCCTCGACCGGATCGCCCGCATCGCGCAGATTGACGAACTTGACGCCCTTGACGACGCGCCCGTCCTTCACGTCGAGGCAGGGGATGAGGCGGATCTTGAGCACTGAGAAACTCTTGGCCGATCAATTGTACGGGAATGGGCGTTCCAAGATGTCGTCGAGGGTGTAAGAGTTGGCTTCCGAAAACGTCGGGACTGGACGATCTACGGCTATCGCTGCTTCGTAGCGGGCAGTCCGATAGGCCCGTTCCAGCGCCTCTGGCTGTCGCACCCTTAAGCCGGGGTTGTCGGACAGGGCATACGCGGCATCAATACGATGCTGATCAATGGAGATTGCTCGGCTACGGGTACTGTACCGGAGCTCATAATCGCACAGCAGCATGTGGAGAACTATCGAGCGATAGGCGTTTACCAGCTTATCAAACTCCCGACGCCCTAAGCTCTCGATCTCCTCGGCGATGTTATCCCTATCGATCTCATTGAACCGGCCGGCGCGCAGCAGAGTGCCCTGCCGCTGTGCCCAGGTATAGAAATCGGTTTCGTAAGTAGCGTCGGTCGCGAGGGGCATCTTCAAAAAAACCTCCGCGCTCACCTTACCACAGCTTCGCGGGCGCGGCGGATGAGGGAGAGCGCCTCCTTCGGGTCGATCCGCCCGTCGTAGAGGGCGCGGCCGGTGATGGCGCCGGCGAGGCGGGCGCAGTCGGGCTCGACGAGGCGTTCGACGTCGCGGATCGAGGCGAGGCCGCCGGACGCGATCACCGGGATCGAGACGGCGTCGGCGAGCGCTAGCGTCATCGGGATGTTGAGGCCTTTCAGCACGCCATCCCGGGCGATGTCGGTGTAGACGATCGCGGCGACGCCGGCGTCCTCGAAGCGGCGGCCGAGGTCCTCGGCCGTCATGCTCGACGTCTGGGCCCAGCCCTCGACGGCGACGCGCCCGTCCTTGGCGTCGATCCCGACCGCGATCTTCCGGGGGTGCCGCCTCGCCGCCTCGCGCACGAAGTCCGGGTCGCGCACGGCCGCCGTGCCGATGATGACGCGCGCCACGCCCTTCGACAGCCAGCCCTCGACGGTCCGCATGTCGCGGATGCCGCCGCCGAGCTGGACCGGGATCGTCACCTTCTCAAGAATAGCGTCGACCGCGGCGGCGTTCATGGGCCGGCCCGCGAAGGCCCCGTCGAGGTCGACGATGTGCAGCCACTCGAATCCTTCAGCCTCGAACTCCGCGCCTTGCGCGGCCGGGTCGTCGCTGAACACCGTCGCCCGGTCCATGTCGCCCTGGACGAGGCGCACGCAGCGCCCCTCCTTCAGGTCGATGGCCGGGAACAGGATCAAGGCCGCCACTTCAAGAAATTGGCGATGAGGGCGAGGCCGAGCTTCTGGCTCTTCTCCGGGTGGAACTGGGTCCCGGCCATGTTGTCGCGGGCGACGATCGCGGTCAGCGGCCCGCCGTAGTCGGTCACGGCCATGACCTCGTCCTGGTTCCTCGGGTCGAGCGCATAGGAGTGCACGAAGTAGGCGTGCAGCCCGCTCGGCCCGGTCTCGATGCCGGCAAGGAGCGGATGCTCGCACTGGGGGTGGAGGGTATTCCAGCCCATGTGCGGGATTTTCAGACCTGCGTCCTCGGGCGCGATCGGCTTGACGTCGCCGGCGATCCAGTCGAGCCCCGCCGTGATCTCGTACTCGAGGCCGCGGCTTGCCATGAGCTGCATGCCGACGCAGATGCCGAAGAACGGCTTGCCCTTTCCTCGCACGGCCTCGGTCATGGCCTCGACCATGCCGGGCACGGCGTCGAGGCCGCGCCGGCAGTCCGCGAAAGCGCCGACGCCGGGTAGGACGATTCTTTCCGCGCGCGCGACCGCGCCGGGGTCGGAGGTGACGACGATCTCTTGGGGCGCGCCGGCCTCGCGGGCGGCGCGCTCGAAGGCCTTTCGGGCCGAGTGCAGGTTGCCCGAGCCGTAGTCGACGATGGCGACGCTCACCGGGGCCGCTCCGCCTCGGGGAAGAGGCCGATCACCGGCTCGGGAGCGCGATAAGCCGGTGCGGTCGCCGCGGCCGCCGTCAGGGTCGGGCGCCACCCGGGCGCGGCGGGCGGCGCCTCGCCGAGCCAGCGCCCGAAGGCCTTGGTCTCGGCCTCCTCGCGGTCGCGGGCCGCGACCACGTCGACGGCGGGGCGCCCGCGGCGCCGAAGGGTCCAGCGCCGCAGGGAGCCGGCCTCGAGCCCGACCAGCACGGCGAGCAGGAACTCGGCCCAGAAGGTCGCGGCCGGGCCGACGCGCAGGAGCTGAAGCACCGCACCTAGTCCGACGGCGGCGATCAGCACGGCGAGGCCGGCGAGCCAGAGCCGGTGGGCGAAGAACCAGAGGAACGAGAAGACGAAGGCGCCCCACGAGAAGCCGTCGCGCACGAGCACGGCGCGGTCGAGGGCGCCGGCGTCCCCCGGCGGGGCGTCGGCGGGAACGTGCAGAGTGTAGGTCTTCATCGCAACGGAACTCTCTAGAGCGCGCCCTTGGTCGAGGGCACGCGGCCTTCCTCGCGCGGATCGAGGGCGACGGCCCGGCGCAGGGCGCGGGCGAGGCCCTTGAAGCAGCTCTCGGCGATATGGTGGCTGTTGTCGCCGTAGAGACACTCGACGTGCAGCGTCACGCCGCCGTTCATCGCGAAGGCCTGGAACCACTCGCGCACGAGCTCGGTGTCGAACGCCCCGATCTTCTCGGCCGGGAACCCCGCCTTGAAGACGAGGAACGGGCGCCCGGAGATGTCGAGCGCGACGCGGGACAGGGTCTCGTCCATGGGCAGGTGCACGTCGGCATAGCGGGCGATGCCGGTCTTGTCGCCGAGCGCCTTGAGGAAGGCTTGGCCGACGGCGATGCCGGTGTCCTCGGTGGTGTGGTGCTGGTCGACGTGGAGGTCGCCCGTCACCTTCACCTCGAGGTCGAAGAGGGCGTGGCGCGCGAGAAGCTCCAGCATATGGTCGAGGAAGCCGACGCCGGTCTGGACCTCGGCCTTGCCGGTGCCGTCGAGCACAAGGCTTACGGTCACGTCGGTCTCGGCGGTGCGGCGGCTGACGCTCGCGCGGCGCATGGGGAACCTTGCTGTTCTGTGACGAGCGGCTTCTAGCAAGGCGGGGGCCGGAAGGCCACCGGTTCTCCTCCCCGTGGTTACGGCGCGAGGGCATTGCACACTGTCATCCCGGCCGGAGCGAAGCGGAGGGGAAGGGGATTCAACCGATGTGGGTCCCTTTCCCTCGCCTTCGCTCCGCTACGGCCCGCCGGGGACGACGGTGGGCCTATGAATTGCGCCCCGCCCGCCTTAAGTCACGGGTCCCTGCCGAAGACGCCTCCCCATGCCCGATCCCGCTCCCGCCATGCACGCCACCACCATCCTGATGGTCCGGAAAGGGGGCCGCGTCGTCATCGGCGGCGACGGGCAGGTGTCCCTCGGGCAGACCATCGTGAAAGGCAACGCCAAGAAGGTGCGCCGGCTCGCCAAGGGATCGGTCATCGGCGGCTTCGCCGGCGCGACCGCCGACGCCTTCACCCTGTTCGAGCGCCTCGAGGGCAAGCTCGAGCAGTACCCGGGCCAGCTCACCCGCGCCTGCGTCGAGCTGACCAAGGACTGGCGCACGGACCGGTACCTGCGCCGTCTCGAGGCCATGATGCTCGTCGCCGACAAGGAAGTAGGCCTGCTGCTCTCCGGCGCCGGCGACGTGATCGAGCCCGAGGGCGGCGTGGCGGCGATCGGCTCCGGCGGCAACTACGCGCTTGCCGCCGCACGCGCCCTCGCCGACGGCGATCTCGACGCCGAAGCCATCGTGCGCCGCTCGCTCGCGATCGCGGCCGAGATCTGCGTCTACACCAACGCCAACGTGGTGATCGAGACGCTCGATGCCGTCTAGCGGACTTCAACGCTACGCCTTCCGGCCCGTCGCTACCGCGGACCTGCCGATGCTCGATGCCTGGCTCGATCGGCCGCACGTCGCCGAGTGGTGGGACGACGCGGACGACAAGCTCGCCGAAATTCGCGAAGCCATGGCGGACCCTTCGACGCAGCTCTTCATCGTCGAGTTGGACGGCCGGCCGATCGGCTATCTCCAGTGCTACGATCCGCATGGCGAAGATGGGCATCCCTATCGGGACCAGCCCAAGGGGACGCTCGGCATCGACCAGTTCATCGGCGAGCCCGAGCTTGTCGGGGTCGGCCACGGCTCGCGCCTGATCGCCGCGTTCGCCGAGGGCCTGTTCCGCCGGGGCGTGCCGCGCATCATCATCGATCCGCATCCCGCGAACGGCCGGGCCATCCGCGCCTACGAGAAAGCCGGATTCAGGCCCTTCGATTCCCGTACGTCCATCTACGGCGACGCGCTCATGATGGCGCGGGACGCACCGGACGGAAGCAACCAGGAATGACCACCTTCTCCCCCCGCGAGATCGTCTCCGAGCTCGACCGCTACATCGTCGGGCAGAACGACGCCAAGCGCGCGGTCGCGATCGCGTTGCGCAACCGCTGGCGGCGCCAGCAGCTCGAAGGTCCGATGAAGGAGGAGGTGCTGCCGAAGAACATCCTCATGATCGGCCCGACCGGCTGCGGCAAGACCGAGATCTCGCGCCGTCTCGCCAGGCTCGCCGGCGCGCCGTTCCTGAAGGTCGAGGCGACGAAGTTCACCGAGGTCGGCTACGTCGGGCGCGACGTCGAGCAGATCGTGCGCGACCTCGTCGAGATCGGCATCGGCCTCGTCAAGGAGGAGAAGCGCCGGCAGGTCGAGGCCAAGGCGCACCTGTCGGCCGAGGAGCGGGTGCTCGATGCCCTCGTCGGCCCCGGCGCGAGCGCCGCCACCCGCGACGCCTTCCGCAGGAAGCTCAGGGCGAACGAGCTCGACGACAAGGAGATCGAGATCGAGCTCCAGTCCGGCGGCGGCCAGGGGCTGCCGATGTTCGAGATCCCGGGCCTGCCCGGCGCCTCGGTCGGCGCCATCAACTTAAGCGACATGCTCGGCAAGGCGTTCGGCGGCGGGCGGCCGAAGAGCCGGCGCACCACCGTGCGCGAGGCCTACGAGCCGCTGATCCAGGAGGAGTCCGACAAGCTCCTCGACCAGGACGCCCTCGTCCAGGAGGCGATCCGGCAGGTCGAGAACAACGGCATCGTCTTCCTGGACGAGATCGACAAGATCGCGGGGCGCGAAGGCCGGGTCGGCGCCGACGTTTCGCGGGAGGGCGTGCAGCGCGACCTTCTCCCTCTCATCGAAGGCACGACGGTCGCGACGAAGCACGGCCCCGTGAAGACCGACCACATCCTGTTCATCGCGTCGGGCGCCTTCCACGTCTCGAAGCCGTCCGACCTCCTGCCCGAATTGCAGGGGCGGCTGCCGATCCGGGTCGAGCTCTCGCCCCTCACCGTCGAGGACTTCCGCCGCATCCTGACCGAGACCGAGGCGAGCCTGATCAAGCAGACCGTGGCCCTCATGGCGACCGAGGGGCTGACCGTGGCGTTCACGGACGACGCCATCGACGCCCTCGCCCGGGTCGCCGTCGAGGTCAACAGCTCGGTCGAGAACATCGGGGCACGCCGGCTCCAGACCGTGCTCGAGCGCGTCCTCGACGAGATCTCCTTCACGGCCCCGGACCGCGCGGGCGAGACCTTCACGATCGATGCGGCCTACGTGCGCGCCCAGGTCGAGGCGCTCGCCCAGAACGCCGACCTGTCCCGGTTCATCCTGTAGCTTGCTCAGCTCTTCAAGCGAGCGGGTTTTCTCATTATGCCTGAGGTATGACCGAGACGACATCACCCATGGCCGAACAACCCGCCTTCTTGGTTGGGGTTGACGATTTCAACCTGCGACTTCTCGGCGAAATTAGCGTCATTCAAGGCCATATTGAAGCCTGCATGATCGCGACGGTCAGTCATCTCCTCAAGACGCCGATCCAACTTGCCCGCCAGATTCTCGGATCAACAAAGGTCGAAACCAACGTTATGATCTGGCGTGATACGATCAGGGCCAAGTGCGGAAATTCTGAGATTGTGGCGCTGGCTGAGACTGTCTTTAAGGAGTTTCGCGAGCTTACACGCGGCCGGAACGACTTCATCCACGCCGTCTATGTGTACCTCTTGGATGGCCCTGACGGTAAGGTAACGGGCCTCATTCCGGCATCGATGACTGAAGAGCTCGAAGCTGAGGTGGTCGCGTATCGGTCACGTGATCCGGACAAGATACGCGCGGCAAAAGAGATTAGTCAGGTGAGGGACCAAGCCGCTCGTCTTTCCCGAGCCGTAGCGCACATCTGCTGGACAGTTGGCGAGTTCGAGACGCCTACCCCCTGGCATGACAAACTTTGACGGCGACGTTCCGCACGCCCCGCCTCCCGCCTTCCCACCTCCAAAAGCTTGCGCTTCCCCCCTCGCCCTTCCATAACGCCGCCGTTCAGCGGAGCCTCTCATGGCGGCATTCACGGAGCGGGTCTTCTCGGGCGTCCAACCCACGGGGAACCTGCATCTCGGCAACTACCTCGGGGCGATCAGGCGCTTCGTCGCCCTGCAGGAGACGCACGACTGCATCTACTGCGTCGTCGACCTGCACGCCATCACCCAGCCGGTCTCGGTCTGGGGCGGGCCTAAGGAGCTCACGAGCCAGACCCGCGAGGTCACGGCGGCGTTCCTCGCCGCCGGCATCGACCCTGGAAAGCACATCGTCTTCAACCAGAGCCGGGTGCCCGAGCACGCCGAGCTCGCCTGGGTCTTCAACTGCGTCGCCCGCATGGGCTGGCTCAACCGGATGACCCAGTTCAAGGAGAAGGCCGGCAAGGACCGCGAGAACGCCTCCGTCGGCCTCTTCGCCTACCCGACCCTGATGGCGGCCGATATCCTGGCCTACAAGGCGACACACGTGCCGGTCGGCGAGGACCAGAAGCAGCACCTCGAGCTCACCCGCGACATCGCCCAGAAGTTCAACACCGATTTCGCCGAGTCGATCGCCGGGCACGGATACGGCGACGCCTTCTTCCCGCTCACCGAGCCCATCATCGGCGGGCCCGCGGCCCGCGTCATGTCGCTGCGCGACGGCACGAAGAAGATGTCGAAGAGCGATCCATCCGACTACTCGCGCATCAACCTCACCGACGACGCCGACACCATCGCCCAGAAGATCCGCAAGGCGAAGACCGACCCCGCGCCGCTGCCGACGGAGGAAAAGGGTCTTGAGGCCCGCCCCGAGGCCGACAACCTCGTCGGCATCCACGCGGCGCTCGCCGGCACGGACAAGGCCGGCGTTCTGAAGGAGTTCGGCGGGGCGCAGTTCTCGACCTTCAAGGCGGCCCTCGTCGACCTCGCGGTCGAGACGCTCGGGCCGATCGCCGCCGAGATGCGCCGCCTGACCGCCGACCCCGGCCACATCGACGCGGTCCTCTCCGACGGCGGCGAGCGCGCGGGCGCCATCGCGCGCGAGACCGTGGGGTCCGTGAAGGACATCGTGGGATTCGTGCGGGAACGCTGACGCCGACGCAACGATGCGAGCCGTATGCCTATGGCGTGCTCACGGTCGATATCCGCCGCCCGGCGCGGCGGCGCGGCTTTAGGCTTCCTTCACCATTTCGGCTCAAAGTTTTTCCCGTCATTCCAGCCGAGGGGCAGTCTCCATGGGCGTCGGCCTGCGATCGATCAGTGCTCGTGCCGCGGCCGTCCTTGCCGTCCTGGCGGCCGCGACGGCCGGGGCGGCCGCCGCTCCGGTCAGCGGCCAGCCTCCGCTCACCGTGATGATCGACCATGCCAAGGTGGTGAAGCTCCCCGAGCGCACTCAGACCGTGATCGTCGGCAACCCGATCATTGCGGACGTCACCGTGCAGCGGAACGGCATCATGGTGGTGACCGGCAAGAGCTACGGCGTCACCAACCTGATCGCGCTCGACGGCGCCGGCACCCTCCTGTCCGAATCGCTGATCAGCGTCCAGGCGCCGACCGAGTCGCTCGTCACCGTGCAGCGCGGGCTCGAGCGCGAATCCTATTCCTGCACCCCGAGCTGCCAGCCGTCGCTCCTGCTCGGCGACGCGACGAAGTATTTCGGCGAGGTCGGCGGACAGGCCGGCCAGCGGAACACCCTCGCGACGCAGCGTTAGACCGCGCCACCCTGCGGGGCCGGATCGGCCGCCCGGCCGGGATCGGGCCGTCTCTCGACGATCGATCTAACCGTTCGGAAATCTTTTTTCCGTAAGACATCGTGCGAGACAAGCCGTCCGGCGGTTCGCGACGGATGCCGGGCGCCAACAGCGAATGGGCAGCACGATGGTCCGCAGCGACAAAGCGCATCTTCTTCGGGCGTGCCGCGCCGCCGCGAAGGCGGCCGGCCGGCTCCGCCGGAACGAGGAAGGCGTGACGGCGATCGAGTTCGGGGCGGTCGCGGCGCCGTTCTTCGCCCTCCTGTTCGCCATCCTGGAGACGGCCCTGACGCTGTGGACCACCCAGGTCCTGGAAACCGGCGTCACCAACGCGTCCCGCCGGATCTACACCGGGCAGTTCCAGGCGGACAACGCCTCGACGCCGGCGGAGCAGCTCGTCGGGAAGTTCCGCGAAGAGATCTGCAAGAGCGTCACGGCGCTGATTCCTTGCGACAAGATCCAGATCGACGTGCGCCTCTTCACGTCCTTCCCGGGCCAGAAGCCGCAGATGCCGATCACCTCGGACGGTCAGTTCGACGCCGACAACTTCGGCAAGTACGAGCCGCCGGGCGCGAACCAGATCGTCGTGGTCAGGGCCGCGGTCGAGATGCCCGTGTTCGTGAGCCTGCTCAACCCCAACCAGGCGAACCTCAAGAACGGCAACCGCCTCATCATGGGAACGGCCGCGTTCCGTACCGAGCCGTTCGCGCAGTAGGAGCCTTGAGATGCATGCCGTGGCCCATGTGACGGTCTCGCGGCTCTGCCGCCGGGTCGAGCTTTTCCTCCGGTCCTGCCAGGGGGTCGCGGCGGTCGAGTTCGCGATGGTCCTGCCCGTGATGGTGCTGATGTATCTCGGCATGACCGAGCTGACCTTCGCGGTGAACACCGACCGCAAGATCACGCTCCTGTCGCGCACCCTCGCCGACCTCACCGGACGCGCGACGAGCGTCAGCGCGTCCGACATGGACGCGATCTTCGGCGCCGCGATCGCCGTGATGGCGCCCCACAATGGCGACAACGTCAAGATGGTCGTGTCCAGCATCGTCGTGAAGGACACCGGCCAGGTCTCCAACGGCCAGCCCGTCCTCAAGGGCACGGTGTGCTGGAGCGCGGCGCGCGGCCCGGGCAATCCCCCGGGCCTGCCGAAGGGCACGGTCGTGACCGTGCCCGACGGGTTCCAGACCGCGGACAGCAGCTACATCCGGGCCGACGTGGACATCAACTACACCCCGGTGTTCGGCGCCTCAGTCCTGCAATGGGTCTCGGGCGCGAGCCAGCTGCCCCTGTCCGAGCAGACCCCGTGGCCGGTCCGCAATGTCAAGGAAGTGGTCTGGCAGGGCACGACACCCTGCCTCGGCTGAGCGCGCCAGCCTTTGACGGCGACGGCGTCTGCGCCTGCCGTCATATCGTCTGGTTGTAGGCGCCGACCTCCGGGTTCTCGCGCAGCACGCCGTCGACCGCCTCGAACATCTGACGCATGCGCGCCTCCGAGGCCGGGCTCTCGACCACGACCACGAGCTCGGGCTTGTTGGAAGAAGCGCGCACGAGCCCCCAGGTGCCGTCCTCGACCGTGACCCTGACCCCGTTGACCGTGACGAGGTCGCGGATCGGCTGGCCCGCGACCCTCTCGTCCTTGTCCTGCATCGCCTTGAAGCGGGCGACGACGCGCTCGACCACCTCATACTTCACCTCGTCGGCGCACTTCGGCGCCATGGTGGGCGAGCCCCAGGTCTTGGGCAGCGCCCGGTAGAGGTCGGCCATCGACTTGTCGGGGTTGCGGTCGAGCATCTCGACGACGTGGATCGCGGTGAGGAGGCCGTCGTCGTAGCCGCGTCCGACCGGCGCGTTGAAGAAGAAGTGGCCGGACTTCTCGAAGCCGGCGAGAGCCTTGAGCTCCGTCACCCGGCGCTTGATGTAGGAGTGCCCGGTCTTCCAGTAGTCGGCCTTGACGCCGCGGGCTTTGAGCTCCGGGTCGGTGGCGAAGAGCCCGGTCGACTTCACGTCGACCACGAAGGTCGAGTTCGGGTGCAGCTTCGATAGATCCCGGGCAAGCATCACCCCGATCTTGTCCGCAAAGATCTCCTCGCCCTCGTTATCCACCACGCCGCAGCGGTCGCCGTCGCCGTCGAAGCCGAGGCCGACGTCGGCGCCCGTCTCGCGGACGGTGTCCGCGATGGCGTGCAGCATCTTCATGTCCTCGGGGTTCGGGTTGTAGCGCGGGAAGGTGTAGTCGGGCTCGGCGTCGAGGGGCACGACCTCGCAGCCGAGCTTCTCCAGCACCTGCGGCGCGAAGGCGCCTGCGGTGCCGTTGCCGCAGGCGGCGACGACCTTGAGCTTGCGCCTAATCCTCGGCCGGTCGGTCAGGTCGGCGATGTAGCGCCCGGCGAAGTCCGCGACGAACTCGTAGGCGCCGCCGTCCCGCGGCCTGAAGGCCGCGCTGAGCACGATGTCGCGCAAGCGGCCCATCTCATCGGGGCCAAAGGTGAGCGGGCGGTTCGCCCCCATCTTGACCCCGGTCCAGCCGTTGTCGTTGTGCGAGGCCGTCACCATGGCGACGCAAAGGCAGTCGAGGGCGAACTGGCCGAAATAGGCCATCGGCGAGAGCGCGAGCCCGACGTCCTTGACGCGCATCCCCGCCGCCATCATGCCGGAGACGAGCGCGTACTTAATCGAGGACGAGTAGGCCCGGAAGTCGTGGCCAGTCACGATGTCGGGCCTGACCCCCATCTCGTGCACGAGGGTGCCGATCCCCATTCCCAGCGCCTGCACCCCCATGAGGTTGATCTCCTGGGGGAACAGCCAACGCGCGTCGTACTCGCGGAACCCCGTCGGCTTCACGAGGGGGAAGCGCTCGAACGCGTAGGTGTTGGGCGCAAGCGCGGCCTGGGGCTTGGGGAACATGGGGGCTCTGGCGTGGGGATAAGACGGGGGGAGATAGCGGATAATCGCAAGGGAGGGAATTGAGTTCACGAGGGGCGATGCCCAAGCTTGGCTTTAGGGGGAGTCAAGCTGCTACGAGAGCGCCTGATGGAATTCACGATGAACTCACGCGAGAAGACCTGCTCTTCGAAGTACAAATTACCGTCAACCAGAGGAGAGCCACATGACTTTCGCGCACGACCTCGCCGATATCGCGCTGGAGCAGCACGCCAAGTTCCAGTTCCTCAACGAGCACGACGACAAGCTCTGCAAGCAGATCAAGCGATACTGGGACGAGACCGTCGGCGGCTTCACGAGCTGCACGGATGTTCCCTGGTCCGCGGTCTTCGTGTCCTGGTGCGTGAAGCAGGCCGGCGCCACGTCCACTGAATTCAAGTTCGCGGCAGCCCATTCGGTCTTCGTCCACGACGCGATCAACAACACCCCCCGGGCGTTCCAGGGCGTGAAGATCACTGCTCACGCTCCTCAGATCGGCGACATCATCCAGAACAATCGCGGCGGCACCAGCCACGACTTCGCTTTCGCCAAGGCGAACAAGAATTATGCTTCTCATTCGGCGATCGTGGTGGAGGTCGGCCAGGATTCGGCCGGTCGCTTCGCGCTCACGGTAGGCGGCAACGAGAGCGACGCGATCCGCAGGACCAGGGTCGCCTGCGATTCGAACGGGCTGATCAAGCAGAAGTCCACGAATCCCTACATCTGCATCCTGAAGTGCGAGAAGGTCTGAGCGACGCTGCCCCCGCCCTGATGGCGCGGCAGACGCCATGTTTCATGCCGAGCAGCGTCACGATTGATCGCTGCTCCCTGACGGGTCCGGCAGGAAGCCGGACCCGATAAAAGACGCTGTCTGCACCCCGCCGGCTCGCGGCGCCACAGGCGTGCCGCGAAGGGAGGAAGTTTCCCTTCTCTTCAATGAAGGAGCTCACCAATGACTACGGCTTTCGCCCGCGACCTTGCCGACATCGCTCTCGAGCAGCACGGCAAGTTCCAGTTCCTGGACGAGCACGACGACAAGCTCTGCAACCAGATCAAACGCTACTGGAACGAGACCGTCGGCGGCTTCACGAGCTGCGCCGTTCCTTGGGCGGCAGTCTTTGTGTTGTGGTGCGTGAAGCAGGCCGGCGCCACATCGGCCGAGTTCAAGTTCGCGGCGGGTCACTCGGTCTTCGTCCATGACGCAATCAACAATCCCCGCGCCTTCGCGGGCCTGGAGATCACGGCCCACGCCCCTCAGGTCGGAGACATCATCCAGAACAATCGTGGGGGGACTAGCCACGATTTCCAATTCGCGAAGGCGAACAAGAATTATGCCTCCCATACCGACATCGTCGTCGAGATCGGTCATGACTCGAGCGGCCGGTATGCACTCACCGTAGGCGGCAACGTGAGCGACGCGATTCGCAGGATCAGGGTCGCCTGCGACGCGAACGGATTCATCAAGCAGAAAACCACGAACCCCTATATCTGCATTCTGAAGTGCATGAAGTAGCGATATCCGGGTGTTTCGATTATCCCGGGATGCCGCAAACCTGAGCTTGGGCGGCGGCGGAAGAGTGAACCCGACCGGCTCATCCGCATTCTATCCATGGCGGCCGAACCGCGGCCTGCCGAACGCCTGTCGAGGAATCGGCAGCCCGGCGGACGATCTGGAGAAACGACGGAGTTCCATGAGACGGTGGACATCTTCCTCACGCTCGGCAGCGCCATGGTTCGTGCCGTCGGCGCGTCGGCCGCAACGCCGCGCAGGCAGGCGGTTCAGGTCGGCGGCGATCAGTACGACGCGTGCCCTCGCGGGTGGCCGGGCTGAATCTGCCGCGCGGTGGCGCGGTGCGGTCCGGAGCGGGCCGGGCAAGAGGTACCCGATCGTTGGCCGGCTCCGCGACGCCGCAAAGTAGGCGATCTTCCTCTGCGACTCGGCCGCCGGGGACCATTGGCGCGACATCGTGTACGCGCCCAAGCCGGACGAAAGCTGCGGGGTGACCACCGCTCGCCCCGGGCAGCGGGCGCCCTATGCCGGATCTTGCCGGCAAGGGTGGATACCGGCCGCCGCCGTTAGGCAGGCGGCCGACTGAGCTGGCGCGAGAAGTCGAGCAGACTACCCCTTCAGGATCAGCCGGCCCTGCGCCACCTCGAAGCCGCCGAGGCGCTTGAGGAAGGACATCCCGAGGAGGCTCGTGCCGAGGCGGCCGGGCGGCAGCACCAGGGCGTCGACGTTGCGCACGACGATGTCGCCGACCCTGATCTCGGCAAAGCGCACCGGCGCCGCCTGGACGACGCCGTTCGCGGTCCCGGCGCGATGGGTGTAGTCGCGAGGCGAGACCGCGACGCCGACGAGCCGCGCGTCCTCGTGCGAGAGCACGACGAGGCTTGCGCCGGTGTCGACCAGCATGCGGATGCGCTTGCCGTCGAGGGTCGGATGCACGACGAAGTGGCCGGCGAGGTCGGCCGAGACCACGACCCGGTCGCCCTCGCCCGGCTGCGCCGTCGAGGTCCCGGCGCGGGAGAAGCCGAGGCCGAAGGCCTTGGAGATGCGGTCGCTCGCCGTGGTAGCGGAGAGCGCCGAGGAGGCGAGGATGCCGAGGGCCCAGACGATCGGACGAGGCATGGTGCGCTTCTGGTGGGGACGGAACGGTTCCCGCCGATCATCGCGTGCCCGACGCCAACAGGTCCTTAGCGCGCCCCGGCGGCTCCCGGGTTTCGTCCCGGTTGGTTTCCAAGGGCTTGCCGCCGGCTCAGATCCGGTGGTGCCGCAGGATGCGGGCGAGGCCCGCGATCAGGGCTTCTTCGGCCGGCACGGGGGCGACCGCGACGCCGTGGCGGGCAAGCGCTTTCGCGACGAGCGCGATCCGGCCGGGGTCGCCGATGGCGGTCACCCGCTCCGGCTTCTCGAACAGGGAGAAGGCGCCGGCGACCTCGTCGCCGGTGAGGAGCCCCGAGATGTACGGCCCGAGCTGCGCCGTCGGCAGCTTTCCCGTGACCGCCGCGGCGCGGGCGCCGAAGATGAGATGCAGGAGGCCGACCCTGCGGCCGTTGCGGCCGTTATTGCGCTCGGCTGCATCGAGGCCGCGCTCGAACCCGGACGGATCCTCGGGCTCGGTCGCGGGGCGCCCGACCATCGAGTGGTGGCGCAGAAGCCCGTACATCTCGCCGGTGAAGTAGGTGGCGAAGCGGCGGATCGCGCCGCCCCGCATCTCGACCCATTTCGGGTGCGTGCCCGGGAGGCAGATCAGGCCATCGGCGACGCCCGCGCCAAGACAAAGGGTTTCCTCGCCGCGCATCACGTCGACGGCGCCGGTGCCGTCCTCGGGCTCGCACGTGAGGCCCGGCACGATGTGGCCCAGGCGCCGGCCCTCGATCTCGACCTCGATCATGGCGCGGGCGATCTCCTCGGGACCCGCCGGGCACTCGGCGTAGGGCGCCATGCGCCAGCCCTCGCGGCTCCCCACCATGCCGACGAGGGCGACCGGCGCGTCCGGCTCCCGCTCGAGCCAGGGGCGGCAGTGCTTGAGGAACACGTCCCGGTGCTGGCCCTCGCGCAGGTTCGAGACGCCCTCGTCGGACGAAACGCGGTCGACGATCGCCTTGCCGTCGACGAGGTAGGCGCGGAAGCGGCTCGTGCCCCAGTCGGCCAGGATGAAGCGCATTCTATCTTTGCTCATGCATGGTCTTTTCCGAAAACCGGTTCCCACTTTTCGGGATCATGCTTCAGCGCGTCCCGTACATGCGGTCGCCGGCGTCGCCGAGGCCGGGCACGATGTAGCCGTGGTCGTTCAAGTGGTCGTCGACGGCGGCGGTCCAGATCGGCACGTCGGGGTGCGCGCCGCGGAATCTTTCGATTCCCTCCGGCGCCGCGAGGAGGCAGACGAAGCGGAGATCCCGGGCGCCGCGCTCCTTGAGGCGGTCGACTGCGGCGACCGCCGTGTTCGCGGTCGCGAGCATCGGGTCGAGGACGAGAACCGTCCTGTCGGAGAGGTCGGAGGGGGCCTTGAAGTAGTACTCGACGGCATGGAGCGTCTCGGGGTCGCGGTAGAGGCCGACGTGGGCGACGCGGGCGGAGGGCATGAGGTCGAGCATGCCGTCGAGGAACCCGACGCCGGCGCGCAGGATCGGCGCCAGCACGAGCTTCTTGCCGGCGATCTGCGGCGCCGTCATGGGCGTGAGCGGCGTCTCGATCTCGACCGCCTCGAGGGGCAGGTCGCGGGTGACCTCGTAGGCGAGGAGCATGCCGATCTCGTTGAGGAGCTGCCGAAAGCCCTTCGTCGAGCGGGTCTTGTCGCGCATCAGCGTCAGCTTGTGCTGGACGAGCGGATGATCGACGACGGTGACGCCCTGCATGCCGTTGTTCCTTCTCCCCAGGCACGCACTGTCGTCCTCGGCGAGCAAAGCGAGGGAAGGGGACCCATGCACCGGTTCCGACGGAGGGATGGATCCCCTTCCCCTCCGGCGGCAAAGCCGCCTCCGGCCGGGGATGACAGTGGAGCTGACCTGCAACCTAAACAGCCGCGAAGCGCCGGGGAAGCGTTCAAAAAACCGTCCCGTCGCTCTTGACCGTGAGCGGCGGCGCGCCGTCGGTCCGCCGCTCGCGGGCGAGGCGCCGTCCCGTCGCCCAGGTGCCGCCTTCGAGGACTTTGGCGAGGGGCAGCGCCTCCTCGGAGAGGCCGAGCCTCTCGCGCACGAGCGGCGCGATGCGGTCGAGGAGGGCGACGGTCAGGGCCCGCCACTCGACGACGAGGCGCGAGCCGACCTCGTGCGCCGTCGCCGCCTCGCGCGGGTCCTTGAGAGCGATGACGCCGGCGTCGAGGAAGAGGCCGCCGTTGCGGTACTCGGGCAGGCCGGTGAGGCCGCCGACGTCCGTGACGGCGATCCCGGCCCATTCGAGCGGCTCGATCAGGGAATAGGACAGCCATTGCGACAGCTTGTGGAACGGCACGAGGCCGTCGGTCGCGTCCGGCGCCTCGGCCAGGGGATGGCGCCAAGTGTCGCCGAGGTTCACGCCGGCAAGCGCGATCCGGCCCGGCCAGATGGCGCCGAGGTGCCAGAGGAGCGCCCCGAGGATGGCGGGCGCCGGCAGCGTCCCGCCCTCGGCCTCTCCCGCGAGGAGGTCGAAGAGCCCGCCGGGGCGGGGCTCGTCGGCGCGCCCGAAGACGTCGGGGCTCCCGGCCACGACCTCGCCGAGACGGTTGAGGAGCGCGGCGCGGCCCTCGACCCCGACCAGCGGATTATCGGAGCGGACCTGGAAACCCCGCGCCAGCTCCTCCGGCGAGAGCGCCGCGAGGGCGCCCGCGTCGACCCGGAAGGGGTCGTCCGGGCGGCTCGAGAAGGCGCCGGAGATGAACATCTCGAAGCTCGCGACCGCGAGGCCCTCCGAGCGGGAGAAGACCCCGCCGGTGCGGCCCTCCTCGTAAGCCCAGCCCGGGCCGGCGCCGGCGTCGAGGAGCACGCTCACGATCGCGAGGTCGAAGGCCGCGCGCGCCATCGCGGGGGCGTCCGTCCAGGGCGCCATCGGGACGATGCTGCCCCAGCGGGCGAGCCCGCCGGCCGAAAAATGCCGCCAGCGGGCGTGGAAGGGAATGTTGAGGGCCGGGTAGCTCTCGCGGATGGTCCTGACGACCTCGCCGGCGGCGGCGTCGAGGCGATCGAGGTCCATGTCGAAATGGTCGAGGCGCCCGGCAAGACCGTGCCCGAGGAGCGCGTGCGCGCGCTCGCGCACCGCGGCGGCGGACAGGAGACGGCGGGCGGGCTCGGTCCCGAGGGAGGAGGCGGGGTCGGGCATCGGGCGAGACATGCCCGATCGGGGACGATCCGCCAAGCGGAGCGCCCGGAGGCGCCCCGCCGGATGCGGCGGCGGACGCGCCCGTTCAGGCCGCGGCCGGGCCCTGGCGGCGCTTCGCCAAGAAGGCGTCGAACTCGTCGCGGTCCTTGGCGCGCTTCAGCTCCTCGACGAACTCCGCGAAGGCGTGCGCCTCCTCGTCGAGCCTGCGGCGCTCCTCCTCGAGGCGCTCAAGCTCGCGCCGGCGGTACTCCTCGAAGGCGAAGTTGCCGGTGGACGAGAACGGCCGCGCCCGGAACGGCCCGCCTCCGTTGGGACCCCAGCCGAGGCGGCTGAAGTTCTTCTCGAAGAAGCTCTTCGCCTCGTTCGGCACCGGATAGCCCGCGCACTTCCAGATCAGGTAGGCGAGCGCCAGGGGCCAGAAGAAGACGAAGCCGAGCACGATCCCGGCGATCTCCAGCCCCTTGGGCGGGCCGCAGCGGCGCTGGGTGGGGCCGGCTTGAGAGCCGGCTTCGGAGCCGGCATTCCAACCGGCCGTGGAGGCATGGCACGACATCGCGGTCTCCGCATGTGAATGTCAACAACATTAACATGCAACGAGGCGGCGGCGGGTTCAAGAGGCGGCAAGGGAATTTTTAGCGGAGGCCGTGGCGCAGCCTGTTGGACCTTGGATCGGCCCGAGATCCTGCAGCCAGACGGACAGGTGGCGGATGGACATCAGCCGGCCTTCCCCCGCGCCATCGCCCCGTGCACCAGCGCGAGCACCCCGGCGCGCAGGAGTTCGACCTTGTCCGGGACACCCGGGCCTTTCGGGAGCTGGCCGGCGGCCGAGAGGGTCGCGATGCCGTGCGAGAGGGCCCAGACCTCGAGCGCGATGAAGCGCGGGTCGACCCCGTCGAAGCCGTCCGGGAAGGTCATCATGAGGGCGTTGACGAGGAGGTTGAAGGGACCGGGCGTCTCCTCGGCCGCCGCCGCGCCCGGAGGCGGCCCCCAAGGTCCGCGGGGCGCCTCGGCCTCGCCGCCCCGCGGGGCGAACATGGCGGCATAGAATCCCGGCTCCTCCTCGGCGAAGGCGAGATAGGCCTCGCCCATGCGGGTGAAGCGCTCGATCGGGGTGCCGGGGCCGCGCAGCGCCCGGGCGAGGCGCGCGGCGAGCTGGTCGAAGCCGCGGCCCGCGACCTCGGCGACGAGGGCCTCGCGGCCGCTGAAGTGCCGGTACAGCGCCGCCGGCGAGACCCCGACGAGCTTCGCGGCGTCGACCAGAGTGAAGCCCGAAAGGCCGCGCTCGGCGATGAAGCGCCGCGCCGCCTCGATCAGGGCCTCCTTGAGGTTGCCGTGGTGGTAGCCCCGCTTGTCGAAGGGGCCGTGCCAGTGTCGCATGAAGCGGGTCCGTGCTCGGGCCGAAGCCTAATCGGCAACGCCCGGCGGGGCCAGCGCGCCCATCCGGCTGCCCAACCGGCGCAAGGCCGCAGGCGCGGCGTGCCGGCGGACCCGCGATCCCGCAGATGCGGAACCCGCCCCAAGCCCCATCGTTGTGCCTCCGAAAACCACAGGAGGTCTCCCATGAAGGCGCGGATCATCATAGCGGTCGCGGTCGCCGCCGTCCTGGCGCTTCCGGCGGTCGCCGAGGCGCAGGGAATCGTGCGCGGGGCGCAGGACGGGGCCCGGGTCGGCAACCGGGCCGCGGGGCCGGTCGGCGGGGCCGTGGGCGGCGTCGTCGGCGGCGTGACCGGCGGCGTCGTCGGCGGGGTCAAGGGCGTGATCGGCGTCCCCCAGAGTACCGGCTCGACCCGCAAGGCCTACCGCAAGCGGCACCGCGCCCACGCGCACCGCTGAGCGCCCGGCACGAAGTCAGGCCGCGGTCCGCGCCGCCGCGCGGGCGGCGGCCGCCTGCCCCTCGAAGAAGCGCGGCAGGTCGCAGGCGCGCTGGGGCGGGCTGAACAGGTAGCCCTGCACCTCGGTGCAGCCTTCCGCCCGCACCTGCGCGAGCTGCTCGACCGTCTCGACGCCCTCGGCCGTCGTCGTCATGCCGAGGCTCCTCCCCAGGCCCACGACGGCGCGGATGATCGCGGCGCAATCCTCTTTGTCCGCGAGGTCGCGCACGAACGAGCGGTCGATCTTGATCTTGTCGAAGGGGAAGCTGCGCAGGTAGCTCAGGCTCGAGTAGCCGGTGCCGAAATCGTCCATGGAGATGCGCACGCCGAGGCCGCGGAGCCGGTGCAGGGTCGCGACCGTGGCCTCGTTCTCGAGCAGGAGCACCGTCTCGGTGATCTCCAGCTCGAGCCGGCTCGCGGAAAGCCCCGAGGACGCGAGCGCGCGCACCACCGCCTGGACGAGGCTGCGGCTCTTGAACTGGGCCGGCGACAGGTTGACCGCGACCTTCAGGGGCTTCGGCCAGCCCGCGGCCTCGCGGCAGGCCTCCCGCAGAACCCATTCGCCGAGCGGCACGATGAGCCCGATCTCCTCGGCGAGCGGGATGAACTCGGCCGGCGGGACGAGGCCGCGCTCCGGGTGGTTCCAGCGGATCAGCGCCTCGCAGCCGCTGACGGTCTCGCCGCGGAGCTCGATCAGAGGTTGGTAGAAGAGCTCGAACTGCGCCTCGGCCAGGGCCTTGCGCAGGTCGAGCTCGAGCGCCCGACGCGCCTGGAGGCGCGCGTCCATCTCGGGCTCGAAGAAGCGCGAGGCGCGCCGCCCGTCGGACTTCGCCCGGTAGAGCGCCATGTCGGCGTTCCTGAGGAGCTGGTCGGGATCGCGTCCGTCGTCCGGGGCGAGCGCGATGCCGACGCTCGTCCCGACCACGACCTGGTGGCCGTCGATCTCGTACGGCTCGCCGATCCCCTCGATCAGACGCCGCGCCAGCAGGGCGGCGGCCCCGGGCCCGTCGATCCCGGCCTGGAGGATCGCGAACTCGTCGCCGCCGAGGCGGGCCACGGTGTCGGTGTCGCGCACGCAGGCGAGGAGGCGCTCGGTCGCGGCCTTGAGCAGGCTGTCGCCGACCGGGTGGCCGAGGGTGTCGTTGACGCTCTTGAAGTGGTCGAGGTCGAGGCAGAGCACGGCGACCGTCTCGCCGCGGGCGACGCGGGCGAGCGCCTTCTCCATCTCCTCGCGGAAGAGCACGCGGTTTGCGAGCCCGGTGAGCGCGTCGTGGCGCGCCATGTGCTCGATCCGCGCCTCGGCCTCGATCGCCGCGGTGACGTCCTCGATGGTCGCGACCCAGCCGCCGCCGACCATCGGCTCGTGGCGGATCTGCATGGTGCGCCCGTCCTGGAGCTCGAGCCGGTAGCGGCTTGGGCGGCCCTGGAAGGCGCTCGTGAGCTGCTCGTCCCGGTAGGCCGCAAGGTCGCGCGGCCCGGTTCCGACCTCGAGGCGGTGCGCGAGGATCGTCCTGATCGACGTGCCGGGCGCCGTCAGCCCGGGCGGCAGGGCGTAGAGCTCGGCGTAGCGCCGGTTGCAGACGATGAGCCGCCCTTCGGCGTCGTACATGCACAGCCCTTGGGCCATGTGGTTGAGGGCGGCGTCGAAGCGGCGGTTCTGCTCGGCGAGCGCCCGCTCGGCCTCCCGGCGCTCGGTGACGTCGTCGTGGATCGCGACCCAGCCGCCGTCCCGCATCGGCTGGTAGGCGATCGAGAACACGCGCCCGTCCACGAGCTCGAGGAGCCGCGTGCGGGCCTCGCGTCGCGTGACCGTCGAGGTCAGGTCGGCGATGTACTGCTCGGGCCCGGTCTTGGGGTAGATCCCCATCGCCAGCCGGTGGGCCAGGATGTCGTCGTAGTGCGTGCCCGGCGCCGCGAGCTCAGGCGAGAGCCCGTACATCTCGACGTAGCGCCTGTTGCAGACGATGAGCCGGCGCTCGCCGTCGAACATGCACAGGCCGTGGGTCATGTTGTTGAGAGCGGTGTCGAAACGCAGGTTGTGGCGCGCGAGTTCGCCGTTGATCTTCTGGAGCGCCGCATGGGTGGCGGCGAGACGCTCCTGCGTCTCGCGCTCGGCCGTGACGTCGCTGCCGACCCCGCGATAGCCGCAAAACGCGCCGGCGGCGTCGAAGCGGCGGTTCTGCTCGGCGAGCGCGCTTTCCGCCGCCTTGCGTTCGGTGACGTCCTCGTGGGTCGCGACCCAGCCGCCGTCCGGCATCGGCTGGTAGGCGATGGAGAAGACGCGCCCGTC
>DASVPW010000173.1:0-19859 GCA_036389455.1 Beijerinckiaceae bacterium
GTCGACTACCTCATGAAGGAGGAGAAGGTGCAGCGCTGGGTGCTGGCCGGCACCGACTACGTCTACCCGCGCACCACGAACAAGATCCTCGAGGCCTACCTCAAGGCCAAGGGCGTGTCCCCGAACGACATCATGATCAACTACACGCCGTTCGGGCACTCCGACTGGCAGACGATCGTCTCCGACATCAAGAAGTTCGGCTCGACCGGCAAGAAGACGGCGGTGGTCTCGACCATCAACGGCGACGCCAACGTGCCGTTCTACAAGGAGCTCGGCAACGCCGGCATCAAGGCGACCGACATTCCCGTGGTCGCCTTCTCGGTCGGCGAGGAGGAGCTCGCCGGCATCGACACGAAGCCGCTCCTCGGGCACCTCGCGGCGTGGAACTACTTCCAGTCGATCGACACGCCCGCCAACAAGGACTTCATCGCGAAGTGGAAGGCCTTCACGAAGAACGACAAACGGGTCACGAACGACCCGATGGAGGCCCACGTCGTCGGCTTCGCCATGTGGGTCAAGGCGGTCGAGAAGGCCGGCACCACCGACCCGGACAAGGTCATCGACGCGCTCCCGGGCATCGAGGCGCCGAACCTCACCGGCGGCATCTCGAAGATGCTCCCGAACCACCACATCACGAAGCCGGTGTTCATCGGCGAGATCAAGGGCGACGGCCAGTTCGACGTGGTGTGGAAGACCGAAGGGCTCGTGCCGGGCGACGCCTGGTCGAAGGAACTCGACGGCTCGAAGGACCTCGTCGCCGACTGGGTGACGCTGAAGTGCGGCAACTACAACACCAAGACCAAGAAGTGCGGCGGACAGGGCAGCTAGGTCCGCGACGGTGAAGACGGCGGGTGGGAGCGGTCCATCTCCCACCCGCTGCTTTCCCACAGAAAGCTCCAAGAAAAAGCTCCAAGAAAACCTCCAAGAAAACCAAACCGGAAACGTTCCATGCCGATCGTTCGGGGGCTCGCGGCCGCTGTCGTGGCGGTCCTTGCCGGCGCTCTGGTCTTGACCGCCGCGCTCCCGGCCCACGCCGCGGGCTTCGAGGAGGCGCTGCCGCGCTTCTCGGCCGACGCTTACGCCGAGACCGAGGCCGCCATCGACGAGGTCGCCAAAAGCGGCGATCCGCGCGCCGCCGAGGTCGTTCAGGCGCTGGCCGACGGGCGGCTCCTCTTCTCTTCCGAGAGGAAGCTCTTCATCAAGGGCAAGGGCGACGCCGTGACCGAGGTCGCGACCGGGCAGCCCGCCGCGGCGCCCGCGGGCCTCAAGCCCGTGCGCGTCAACAACCGCATCCGCCGCGCGATCGACTCGGCGCTCGGCGGCCTGACGCTCCTCGCGCCGGACCCAGGGAAGCGCCTCGAAGCCGCGCAGTCCGTCTTCAAGTCCCGCAACGCCGCGGCCCTGCCGACCGTGCGCACCGCCCTCGAGCGCGAGACCGACCCGCGGGTCCGGCGGGCGCTCAACGAGGCGAACGCCGCCCTTGTGTTTCTTGCCGCGGACCAGCCCGAGCTCGACCGCCTGACCGCCGCTTCCGTTATCGCCGAGCGCGGCGACGCCGACGCCCAGGCGCTGCTGCGCAGCCTCCCCGGCGACGCCCCGGAGCGGCTGCGCCAGGCTGCCGAGCGCGGCGTCGCCGAGATCGAGCGCCGCCAGGCGATCCTTTCCACCGTGCAGGACGTCTTCTACGGCATCTCGCTCGGCTCCGTGCTGCTGCTTGCCGCGATCGGCCTCGCCATCACCTTCGGCGTCATGGGCATCATCAACATGGCGCACGGTGAGATGGTGATGCTCGGCGCCTACACCACCTTCGCGGTGCAGGAGCTGATCCGCACCCGCTATCCCGGCCTGTTCGACCTCTCCCTCGTGATCGCCCTGCCGCTCGCCTTCCTGGTCGCGGGCGGCGTCGGCGTCCTGATCGAGCGCGGCGTCATCCGCTTCCTCTACGGGCGCCCCCTCGAGACGCTGCTCGCGACCTGGGGCGTCTCGCTCATCCTGCAGCAGGCGGTGCGCACGATCTTCGGGCCGAACAACCGGGAGGTCGGCAATCCGCGCTTCATGTCGGGGTCGCTCGAGGTCCTCGGCATCGCGCTGACCTGGAGCCGCATCTGGATCGTCGTCTTCTCGCTGACGGTGTTCCTGGTGCTGCTCTTCGTCCTGAAGTTCACCTCCTTCGGCCTGCGCATGCGCGCCGTGGTGCAGAACCGGCGCATGGCGGCGTCCATGGGCATCCGCACCAACTGGATCGACGCCATGACCTTCGGCCTCGGCTCCGGCATCGCCGGCATCGCCGGCGTCGCGCTGTCGCAGATCGACAACGTCTCGCCGAACCTCGGTCAGGGCTACATCATCGACAGCTTCATGGTCGTGGTGTTCGGCGGCGTCGGCAGCCTCTGGGGCACCCTCGTCGCGGCCCTCACCCTCGGCGTCGCGAACAAGCTTCTCGAGCCCTTCGCCGGCGCGGTGCTCGGCAAGATCATGATCCTCGTCTTCATCATCCTCTTCATCCAGAAACGCCCGCGGGGGCTCTTCGCCCTGAAGGGAAGGGCGGTCGAGGCATGAGGGCGATGTCGATGATGCGCGCCGACGCGATCCCCTCCCCCTTGCGGGGAGGGCCGACTCGGGGCGAAGCCCCGAGCGGGGTGAGGGTCGCCGGCATGGAGCTGTTCATCGAAGCCGGCCTGCGACGCATCAGCCGCAGGGGCACGACCACGCGATCCGCCCGGCTCGGGCCTTTGCGGCTGCTTCGGCACTCCGATCCCGTCGATGCGGCGCTCTATGACGGCGACCCCCACCCCGCTCGGCCTTCGGCCGAGTCGGCCCTCCCCGCAAGGGGGAGGGAAGAGGTGCGCCCATGAACCGCCGCCCCATCCTCCTGACCCTCATCGGCGGCCAGGGCGCGGCCTTCGTGGCAGTTCTCATCGCCCTTGCCGTGCTCGTGCCGGTCCTCAACCTCGCGCTCCCGCCGTCGTCGTCGTTCCACGTGCCGACGCACTTCGTCGTGCTGTTCGGCAAGTGGCTGACCTACGCGCTGCTCGCCGTCTCCCTCGATCTCGTCTGGGGCTACTGCGGCATTCTCTCGCTCGGGCACGGCGCCTTCTTCGCGCTCGGCGGCTACGCCATGGGCATGTACCTCATGCGCCAGGTCGGCCCGCGCGGGGTCTATGCCCATCCGGTGCTGCCGGACTTCATGGTGTTCCTGAACTGGACCGAGCTTCCGGTCGCCTGGTGGGGATTCCAGAGCTTCCCTTACGCGCTCCTGATGGCCTTCCTGGTGCCCGGCCTCCTCGCCTTCGCGCTCGGCTGGTTCGCCTTCCGCTCCCGCGTCACCGGCGTCTATCTCTCGATCATCACGCAGGCCATGACCTACGCCCTGCTCCTCGGCTTCTTCCGCAACAACTTCGGCTTCGGCGGCAACAACGGCCTCACCGACTTCAAGGACGTCCTCGGCTTTCCGGTCCAGGCGCCGGGCACGCGGGCGGCGCTGTTCGGGCTCTCGGCGCTCGCGCTCTGCGGCGGCTTCCTCGTCGCGCGGGCGATCGTCACGTCTAAGCTCGGCAAGGTGCTGGTCGCGATCCGCGACGCCGAGAGCCGCACCCGCTTCCTCGGCTACCGGGTCGAGCACTACAAGCTCTTCGTCTTCGTCGTCTCGGCCATGATGGCCGGGCTCGCGGGCGCGCTCTACGTGCCGCAGGTCGGCATCATCAACCCGTCGGAGTTCTCGCCCGCGAACTCCATCGAGGCCGTGATCTGGGTCGCGGTCGGCGGGCGCGGCACGCTCATTGGCGCGGCGCTCGGCGCGGTCGTCGTCAATGCGGCGAAGAGCTGGTTCACCGGCGCCCTGCCGGAGGTGTGGCTGTTCGCGCTCGGCGGCCTTTTCGTCGCGACGACGCTCCTCGTGCCGAAGGGCATCGTCGGGACCCTCGCGGAGCACCGGCCGCGGCGGCGCCGCAACGGCGACGCCCCGCGGCTGCCCACGGCCGCGGCGCCGCAGCCGGCGGAGTAGATCCATGGACGCGCGCACCACGAAGGCCCTCCTCTACCTCGACGGCGTGTCGGTCTCCTTCGACGGCTTCAAGGCCCTGAACAACCTCTCGCTCGTCATGGACCCGGGCGAGATGCGGGCGATCATCGGCCCGAACGGCGCCGGCAAGACCACGATGATGGACGTCGTCACCGGCAAGACGCGGCCCGACGAGGGCGACGTCGTCTTCCAAGGCACGCACGACCTCAAGACCCTCGACGAGGCCGCCATCGCGACGCTCGGCATCGGCAGGAAATTTCAGAAGCCGACGGTGTTCGAGAGCCACACCGTCGAGGACAACCTGCTCCTCGCCCTCAAGGGCGAGCGCGGGGTGCTCGAGAACCTCCTGCATCGCCTCTCGGGCGCCGAGCGCGACCGTCTGGACGAGATCCTCTCGATCGTGAAGCTCAAGGACCGCCGCGGCGAGCTCGCCCAGAACCTCAGCCACGGCCAGAAGCAGTGGCTCGAGATCGGCATGCTGCTCGCGCAGGACCCGGCGCTCCTCCTCGTCGACGAGCCCGTCGCCGGCATGACCGACGCCGAGACGGCGGAGACCGCCGATCTCCTGCGCCGCATCAACGCGACCCACTCGGTCCTCGTCGTCGAGCATGACATGACCTTCGTGCGCGACCTCGGGGTGAAGGTCACGGTCCTGCACGAGGGCTCGGTGCTGGCCGAAGGGTCCCTCGACCAGGTCAGCGCCAACGAGCGCGTCGTCGAAGTCTACCTGGGGCGCTAGCCGATGCTGTCCGTCGAGACCATCGACCTCCACTACGGCGCCGCGCAGGCGCTCCGCTCCGTCTCGCTCACGGCGGAGGTCGGCAAGATCACCTGCGTCATGGGCCGCAACGGCGTCGGAAAGACCTCGCTCATGCGAGCGATCGTCGGCCACCGGACCCCGTCGCGGGGCCGCATCCTGTGGAACCGCGAGGACGTGACGAAGCTCGCGCCGTTCGAGCGCGCGCGGCGCGGCATCGCGCTCGTGCCGCAGGGGCGCGAGATCTTCCCGCTGCTCAGCGTGGAAGAAAACCTGCGCACCGGCTTCGCGCCCCTCGATCGCGCGAGGCGCACGATCCCGGACGACGTGTTCTCGCTCTTTCCCGTCCTTTCGCAGATGCTGCGCCGGCGCGGCGGCGACCTTTCCGGCGGGCAGCAGCAGCAGCTCGCGATCGGGCGCGCCCTCGTGATGCGCCCGAAGCTCCTCGTCCTCGACGAGCCGACGGAGGGCATCCAGCCCTCGATCATCAAGGACATCGGGCGCGCCATCGAGTACCTGCGCCAGACCGGCGAGATGGCAATCGTGCTCGTCGAGCAGTACTTCGACTTCGCGAAGGAGCTCGCAGACCGAATCCTCGTCATGGACCGCGGCGAGGTCGTGATCTCGGGCGACTCGTCCGCGCTCGACGAGGCGGCGGTGCGGCGCTATCTGACGGTGTGAGACGCTCCATCTCCGTCTGCGCGGAGGGGGAACAGACGCACGCCATTCTTCGAGGCGCTGTGGGGAAGAAAGAGGGAGCTGAGGCTTCGTATCCAAGCGCGTCCAGCGAATGGCACCTATGCGCGTGCGTGTCCAGGATATCAGAAATATTCGTCAATATGACGCATCATGAAATGCAACCTGAGTAGTTCCAGACGAGAGATACGCAATTCCTTCTTTGTACTTGAGACATTCTTGTCAGGATCGTAAAAAGAGATCTTCTTCTTGATCATAGGGCCGAACAGCGCGTGATTTTCTACAAAGCAAGGTACTTGTTTTTGAATCCAGCCTTTTAGGGTCGCTTCATATACGAATAGCCAAAGTTCTGAGGTTAGGCCAGCATCATTCGCAAAACTTAACCAGTTGGTGATGTCTGGCATCGTCTCAACGAGTGCCCGACTGTTTAAATCCAACGTAATGAGCGCGCAAACCGAACTCGTCATCCGAGCAACGAGTTCCAGGTCGTTTCTTTTTACCTGTATGCGCAGAGCTTTAGCAAGGAACAGCGACCACGCCACTTCCATTTCGTGGTGAAGGGGAGCATGTGCTCTGATAGCATCAGAAATAAATTTTTCTGCCTTGATGAGAGAGACTGGTCTGCCTTTATGCTTGCTCTCAATCAGTATCTGACAGACCGCAGGAATAGCTTCAGACTTTTTACGAATCACTCGGAATAAAAGCGATTCGTAATAAGGCCAAGATTCATCATCAATAAAGAATGATCTAGATCGTTTTACCGCATAGGTAATCACGTTGTCTCTATCATTTTCTTGTGACAAAAAAAGAACATTTTGGAAAAAACTTCGAATGACCGTTCTTTTATCCTTGGTGCGTCTGCTTACACTATAGGAGTTTAATGTATGTATCCAATCTGGTACTAGGCGCTCTCCGACACCAGAAACACGTGTTTTTTCGACGTTAATATCAAGGGAGAACTCGGCAAGGGATCTCATCAGGGCGGCTTGGATGCCCTCGCTGCTCTCTGTGGAATCAAAACCGATTGCTACGTCGTCTACATATCGGAGGGCTCGTTCGTCGAGCTGGGGTAAGGCTAAAGCTAGCTCCTTTTCAATCCCGATGCCGATGATCTCTCCGAGAATGCGAGATGTATCTGGCCCTATAGGGATTCCTATTGATTGCTGATCCTGTCCTTTTCGAACAAAATTATCTAAACGATTTCCTATGCTATTTTTAAATACGGGATTATACAAATTTTGTTTACACCACAGTTTACCATGCATAGCCCAGGCAATCGTGTGTGTGTATATCGATGGGAAAAATCTAGAAATGTCAGATCGAAGAACAGATGGGTAAACCGAATGAAGCTCTGCTAATCGGTGTTCAATATGTGAAAAATCGATATCATATAGAGCACGAGAACCTTTTGTGTCGAACACTGGTTTAAATTCAGAAATAGTTGATGTTCTCAGATGGTCCTTTATCTCTATCCAATTATAAGCTATTTCACGCGCAATAAGGAAGTATGATGTTGGGTTTATTATCGCTAGTTTCTTTCTTGTTCCATTGAATTTTGGAATTGAAAAGTTTTCATAAATTGTCTTCGGGAACTGTAGCCCGTCGGCCGGCCAGGATTTCTCCAGGTATTTCCTGAAGCGCCCGAAATCGTGAGATACAAAAGGAGGGGGTAGCTCCTTTGGGAGGTACCCACTTTCAAGGAGGCGGCGCAAGCGCACGCTTTTGGTTGGAGTTTTCGACATTTGTAACCTGAGGCACGCACTGGAGAGGTTTGTATCGCAACTCGGCAGACTTGAGACAAGCGCTGGTTGAAGAAATACGCTAAGCCCGGCTAGTCACACGAACCTATTCTCCAGTTCCCCGAGCCCCGAGATCGCGATCCGCACCACGTCGCCGGATTTCAGGAACTTCGGCGGGTTGAAGCCGATGCCGACGCCGGCCGGCGTGCCGGTGGCGATGACGTCGCCGGGCTCCAAAGTGAGGCCGGCCGAGATCGTGGCGACGAGCGTCGGGATGTCGAAGATGAGGTCGCTCGTGTTGGCGTCCTGGCGCAGCTCCCCGTTGACCCAGCACTTCACGTCGAGGTTCTCGGGATCGACCTCGTCGGCGGTGACGATCCACGGCCCCATGGGGCAGAAGCCGTCGAGCGCCTTGCCCAGGAACCATTGCTTGTGGTTGCGCTGGCGGTCCCGCGCCGTCACGTCGTTGACGATGGTGTAGCCGAAGATGTGGGCGTAGGCGTCGCCCTTCGCGATGTCGCGCCCGCCCGTGCCGATGACGAGCGCCAGCTCCGCCTCGTAGTCGACGCTCGACGTGATGTGGCTATGGAGGCTCACCGTCGCGCCCGGCCCGGTGACGCTCGACGGCAGCTTCGTGAACACGGCCGGGTATTCGTCGATCTCGGCCCCCTTCACGGCGCCGGCCTCGAAGCCCGAGTGCGAGAACTCCTTCGCGTGCTCGCGGTAGTTCTTGCCGACGCAGATGACGTTGCGCCGCGGGCGCGGGATCGGGGCTTTCAGCTCGACCTCGGCGAGCGGGATGCCGCCGCCCTGCGGTGCGAAGCCGCCCTTCAGTCCGTCATAGCGCTCGATGAGCTCGATCATGTCCCGGGCCGCCGAAACCGGGCGCACCCGGCCGGCGGCCTCGTCCACGAGACCGATCCGGTCCTGCCCGCCCTGGGCGAAGGTGGCGAATTTCATGGGGGCTCCTCGTTGTTGTCGCGCGGCGAGGCTCACTCGACCTTGCCGATCTTCTTCACGGCCGCGATGAGGCGGGCGCTGTCGGCCTCGACGAAGCGGGCGAAGTCCTCGGCGTCCTGGTAGGCCGGCGGGCTGCCGGCATTCTCGAAGACGCGGGTGACGGCGGGGTCGCTCATGGCCTGCCGCATGGCGGCGCGAAGCCGCGTCATCACCGCGTCGGGCAGGCCCTTCGGGGCGAAGAGGCCGGCCCAGATGTAGAACTCGACGTTCGGGTAGCCGAGCTCCTTGAAGGTCGGAAGGTCCGGGAAGCTTTGCACGCGCTCGGCGCCCCAGTTCGCGAGGACGCGCAGCTTGCCCTCGTCGACCTGGGGCTTCAGCACGCCCGGCGCCGAGGCCAGCGCCTGGATCTGCCCGGCAAGCAGCGCCGTCACGGCGGGGCCGGCGCCCCGGTAAGGCACGTGCAGGAGCTTGATGCCGGCTTCCGAGGCGAACATCTCCATCGAGACGTGGAGGGTGCCGTAGGGGCCCGACGAGCCGTAGGGGATCTGGCCCGGCCGCTTCTTCGCGTCCTCGACGAGGTCCTTCAGGGTCTTCCACGGCGCGTCGGCCGGCACGGCGAGGAGCGTGGGGTCAGCCAGGACCCGGGCGACCGGCGCGAGCTGCGAGACCTCGTAGGAAGGCTTGCGGTCGAAGAGCCGGTCGGCCTCGGGCAGCACCGCAAGCGACGAGAGCGTCATCAGGAGCGTGTGGCCGTCGGGCTCGGCGCGGGCGACCGCGGCGTTGCCGACGGCGCCCCCCGCCCCGCCGCGGTTCTCGACCACGACGGCGCGCCCGAGAATCTTCTCCAGCGCCGCCGCGACCGGCCTCGCGGCGAGGTCCGCCTGCCCGCCGGGCGGGAACGGCACCACCATGACGACGTTGCGGGACGGCCAGTCGCCTTGCGCCAGGGCGGGCCAGGCCGACAGGCCGGGCAGCGCCGCGATCCCTTTCAAGAGTTGCCGCCGGTGCATGGTGCGTTCCTCCGTTCTTGGCGCTTTGGCGCCTCTCTAAAGCGGCCGGAGGCCGGGCGTCCAGGCGCTTCCCCCCTCTCCCCGCTTGCGGGGAGAGGGTTGGGGTGAGGGGCTAGGTGAGTGCGCTCCCCTGGCCCCTCACCCGCTCGCTTCGCGAGTCGGCCTCTCCCCGCTTTGCGGGGAGAGGTGGGTCAACGCGCCACGGCGGCTTCGTTTCCAAGGAAGGCACCGTCGGCTTCGAGCCGGCGCCGGAGCGCGCCCATGTCCACCTCGCCTGGCGCCGCGCCGGCTTGAAGCGCGAGCGCGGCCGCGGCGCCGGCGGCTTGGCCCATGGCGAAGCAGGCGCCGCTGGCGCGGGCCGCCGACTGGCCCTCGTGGGTCATGGAGGCGCAGCGGCCGGCGACCAGGAGGTTCGAGATTTTTTGAGGCACGAGCATGCCGTAGGGAAGCCCGCACCAGCCGCGGCTGCCGTCGGGGAAGAAGCGCCACTCGACCCGGCCCTCGACGTGCAGCTCCATCGGCCAGGCGTTGACGCCGACGGCGTCGGGAAAGTCGGCGCAGGCGGGGATGTCGTCGCCGGAGAGGCGCGCGCGCCCGGCGATGCGGCGCGTCTCGCGCACGCCGACCTGCGGCGCGATCTCGACGATGCGGGCGGCCTCGAAGCCCGGCACCTCGTTCTTGAGGAAGCGGAAGTACTCCTGGACCTGCCGCCGGCCCTCGACCTCGCCCTCGCTCAGTTGCCGCGCGTCGGTGGCGTCCATGGCCCGTCCGTCGCGGTTTCTGATTTGCGTGACGTTGACCCGCCACTCCGTCGGATTCTTTTGCGGACGCACGATGGCGCCGGCTCGTGGGAAGCGGTAGCGGCCTGTCCGCGCCGCCTCGTCCATGAGCCGGTCGATGGCCTGGAACCCGCCGATCGCGGCGAGCGCCTTCTCGGCGTCGACGCCGCCGACCCGGAACATGGTCGTCGGGAAGAGCCCGCTGCCGTGCCCGTCGCCGAGCTCGAACGGCACGCCGGCCCGGGCCGCGAGGTCCGCGTCGCCGGAGCAGTCGACGAAGACTCTCGCCCGGATCGCCCGGCGTCCGGACTTGGTCTCGACGATCAGCGCCGCGATCCTGTCGCCTTCCACGGCGGCGTCCGCCGCGAAGGCGTGGAACAGCAGCTTCGCGCCGGCGGAGAGGAGAAGATCGTCGGCGGCGCACTTGTAGGCCGAGACGTCGTAGGAGCGCACGGTGATGCGTCCCTGCAGGCCCTGCTGCGGGCTGTTCAGCCCGCCGAGGCGGTCGATGCGGTCCAAAAGGTCGTCCGCGACGCCGTGCACCACCTGCCGGGTCTCGCCGTGCGAGAGGGCGTAGAGGCCGGCGAAGTTCGTCACGCCGCCGGCCGTGCCCATGCCGCCGAGGAAACCGTAGCGCTCGACGAGGAGCACGTCGGCGCCGGCTCTGGCCGCGGCGGTCGCGGCCGCGATCCCGGCCGGGCCGCCGCCCAACACGACGACCTCGTGCTCGGCGAGCACGGGGACGGCGCGGGCGCTCTCGCGGATCATCTTCTTCAGCGCCACGCCAGGAGCGCGCGCTCGAGCCGCGCGAGGCCCATGCCGATGAGGAGGCCGAGGACCGACAGCACGGCGACGCCGGCAAGCAGCCGGTCGGTCTGCATCAGGTTCCCGGCTTGCATCACGAAGGCGCCGATGCCCCGGTCCGCCCCGATCATCTCCGCGGCCACGACGAGCAGAAGCGCGATCGAGGCCGAGATGCGCAGGCCCGAGAGGATGCCTGGGAGCGCGCCGGGCAGCATCACCTTTCGTACTACGTCGAGGAACGGCACTCCAAAACTCTGGGCCATGCGGACGAGGTTGCGCGGCACGTTGTCGATCGCCCCGAAGGTCGAGACCGCCATGGGGAAGAACACGCCGAGCGCGATGGTCGCGACCTTCGGGGCCTCGCCGATGCCGAGCCACAGGATCAGGATCGGCATGATGGCGATCTTCGGGATCGGGAACAGGGCGTTGACGCCCGGGACGCCGACGGAGCGGGCGACGGTCGAGAGCCCGATCGCGATCCCGAGCGCCATGCCGCCGACGGCGCCGAGCGCGAAGCCGAGGGCGATGCGATAGAGCGAGGCGGCAAGGTGCTCGGCAAGCTCGCCCGAGGAGACGAGGTCGGCAAGCGCGCGGGCGACCTCGACCGGCCCCGGCAGCAGCACCGGGTTCACCCAGCGCAGGGCGAAGGCGAGCTGCCACAGGGCGAGGAACGCGGCGAGGCCCGCGACCGAAAGGGCAAGGTGCGCTCCGGGCTGAAACCCGCCGCCGCGGAAGGGGACGGGGCTGCGGCGGGAACTTCCGACCGGACCGAGGGCGTCGAGAGTCGCACCGGTGTTTGCAGGAGCGGCCATGTCGGTTCAGGCCGGCTTTGCCGTGAGCTTCAGTCCAAGGGCCTTCATCACCCGAAGGATCGTTCCGAACTCGGGGTTCCCCTTCTCGTTCAATGCCTTGTAGAGGCTCTCGCGGGACATGCCAGTTTCGCCGGCGATCCGGGACATGCCGCGTGCGCGGGCAACGTCGCCGAGCGCCGCCGCCACGAGGGCCGGGTCGCCGTCCTCCAGGGCCGCGTCGATGTAGGCGGCGACGACTTCATCGTTGTCCAGAAACTCGGCCGGATCCCAAGGCTTCGTCGCGAGAGCCATCGTTCATTCCTTCTCGGCGAGGGATTTGGCAAGCCGGATGTCGCCGGCCTGGGTCTGCTTGTCGCCGCCGCACAGCAGGATGACAATCCCCGGGCCGCGGCGGACGAAGTAGACCCGGTAACCGGGACCGTGATCGATCCGAAGCTCGGCAACGCCTCCGCCGACCGGCTTCACGTCCCCGAAGTTGCCAAGAGACAGGCGACGGATTCGGATGGCGATCCGGGCCTGCGCCTGACGGTCGCGGAGCCGTTCGAACCACTCGGCATAGACGGCGGTCTGACGAACTTCGATCATAAATGTATCCGATAGGCTACAGTCCGTCAAAGACGGGGTGACTTGGAGCCGGTCCCGCCACTCTCGTTATCCGGCCAGCTCCCGGTCGGCCGCGATGGCCTCGTCGCGGATGAGGCGCCAGAGGCGGTTATGCAGCATCGCAAGCTCCGCGGCGGCGGCTTCGGCCCCGCGCTCGGCGCGCGGGATCGGGATGGCGATCACGTCCTTGATGCGGCCCGGCTGGCGGGAGAGGACGACGACGCGGTCGGCGAGGCGCACGGCCTCGTCGAGGTTGTGGGTGATGTAGATCGTCGCGACCCGCTCCTCGGCCCAGATGCGGCGGAAGTCCTCCAGAAGAAGCTCGCGCGTCTGCGCGTCGAGGGCCGAGAGCGGCTCGTCCATGAGGCACACGGCGGGCGAGACCGCGAGCGCGCGGGCGATGCCGACGCGCTGGCGCATGCCGCCCGAGAGTTTCTTGGGTACCACGTCGGCGAAGTCGGAAAGGCCCGTGCGGGCGAGCGCGTCCTGCACCAGCGCGTCGATCTCGCGCCGCGAGAGCCCGTGATGCTCCAGGCCGAAGGCCACGTTGTCCCGCACCGTGCGCCAGGGGAGAAGGGCGAAATCCTGGAACACGAAGGTGATCGGGTTGAGCGAGTTCTTTGGCGGCTCGCCCTCGATCTCGACCGCCCCCTTCGCCGGCCGCAGCAGCCCGCCGATGATGGAGAGCAGCGTGCTCTTGCCGCAGCCCGAGGGACCGATGACCACCACCACCTCGTTGCCGGCGACCTCGAACGAGACGTCCTCCAGCACGGACAAGCCGTTGAAGTCGTGGCTCACCTCTTCGACGAGGAGGCGCATGCGGCTTCAGCCGATCGGCGGCACGAAGGAGGTGTCGACGATGTCCTTCACGGCGAAGCCTTTGTCGACCATGCCCTGCGACTGGTAGAACTCGAGCTGGTCGGCGACGCTGTCGAGGAGGAGGCGGCCCTCGGGCTCGACGAAGGCGAGGCTCTTTCCCACCACGTCCACCGGCTGGTTCACGTGCTTCGAGATCATCGCGAGCAGCGCCTCGGCCTCCGGCCCGTGCCGGAGGCTGCCGTCCGGGCCCTTCTTCAGGAGCACGTCGTGGTAGTCGCGGCAGCCCTTCTGGTAGGCGCGCACGAAGCGGGCGATGGCATCGCGGTCGCTGCCTAAGAACTTCGTCGCGGCGAAGAGCGCGCCGAGCTGCCAGGGCGTCTCGTCGCCGACGAAGCCGAGCCGCACCGCCTCGCCGCGGTCGACGAGGGGCTGCGACACCGTCGCGGGCAGGAGCGCCCCCTGGACCGCGCCGCCGACGAGGGCGCTCGCCACGTTCGAGAGCGACTGCAGCGGCTGCAGCCGCACCTCGCTCAGCGGGAAGCCGAGCTTCTTGGCCAAGAGCGCCATGGAGTAGTGGAACGACGAGCCGATCTGGGTGATGCCGACGGTCTTGCCGCGGAAGTCGGCGAGCGTCCTGAAGCCCGCCTCGTGCGCCTTCTTCGAAGCCAGATAGGCGATCAGCGGATAGCCCGGCTCCTCGCGCGACTGCGCCGCCACGATCTTCATCTGCCCCTTGCCGGCGAGGTTGAAGAGCCCGCCCGTGAAGGCCGTGACGCCGAGGTCCACGTCGCCGGAGGTCACGGCGACCGCGATCGGCTGCGCCGCGTCGAAGAACTTGAGCTCGACCGAAAGCCCCTCGTCCCTGAAGTAGCCCTTCTCGAAGGCGATGAAGACCGCGCCCGCGGAGGCGAGGCGCAGCACCCCGAGGCGGACGGTCTTCTGCTGTCCGAGCGCGCCCGAGGGGCCGAGCCCCGCGAGAGCGGAAGCGCCCATGAGGGCGAGAAGATTGCGGCGGTGAAGGGTGCCGAAAGGCATGGGCTCCTCCGGTATTCTTGCTTGCGCCTCTCTTATGAGGGCGCGGCGGGGCTGTCACCCTCGGCCTTCTGTAGAGCCACGCCAGACCTCCTCATGCCGAGGTGCGACCCCGGACTTGATCCGGGGGAAGCTCGAAGCACGCACCCGGCGGTCGGACGCTGCATCGGCAGGGTTGCGTCCGCGGCTTGCCGGGGCCGGGACAGGCAATATAACTGCCGGTCCGGACGATCCGGGGAACACCCGGGCAATGCCGTTCGCCTCGAGGCGAGCCGGGAGGGAGCATGGCCGCGCGCCACAACGCCGCCGTCGAGTTCGTCGACCGCCACCTGAAGGAGGGGCGGGCCGAGAAGGTCGCGTTCCGCGATCCGCGCCGGTCGCTCACCTACGGCGCGCTCGCGGACCGCGCGGCCCGGGTCGGCCCGGCGCTCGAAACGCTCGGCGTTCAGCGCGAGCAGCGGGCCGTGATGCTCATGCTCGACACGGTGGACTTCTCGGTTTTCTTCTGGGGCGCGATCCGCGCGGGCGTCATCCCGGTGCCGCTCAACACGCTCCTTGGCCCGGACCAGTATTCTTACGTCCTGGAGGACTCCCGCGCCCCCCTCGTCGTGGTCTCGGCGCCGCTTCTCGCCACGGCCGAAGCCGCCGTCGCGGCGAGCGGCCGCAACGTAAAAATCGTGACGGCGGGAGCGGAGAGCGGCGGCCCGCACCCGCGCCTCGAGGACCTCCTGGACGCGGCCGCGCCCGCGCCCACGCCCGCCGACACCCTGGCCGACGAGGTCGCGTTCTGGCTCTACTCCTCGGGCTCGACCGGCATGCCGAAGGGCGTCAAGCACGTCCATTCGAGCCTCATGGAGACCGCCCGGCTCTACGGCCAGGGCGTCATCGGCATCGCCGAGGACGACGTCGTCTACTCGGCCGCGAAGCTGTTCTTCGCCTACGGCCTCGGCAACGCCATGACCTTCCCGATGGCGGTCGGCGCCTCGGCCGCGCTCCTCGACGAGCGTCCGACGCCGAAGTCCGTCTTCGCCGTCATGCGCCGCGAGCAGCCGACGGTCTTCTTCGGCGTCCCGACGCTCTATGCCGCGATGCTCGCCGATCCCGAGTGCACGCCCGAGAACGGCTCACGGCGGCTGCGCCTCTGCGTGTCCGCCGGCGAGGCCCTGCCCGAGCACGTGGGGCTTGCCTGGAAGCAGAAGTTTGGCGTCGACATCCTCGACGGCACCGGCTCGACCGAGATGCTGCACATCTACCTGACGAACGCCCCCGGCGACCTGCGCTACGGCACCTCCGGCCGCGCGGTGCCGGGCTACGAGCTTCGCCTCGTCGACGAGGAGGGCCGCGAGGTCGGGGTCGGCGAGATCGGCGAGATGCTGGTGCGCGGCCCCTCCCATGCCGAGGGCTACTGGAATCAGCGCGAGAAGTCGCGCCGCACCTTCGAGGGCGCCTGGACCCGCACTGGCGACAAGTACGTCCGCGAGGCGGACGGGCGCTTCGTCTGCTGCGGGCGCACCGACGACATGTTCAAGGTCTCGGGCATCTGGGTCTCGCCGTTCGAGGTCGAGGCCGCGCTCATCAGCCACGACGCCGTGCTCGAGGCCGCCGTCGTGCCGGCCGAGGACTCGGACGGGCTCCTCAAGCCCAAGGCCTTCATCGTGCTCAAGAACGCAAACGTGAGCCCCGACGGCCTCGGCGAGGCGCTGAAGGAGCACGTGAAAAGCGCCATCGGGCCATGGAAGTACCCGCGCTGGATCGAGGTGGTGGAGAGTTTGCCCAAGACCGCGACGGGGAAGATCCAGAGGTTCAAGCTCAGGGCGGGGGTTTGAGGCGGGGGCGCTGCATTGGCGGAGTGCGTCCTTCGAGGCTCGCTCCGCTCGCACCTCAGGATGAGGGGCTTGGGAGGATGGCCCAAACACAGACCTCCTCATGCTGAGGTGCGAGCCTTAAGGCGAGCCTCGAAGCACGCACCGGCGGCGACGCATCATTCGAGGGCAGGGTATTGGAGACCAAAATGCCACTCGCGGACGAAGGCTTTCTCGACGTCGGCGGCGCGCGCCTCGAATACCGCATGATCGGCCTGCGGCCGGACGAAGCGCCGACTATCGTGATGCTGCACGAGGGGCTCGGCTCGGCGTCCCTGTGGGGCGACTTCCCGGAAAGACTGGCGCAGCGCACGAAGGCCGGGGTGTTCGCGTACTCCCGCGCAGGCTACGGCCGCTCCTCGCCCGTCCCCCTGCCGCGCCCCCTCGACTACATGCAGCGCGAGGCGACGCAGGCGCTGCCGAAGCTTCTCGACGCCGTCGGCTTCCGCCGCGGCATCCTTCTCGGCCACTCGGACGGCGCCTCGATCGCGGCGGTCTACGCCGGCAGCGTCCAGGACCACCGGGTGCGCGGCCTCGTCTTGATGGCGCCGCACTTCTTCGTGGAGGACTTCTCGCTGCGCGAGATCGAGCGCGCGAAGGAACGCTACGAGAGCGGGGACTTGCGCGAGAAGCTCGCCCGCCACCACGCCGACGTCGACGTCGCCTTCCGCGGCTGGAACGACGCCTGGCTCGACCCGGACTTCCCAAGAGTCTTCGACATCGTCGAGCCCCTCGCCTACATCCGCGTGCCGGTGCTGATCGTGCAGGGCGAGGACGACCCCTACGGCACCGTGCGCCAGATCGAGGCTGCCGAGGAGGAGTGCTACTGCCCGGTCGAGACCGTGCTCCTCCCGGCCTGCGGCCACGCCCCGCATCGGGACAAGCCCGCCGAGACCCTCGAAGCCGTCGGCTCCTTCATCGAGCGCATCCTCGTGCTGCACGGGGAGGCTCGGATGGAGCGCGCCGCCTGACCGTGCTGGCACTGCCGGCCCGCGCCCACGTCCCCGGCACCGGGAGCGCGCCGGACCGTGCGCCCCTCGAGGCCGCGAAGCGCCTCGTGCGGGCGCCGGTCGAGGCGGCGGAATGGGAGAGCGACGTCGCCTACCGCTACGGCGCGAAGCTTTATGTCGAGGGATTTTTCTGGGAGGCGCATGAGGTCTGGGAGGCGGTGTGGAAGGCTTCTCGGCCGAACGGCGTCGAGCGCCGGCTCCTGCGGGGCCTCATCCAGCTCGCGAACGCGGCCCTCAAGGTTCGGATGGGCAGGGCCCGAGCGGCGCTGCGGTTGCTGCGGGAAGCTGACGGGGTTCTGGGGGAGGTCGGCGCCGGGACCGTGATGGGCGTCGCCGTCGCGCCGTTGCGGGCCGCCGTGCGGGAGCTTGCCGCCGCTCTCGAAGCCGGTGGCGGCGGGAGTGGCGGCGGCCATGGCAATGGCTTGGAAGTACTCCTGCGCCCTCTCGATCCCGTCGCGCTGGACTCTCGGTGAAACTGCATTATAGTGCATCAGATCGGCTGGACAGCGGCACTATAATTCGGACGGGAGGGAAGGCGCATGGCCGAGGACGGGGGCCGCACCGAAGGCGTGGTCGATTTCCAGACCGATCCGTCGCGCTACCGCCATTGGAAGCTCAGCCTGGACGGCGAGGTGGCGACGCTCACCCTCGACGTCGACGAGAACGGCGGCCTGTTCGAGGGCTACGCCCTGAAGCTCAACTCCTACGACCTCGGCGTCGACATCGAGCTCGCCGACGCCGTGACGCGCCTGCGCTTCGAGCACCCTGAGGTCAAGGTCGTGGTGATGCGCTCGGGAAAGGACCGGGTGTTCTGCGCCGGCGCCAACATCCGCATGCTCGCCGGCGCGAGCCACGGCCACAAGGTCAACTTCTGCAAGTTCACCAACGAGACCCGCAACCTCATCGAGGATTCTTCCGCTTTCGCGGACCAGAAGTACGTCTGCGTCGTTACCGGCACCGCGGCGGGCGGCGGCTACGAGCTCGCGCTCGCCGCCGACCACATCATGCTGGTCGATGACGGCTCGTCATCCGTGGCGCTCCCCGAGGTGCCGCTGCTCGCGGTTCTTCCCGGCACCGGCGGCCTGACGAGGGTCACCGACAAGCGCAAGGTCAGGCGCGATCACGCCGACGTGTTCTGCACGATCGAGGAGGGCATCAAGGGCCGCCGCGCCGTCGAGTGGCGCCTCGTCGACGAGGTCGTGCCGCGCTCCCGCGTCGAGGAAAAGGTCGCGGCGCGGGTGCAGGATTTTCTGTCCCGCTCGACCCGGCCGGCCGGGCTCAAGGGCATCGCGCTCACGCCGCTGAAGCGCGAGACGAGCCCCGACCGGGTGCGCTACTCCGCCGTCGACCTCGAGATCGACCGCGAGACGCGAGTCGCGACGCTGACGGTGCACGGCCCCGATGCGCCGCCGCCCGCGAGCCCCGAGGCGCTCGTGGCGGAAGGCGCCGGGACCTGGATGCTGCGTGCCGCGCGCGAGCTCGACGACGCGGTCCTGCACCTTCGCCTCAACGAGCGCGGGACCGCCATCGTCCTGTTCAAGACCCTCGGCGACCCCGCCCTCGTCGCCGCCCACGACGCCTTCATCGATCAGAACCAGGAGCACTGGCTCGCGAAAGAAATTCGGCACCTGTGGAAGCGGGTGCTGAAGCGCATCGACCTCACCTCGCGCACGCTTGTCGCCGCGATCGAGCCGGGCTCGTGCTTTTCCGGCACGCTCGCCGAGCTCGCCTTCGCGGCCGACCGCTCGTACATGCTGATCGGCCGGTTCGAGGGCGACAACCGCCCGCCCGCGACGCTCACCCTCGGCCCGGCGAACTTCGGCCCCTACCCGATGTCGAACGGCCTCACGCGCCTCCAGACCCGTTTCCTCGGCACGCCGGAGGCGGTCGACGCCGCGCGGGAGGCCGCAGGCCGCGCCCTCGACGCCGGCGAAGCGGACGACCTCGGCCTCGTCACCTTCGCCCTCGACGACATCGATTGGGAGGACGAGGTCCGCGTGTTCCTGGAGGAGCGCGCGAGCTTCTCCCCCGACGCCCTTACCGGCATGGAGGCGAACCTGCGCTTCGGCGGCCCGGAGACGATGGAAACGAAGATCTTCGCCCGCCTCACCGCCTGGCAGAACTGGATCTTCCAGCGCCCCAACGCCGTCGGACCCGAGGGGGCCCTTCGCCGCTACGGCACGGGGCAGAAGGCGGCGTTCGACATGGGACGGGTGTGATGCGGCGCCGGGTTGCGTCCTTCGAGGCTCGCGCTCCGCGCTCGCACCTCAGGATGAGGACTTGGGAGTTCGCCCAACTCAAACCTCCTCATGCTGAGGTGCGAGCGCAGCGAGCCTCGAAGCACGCACCACGCGAGTACGGCTTTGCAAAGTTTACGGGTTTGAGGAGCGAACGATGGACGGCCTGAACGTCGACTACACCACCAAGATCCCGAACAACGTCAGCCTCGGCACCGACCGGCAGGTGCTGAAAGCGCTCGAGGGTTGGCACCCGGGCTACCTCGACTGGTGGAACGACATGGGGCCCGAGGGCTTCCAGGAGTCGCTCGTCTATCTTCGCACCGCCGTCTCCGTCGACCCGAAGGGCTGGGCCAAGTTCGACTACGTGCGCATGCCCGAGTACCGCTGGGGCATTCTCCTCGCGCCGCAGGAGGAGGGGAGAAAAGTCAACTTCGGCGAGCACATGGGCGAGCCCGCCTGGCAGGAGGTGCCGGGCGAGTACCGGGCGATGCTTCGCCGTCTCATCGTCATCCAGGGCGACACCGAGCCGGCCTCCGTCGAGCAGCAGCGCCATCTCGGCAAGACCGCGCCCTCGCTCTACGACATGCGCAACCTGTTCCAGGTCAACGTCGAGGAGGGCCGCCACCTCTGGGCGATGGTGTACCTCCTGCAGAAGTATTTCGGCCGCGACGGGCGCGAGGAGGCGGACGAGCTCCTGCGCCGCCGCTCCGGCGAC
>DASVPW010000174.1:0-21239 GCA_036389455.1 Beijerinckiaceae bacterium
TCTCGCTCGAATCGACCGCGCTGCCGGCGATCGTCATCGTCGCCGGCATCATCGTGACCTACTCGCTCGGGGGCCTCTTCGGCATCGCGGTCGCGGTGACGGCGATGCTGGCGCTCGCGGGCTTCATCGTCGCGCTCGACGCCTTCGGACCGGTCACCGACAACGCCGGCGGCATCGCCGAGATGGCGGGGCTGCCGAAGGAGGTGCGCAAGTCGACGGACGCCCTCGACGCCGTCGGCAACACCACGAAGGCCGTGACCAAGGGTTACGCCATCGGCTCGGCCGGCCTCGGCGCCCTCGTCCTGTTCGCAGCCTACACCTCGGACCTCGGCTTCTTCGTCGCCGAGGCGAACCGCGCGGGCTCGACCTCCTACCAGTACTTCCGCGGCGTCAACGTCGACTTCTCCCTGTCGAACCCCTACGTCGTCGTCGGCCTCTTGCTCGGCGGCCTCATCCCCTACCTCTTCGGCGGCATCGCCATGACGGCGGTCGGGCGCGCCGCCGGCGCCGTCGTCGAGGAGGTCCGCCGCCAGTTCCGGGAGAAGCCCGGCATCATGCAGGGCACGGACCGCCCGGACTACGGCCGCGCCGTCGACATGCTGACCCGCGCCGCCATCAAGGAGATGGTCGTCCCCTCGCTCCTGCCGGTGCTGTCGCCGATCGTCCTGTACTTCGTGATCGTCTGGATCGCGGGCAAGAACCAGGCCTTCGCGGCGGTCGGCGCCATGCTGCTCGGCGTGATCGTCAACGGCCTCTACGTCGCGGTCTCGATGACCTCCGGCGGCGGCGCCTGGGACAACGCCAAGAAGTACATCGAGGACGGCCACTACGGCGGCAAGGGCTCGGAGGCTCACAAGGCGGCCGTCACCGGCGACACCGTCGGCGACCCCTACAAGGACACCGCCGGCCCGGCCGTGAACCCGGCCATCAAGATCACCAACATCATCGCCCTCCTGCTGCTCGCGATCCTCGCGCACAGCTGAGACGTGGCAGCCCCCGGCCTCGATCCGGGGCGAGCCCGTCCATCATGATGATGCGGCTTGCCGCACCATCACTGCTCCTCTCCCGGCAGGCCGGGAGAGGAGACCGCGGTGCCGAAGCGGGGGCGCTGGTCTACCTGGCCTCTACGGCGGCAATGAGCTTCTGAAGGAAGCCGTCGATGGCCTTGTTGTCGATCCAGCGCACGACCGCGACGAGGTCGTGCTCCGGATCGACGTAGACGATATTCGTCCCGTTCCCGATATGCGCGAAGGCGGTCGCGGGGGCGCTCGGCCACAGCTTCCTGTTCGTGTTGAGAAAGAAGTTCATGAAGCCGTAGGTCGGCTCGGGGCCGGTCGGCGTGAGCGCCCGCGCGATCCACGCTTCGGACAGGAGCTGGCGATCCTTCCATTTGCCCCGCCGCAGCGTCAGGTAGCCGAACCGCGCCATGTCCATGGCGCTGATGTAGAGGCCGCCGCCCCAGTGCCCGCCGCCGGTCACCGACTGGACCAGGCCGCCGTCGAGGATCACCCAGGAGTTCTCGTAGCCGAACCAGCGCCACGTGTTCGAGGCGCCGATCGGATCGAGGATGGTCTCCTTCAACACCTGCGGCAGCGGACGCCGCCACACGTTGAGGGCAGCAAGAGCCAAGGCGTTCACGCGCGTGTCGTTGTACTTGTACGCCGTGCCGGGCTCGTTGCGCGGCCGCGTGGTCCACTGGGCCGGGTTCTCGCCCGGGCGGTCGGCCCAGTCAGGCTTGCCCCAGAGCGTCCCTTCCCAGTCGCTCGTTTGCCGCAGCATGTGGTCCCAGGTAATCCGAGAGTTGTGCGGGCCCTCGAAGGGGAAGATCAGGTCGGCCGAGCCGATCCGGTCCGATTTGTTCGCGGCCGGGAGCGGGTTGTAGACCTGGACCGGGCCGACGTAATCCTTCACCGGATCGTCGAGGCTCCGGATCATGCCCCGGTCGAAGGCGACGCCGACGACGCTCGACAGCATGCTCTTCGTCACGCTGTGGGTCATGTCCACGCGGTTCACGTCGCCCCATTGAGCGACGAGGTAGCCGCGATGAATGACGACGCCGGTCGGATCGCCCCGCTCGCGGATCGGCCCGATGGCGTACCCGAACGGCTCGCGCCCGAACGTCTGGTAGTGGTTCATGACGAGGTCGCGGGACGCCTTGGTCTCGCCCGCGACGGCCGCATCGACGGCTTCCTTCAGCCGCGCCTCGTCGATGCGCGCGTCGGCCGGGCTCCTCCGCTCCCATTCGGAGCCCGGGTAGTAGGCCGCCGATGGCGGGTTTGAGGCTACCGTCTGCGCCGCCGCGAGCTGCGGCGCCGCAAGCTGCGGCCAGCACAGCATCGTTCCAAACGCGAGCCTCACCAGCATGCGGCGATCGGGCATGGGCATCCTCCCGGCGTGTTCCGCCGCAGCATCGCAGGCGGCGAAGCCTCGTCAACCGTCCCCGGCCGCGGCCCGGCGCCTCGGCGCAAGCCGTCGCCCACGAGCGGCACGCGGATCCACGGGCGAGTCTCGGCCCTTGAACTCGACCACTCTCTTCTGGATGAAGACCTGCGCTCCGCCGCCGCGGGCGACAAGCGTCCGCTCCGGTCGGAAGCGGACACGCCGTTTTTAGGGTTGCACGGCCTAATGCGGCACGAACGTGCCAAGCCCGCGGAAGAGCTGGGAGACGAAGTTGAGATCGCCGCCGCCGGTCGGGGTCGTGCGCGACACGAAGTCGAAGAGCTTGCCGTCCTGCAGCCCGTAGAGGGCGACGCGCTCGACCTTCAGGTTGTTGTTGAAGTAGACCGCCGTGACCCGCTGGTCGACGACGCTCTCGCCCATGAACGCGACGCGGCGCCGCGAGATCTGGCTGATGTAATACCAGGACTTGTTGCCGACGGTCGACACCGTGGACGGCGTGCCCAGCGTCTGCAGCACCTGCTCGGCGCTCTGCCCGGGCTGCACCTGGTTCACGGCACGCTCGTCGATGAGGTAGCCGCGCTGGAACTCCTCGCCGATGGTGCAGGCGGCGGCGCTCAAGACGAGGAGCGCGGCGGCCGCGAGGCGCGCGGCGATGGTGGCGTGTTGACGCGTCATTCCGGGATCCAGAGAGGCTGGCTGAGGGCTTGCGCCCGACGAGGGTGATGCCGTAACGCGGGGTTGCGGCTTTGACAAGGCAGCGCTCGACCGCGCTTCGGCCCCGACCGCCCCGACCATGATCTTCGGCCTGTTCCGCAAGGATCCCCGCGCTCCCCTCATCGATGCGCTGCTCCGGCGGATCGGCGAGGCCGCCCGCGCTCCTGCGCTCTACATGCGGCTCGGCGTTCCGGACACCGCCGAGGGCCGGTTCGAGTCCCTCGCCCTGCACGTCGTCCTGGTGCTGCGCCGCCTGCGGCGCCTGCCCACGCCGGCCGAGGACGTCGCCCAGGAGCTGGTCGACGCCTTCTTCCGCCACCTCGACGCGTCCCTGCGGGAGATGGGGGTCGGCGATATGGGCGTGCCGAAGCGCATGAAGAAGCTCTTCCGGGCCTTCTACGGACGCGCCGCAGCTTACGATGCGGCGCTCGAGTCCGGCGACCCGGAGCGCGTCGCCGCCGCCCTCGCCGAGCCCTTCGGCGGGCCTGCGGAAGCGGTTTTTGGCCTCGCGCGTTATGCTCTCGGCGTCGAGGCGGCGCTCGCGGCCGACGCGCTCGATGCGTTCCTGGGGCCGGGTCCGGGCTTCCCGCCGCCGGCCCGCTTCGCCTGAGGAGGATCGCGATGACGCCCGAATCCGTCGGCCCCCTCTCCCGCCCGGTCTCGGTCGAGCATCTCCCGGAGGGCGGCGTCGAGGTCGTGGTCGAGGCGGCGCCTGAGGAGCGCGCGGCGCTCGCCCGGGACTTCAAGCTGCCGGCGATCCACGCCCTCGAGGGGCGCTTCAAGCTCACCGGCTCGGCCCGGCGGGTCCATGTCGCCGGGGTCGTCAGGGCGCGGCTCGAGCAGGTCTGCGTCGTGACCCTCGATCCCTTCGAGGACACGATCGAGGAGGAGGTCGAGGTCGATTTCGCAGGGAGCCGCGCGGGCGTCTCGCCCGCCGCCGGGGAGGGCCCCGGCTACGAGCCGCCGGACGAGATCACGGGCGGGCAGATCGACCTCGGCGCGCTCACCGCCGAGTTCCTGGCGCTCGGCCTCGACCCCTATCCCCGCAAGCCCGGCGCGGAGTTCTCCCACGACGGCCGGGACCAGGCTCCCCCGTCGCCTTTCGAGGCGCTGAAGGACCTCAAGCCGGGGAGCTGACCCGAAGCCCCTTGGGCGGGGGGCGGGTCACAGCGAGAACGACGTGCCGCAGCCGCAGGAGGCGGTGGCCTGGGGATTCTCGATCTTGAACGACTGGCCGATGAGGTCGTCGACGAAGTCGACCGTCGAACCGTCCATGTACTGGAGCGAGACCTGGTCGACGAGGACCTTGGCCCCGTCCTTCTCCACCACGACGTCGTCCGCGTTGGTGCTGCGGTCGACGTCGAAGCCGTAGGAGAAGCCGGAGCAGCCGCCGCCGTTCACGCTGATGCGCAGCATGGAGCCGGCGGGCTCGCCTGCCATGATCTCGTTGATCCTCTTGGCGGCGCGCTCGGTCAGGACGATGCCGGTCATTGTACAACCTTCGAGTAAGGCAGGACTCTTGCCTTGCCGGTTCCCCTGAAGGTAAGTGCGGCGGCGGGTGGCCGCAATGCGGGGGAGGGGCCTTGCACCGGGCCGGAGAGCGTTGGCGGGCGCCCTACGCCTGCGACCCGGGCCAGAGCCGGGGGCGGCTTCATCCGGAGCCGGCTTCGCCGACCCGCAGCGAGTTCCAGCGCGACCGCGACCGCGTCATCCACTCGACCGCCTTCCGCCGGCTCAAGCACAAGACCCAGGTCTTCGTCTTCCACGAGGGCGACCACTACCGCACGCGCCTCACCCACACGATCGAGGTGAGCCAGATCGCCCGGGCGCTCGCCCGCTCCCTCGGCCTCGACGAGGACCTCGCCGAGGCGCTGGCGCTGTCGCACGACCTCGGCCACACCCCTTTTGGCCACACCGGCGAGGACGCCTTGGCCTCCTGCATGGCGCCGTTCGGCGGCTTCGACCACAACGCCCAGGCGCTGCGGATCGTCACCCGCCTCGAGCGCCGCTACGCCGCCTTCGACGGGCTCAACCTCGCCTGGGAGACGCTCGAGGGCCTCGTGAAGCACAACGGCCCGCTCTTCGCCCCCGACGGGCGCCCGGCTCCGCCCTACGCCGCGGCCGGCGTGCCGCGCGCGATCCTCGAGTACGACGCCCGCCACCCCCTCGACTTGTCGACCTTCGCTTCGGCGGAGGCGCAAAGCGCGGCGCTCGCCGACGACATCGCCTATGACGCCCACGATCTCGACGACGGCCTGCGCGCCGGACTGTTCGGCCTCGACGACCTGACGGAGGTGGCGTTCCTGCAAGACATCCTCGCCGAGGTCGACGGGCGCTGGCCGGCTCTCGAAGCGCCCCGCCGCATTCACGAGGTTGTACGCCGCGTCATCACCCGCTTCGTCGAGGACGCCATCGGCGAGAGCGGGCGCCGCATCACCGAGCTCGCGCCGCGGAGCGCCGACGACATCCGCGCGGCGGGACGCGCGGCCGTCGCCTTCTCGGTGGAAGTCGCGGAGGCGGACCGAGGCGTCAAGGCGTTCCTCTACCCGGGCATGTACCGCCACCCCCGCGTCGTGCGCATCCGCGAGCAGGCGGACGCGATCCTGCGCGACCTCTTCTCCCGCTTCATGGCCGATCCCGCCGCCATGCCGCCGGAGTGGCGCGCAGGGCTCGAGGGCGCCGACGAGCCCCGCATCGCCCGCCGGGTCGCCGACTACATCGCCGGCATGACCGACAACTACGCCCTCCAGGAGCACCGGAGGCTCTTTGCGACGACGCCGGAGCTGCGGTAAGCACCGGCGTTGCGTGACACCCCGCGCCGGCCTTGCTATGGGCGCGGACCTGACCGGCGCTGTCGCGCCTTCGACTGGGACATCCATGAACATCTTCCGTGCGTTCGAGGCCCGGGTCGGGCAGGCGCTCGGCCGCCTGACCGAGAAGGGCGCGATCCCGGCGGGACTCGATGCCGGACGCGCCATGGTCGAGCCGCCGCGGGACCCGTCGCACGGCGACCTCGCCACGAACGCCGCCATGGTGCTCGCCAAGGAGGCGCGGATGAACCCGCGCGTCCTCGCCGAGCTCATCGCCGGCGAGCTGAGGAGCGACCCGGATATCGCTTCGGCCGAGGTCGCGGGGCCTGGCTTCATCAACCTGCGGCTCCAGGCATCTGTCTATGAGGACGTGGTCCGCGCGGTGCTGGCCGAAGGAAAGGCCTTCGGGCGCGGCGAGCGCGACGGCAGCGCCGTGAACGTCGAGTACGTCTCGGCGAACCCGACCGGGCCGATGCACGTCGGCCACGGGCGCGGCGCGGTGTTCGGCGACGCCCTCGCGAACCTTCTCGCCTTCGCCGGCCACCGGGTCGCCCGCGAGTACTACATCAACGATGCCGGCGCGCAGGTCGACGTCCTCGCCCGCTCGGCGTACCTCCGCTACCGCGAGGCGCTCGGCGAGGCCGTCGCGATCCCGGAGGGCCTTTATCCGGGCGATTATCTGAAGCCTGTCGGGCAGGCGCTGGCCGAGGAATTCGGGCGCTCCCTCGCCGAGAAGCCCGAGGGCGAGTGGCTGCCGCTCGTCCGCGACGCCGCGATCGAGGCCATGATGGCGATGATCCGCGAGGACCTCGCCGCCCTCCACATCCGCCACGACGTGTTCTTCTCCGAGCGCTCCCTGTCGCAGGGGGAGACCGACCTGATCCGGGCGACGATCGAGGACCTGCGCGCCCGCGGTCTCGTCTACGAGGGCCGCCTGGAGCCGCCCAAGGGCCAGCCGGTCGAGGACTGGGAAGACCGCGAGCAGACGCTCTTCCGCGCCACCCAATTCGGCGACGACGTCGACCGGCCGCTGCTCAAGTCCGACGGCTCCTACACCTACTTCGCGGCCGACATCGCCTACCACCGCTCGAAGTTCGAGCGCGGCTTTGGCACCATGATCGACGTCTGGGGCGCGGACCACGGCGGCTACGTCCGCCGCATGAAGGCGGCAGTCGCGGCGGTCACCGGCGGGGAGGGCGACCTCGACGTCAAGCTCTGCCAGCTCGTGCGCCTCCTGCGGGCCGGCGAGCCGGTGAAAATGTCAAAGCGGGCCGGAGACTTCGTGACGCTCCGTGAAGTGGTGGATGAGGTTGGGCGCGACGCCGTCCGCTTCATGATGCTGTTCCGCAAGAACGACGCCACCCTCGACTTCGACCTCGAGAAGGTGCTCGAGCAGTCGAAGGACAACCCGGTGTTCTACGTGCAGTACGGGCACGCGCGCTCGGCCTCCGTGTTCCGGCAGGCGCTCGAGGCCTTTCCGGGCGCGGACCTTTCGGCCGGGCGGCTCGCGCAGGCGAACCTCGGCCTCCTGCGGGACGGCGCCGAGCGCGACGTGATCCGCCTCGTCGCCCAATATCCGCGCGTCGTGGAGGGCGCGGCGGAAGCCCACGAGCCGCACCGGATCGCCTTCTACCTCTACGACCTCGCCGGCGCCTTTCACAGCTTGTGGAACAAGGGCAAAGACTTGCCGCAATTACGGTTTGTTAATCAAAGCGATCGAAAGTCGACGGAGGCAAGACTCGCCCTCATCCACGCTGTACGCTGCGTGCTTGCGTCGGGTCTTGCCATCCTTGGCGTCACGGCGCCCGACGAGATGCGGTAGTGGATCGCGTCGCCCGACGGAATCGGCCCATCGAGCCACGGGTTGCGTTCGGGCCGGCGCGTCGCCCAACGGAAGGTCCGGCCGTCCATGGCTCAATCGAACCAGCGCCTCGTCCTCGACCTCGATGAGATCGAGCGGCAGTTGAAAGAGGCCCAGCTTCCGCCGCCGGCGGCGCAGGCCGGCTCCAGGAACGACCCCAAGAACGATCCCAAGAACGATCCCAAGAACGACCCCCTGTCGGAGTTGGCCCGCATCGTCGGGCAGAACGATCCTTTCCGGACCCTCCTCGCCGGCGAGAAGCCCGCGCGCCAGCCGCTCGACCGGGACGAGCTGTTCGTCGATCCGCCGCGTCCGCCCGGCGAGGCCGATCTTTTCGCTTCCCCGTCGGATCGCGCGGCATCCCGGGCCGGCACGGCCGCCTACGCCGCGGCGGACGAGGAAGCCTATCCGGAGCCGGGCCAGGAGTTCCGGCCGCTCGAGCGGCATCGCTCCCGCAAGGGGCTGATCATGGTCGGCGTCGTCCTCGGCACCGCCATCGTCGGCGTGGGGGGCGCGCTGGTCCTGCGCAAGCCCTCCGGCCCGGCCGGGAACGGCACGCCGCCGATCATCGCGGCCGACAAGGAGCCGCTCAAGGTCCAGCCCGAGAACCCCGGGGGAGTCGACATCCCGAACCAGAACGCGCAGGTTTACGAGCGCGGCGGCCAGGACAGGCAGACCCGGGTCGTCAACCCCGAAGAGCAGCCGATCGACGTCCAGCAGGCGGTCCGCCGGGCGCAGCCCGCCCAGACCGCTGCGGTCCCGCCCTCGACGGCGACGCCCGGCGGCGTCCCGGCGGCGCCGCCCCCGCAGATGTCCCCCGGCGGCGCCATCGCAAGCCTGGGAGAGCCGAAGCGGGTCAGGACCGTGTCGGTGCGTCCCGACGGGACGATCGTGGGCCCCGACCCGTCGTCCGCCCCAGGGCTGCCGGCAGCGGCTCCTCCTCCCGCCCCGCCGCGGGCCGCCGCGCCCGCTCCGGCGCCGCCCGCGTCCGCCACGACCGGCGCGACGACGCCCCCGGCGGCCCCTCCGGCGACGCCCGCGCCGCAGCGTCCCCAAGCCGAGGCGCGCCCGCCGGGCCCGGCACCCACCGCCACGCCGGGCGCCGCGCCGGCCCGTCCCGCCGCGCCCGCGCCGGGCGGCCCGCTTCAGATCGCTCCGCCCGCCGCGCCGCCGCCGCAGGCCGCCCCGCAGCGCATGGCCGCGCCGCGCGCGCCCGACGCGGGCGAGGCCACGAACGCCGCCGCCGGGTTCGCGGTGCAGCTCTCAGTCATGAACTCCGAGGACGAGGCGAAGCGGCAGTACCAGGTGTTCCAGCGCAAGTACGCCGGCGAGCTCGGGCGGCGCCCGCCCCTGATCCAGGTCGCCGAGGTCAACGGCAAGACCCTCTACCGGGTCCGGGTCGGGCCGATGTCGAAGGACGACGCCACGGACCTGTGCGTGAAGCTCAAGGCCTCAGGCGCCTCCTGCTTCGTCGCCAAGAACTGAAACGCCTCCCCGTCGCCAGCCACCTATCGCCGTCCCGGCCATGACCTCGCGCGCCTTCATCGCCGGCTGCTCGGGCCCGGTCCTCACGCCCGAGGAGGCGGCGTTCTTCCGCGCGGCCGAGCCGTGGGGCTTCATCCTGTTCCGCCGCAACGTCGAGACGCCGGAGCAGGTGCGGGCGCTGACCGAGACCTTGCGGGAGACCGTCGGACGGGCCGACGCGCCGGTCCTGATCGACCAGGAGGGCGGGCGCGTCCAGCGCCTGGGACCGCCCCATTGGCCAGCCTACCCTCCGGGGCGGGCCTACGGCCGGCTCGCCGGCAACGACCCCCTCTACCAGCGCGAGGTCGCCCGCCTCGGCGCGCGGCTCATCGCCCACGACCTGCGCGCGGTCGGGATCGACGTCGACTGCCTGCCCGTCCTCGACGTGCCGGTCGCGGGCGCCCACGACGTGATCGGCGACCGTGCCTACGCCCATGACCCCGAGACCGTCGCCGTGCTCGGCCGCGCCGCCGCCGAGGGGCTGATCGCCGGAGGCGTGCTGCCGGTGATCAAGCACATCCCCGGTCACGGCCGGGCCGGATCCGACAGCCACCACGACCTGCCGGTCGTCCACGCCTCCCGGGCGGAGCTCGAGCGGCAGGATTTCGTGCCGTTCCGGCATCTTTCCGACATGCCGCTCGCGATGACGGCGCACGTGGTCTACACGGCGCTCGATCCCGACCGCCCCGCCACCACCTCGCCGACCGTGATCGGGGAGGTGATCCGTAGCCACATGGGCTACGACGGCCTCGTGATGAGCGACGACCTCTCCATGAACGCCCTCTCGGGCACCCTCGCCGAGCGCGCCCGAGCCGCCTTCGCGGCGGGCTGCGACATGGCGCTCCATTGCAACGGCCGCCTCGACGAGATGGACGCCATCGCCTCAGAGACGCCCGAGCTTGCCGGGGAGGCGAAGCGCCGGGCCGATGCGGCGCTCGGGCGCATCCGCCACGAGCCCGAGCCCCTCAATGTTGTGGACGCCCGCGCGCGCCTCGCGGCCGCGCTTGCGGCGGCGGCCTGACGGGCCAAAGCTCGGAACGAGGGCGAATCAGTTGGGCGTGATGACCGAGGCGTTGCCGTTCGAGGAGATGGAGCTTGCCGAGCGCGGGACCGGCGAGCCGACCCTGCATGTCGACGTGGACGGCTTCGAGGGGCCGCTCGACCTCCTCCTGGAGCTCGCCCGGCGGCAGAAGGTCGACCTCCACCGCATCTCGATCCTGGCGCTCGCCGAGCAGTACCTCGTGTTCATCGAGGAGGCGCGCAAGATGCGCCTCGAGCTCGCCGCCGACTACCTCGTGATGGCGGCTTGGCTCGCCTACCTCAAGTCGCGCCTGCTCCTGCCCGACGCGGCGAAGGGCGACGAGCCGACCGCCGCCGATCTCGCGACCGCCCTCGCGCTCCGCTTGCGCCGCCTCGAGGCGATCCGCGAGGCCGCGAAGCGCATGGAGGAGCGCGCCCAGCTCGGGCGCGACATCTTCGCCCGCGGCGCCCCCGAGCCGGTGCGGATCAACAAGGAGGTCGCCTGGGAGGCGACCCTCTACGACCTCCTCTCGGCCTACGCCCGCCAGCGCCAGAAGGCGATGACCACGCGGGTCGTCATGCCGAAGCGGCACGTCTGGTCCCTCGTCGACGCCCGCGAGGCGCTCGAGCGCCTCGTCGGCCAAGCCCAGGATTGGACCGTGCTCGACGCCTGGCTCATGCGCTACATAGCTGCCCCCGAGCAGCGCCCGACCGTCGTCGCCTCGGCGTTCTCGGCGAGCCTCGAGCTCGTGCGCGAGGGCCGTCTCGCCATGCGCCAGGACGGCGCCTTCGCCCCGCTCTGGGTGCGAGGGATCGCGCAGCCCGCGCCCGCCCCTGCGCACCCTGCACCGGCCGGGGTCTGACGGATGCGGACCCTGGACATGCGGACCCTCGAAAAGCGCATGGGCGATATCGCCCGCAGTCTCTCGGCGCAGGTCGCGGAGATCGAGGCGGACGCCGAAGCGGAGGCCGAGGCGCCGCAGGCTGCGCGCGCCCCGGATCACGGCGAGGCCCTGCGCATCGCCGAGGCGCTCCTGTTCGCGGCCCGCGAGCCGCTCTCGGACAAGGACCTCGCCGGCCGCCTGCCCGAGGGCAGCGACGTCGCGGCGGTGCTCGCCGACCTCGTCGGGCAGTACGCGCCGCGCGGCGTCAACCTCGTCCAGGTCGCCGGCAAGTGGGCGTTCCGCACCGCGGGCGACCTCTCCTTCATCCTCGCCCGCGACGTGGTCGAGCCGAGGAAGCTCTCGCGCGCCGCCATGGAGACCCTCGCGATCGTCGCCTACCACCAGCCGGTGACCCGGGCCGAGATCGAGGAGATCCGCGGGGTCGCGACCTCCAAGGGCACCCTCGACCTCCTGCTCGAGACCGGCTGGGTGCGCCTGCGCGGCCGCCGCAAGGCGCCGGGGCGGCCGGTGACCTACGGCACGACGCCGCGCTTTTTGGAGCATTTCGGCATCAACGCCGTCGACGATCTCCCCGGCCTCGAGGAGTTGAAGGGGGCGGGCCTCATGGAGGGCCGCATCCCGCCCGGCCTCTCGGTCCCGGTGCCGTCCGACGATCCCGCGCTGCGCCCGGACGAGGACCCACTCGAGGACGATCTCTTTCAGCCGCTCCCGCCCGAGCCCGAGGCGGAGCTTCCGGAACCTGAGCCGGATGACGAAGCGGAGCCGGAGGACTATCTGTCGCCGGAATGACGGCGGACCCTCTCCGCCCGCGTGAGCGGCTGCGGCTCCCCCGCTGGGGCCAGCGTGGCACGACGGGCGCCTCGATCCCGGCGGAGCTGGCCTTCGACCGCGTGAGCCAGGTCTACGGCTTGCTGCGGGCGGTGGACGACGTGTCGCTCGCGATCGCTCCCGGCGAGCTCGTCTGCCTCCTCGGTCCCTCCGGCTGCGGCAAGACGACGCTGCTGCGCATCGCGGCCGGCGTCGAGACCCCGACCGAGGGCCGCGTCCTCCTCGACGGGCAGGAGGTCACGGGTCCCAGAAAATTCCTGCCGCCGGAGGCGCGCGGCATCGGCTTGATGTTCCAGGACTACGCGCTCTTCCCGCACCTCAGCATCATCGAGAACGTCGCCTTCGGCCTGCGCGGGTTCTCAAGCCGAGACGCCGAGGTTGCGGCGAGGCGGGCCCTCGCCCGTGTCGGGCTCGACCGCTACGCCGCCGACTATCCGCACGTCCTGTCCGGCGGCGAGCAGCAGCGGGTGGCGCTCGCGCGCTCGATCGCGCCGCGCCCGGGCGTCCTCCTCATGGACGAGCCGTTCTCCAACCTCGACCGGCGGATGCGCGACGCGATCCGGGACGAGACCGTCGCCATCCTGCGCGAGACCCACGCCACGACCGTCGTCGTCACCCACGACCCCGAGGAGGCGATGCGCATCGCCGACCGGATCGTGCTCATGCGCGCAGGATCCATCGTCCAGGAGGGGAGGGCGGAGGACATCTACCGCCGCCCCGCCGACATCCAGGCTGCCCGTTTCTTCTGCGATTTCAACGAGGTCGAGGGGACCGCCAGGGGAGGGCGGGCCGAGACGCCGGTCGGCCTCTTCCCGGCCTCGGACGTGCCCGACGGGCCGGCCGCGGTGTGCATCCGCCCGCAGGGGGTGCGGGTGAAGCCCGCGGGCTTCTGCCTCCCCGGCCGTTTACTATCCCGACGGTTTCTCGGCGAGGTCGAGCTCGTCCAGATCGCGGTCCAGGGCTTGGAGAATCCCCTTCAGGCGAGGGTGCGCGGGCCTCTCGCGGCGAGGCCGGGCGAGGACGTGGGCGTCGAGATCGACCCCGACGAAGTTCTTGTTTTCGCCGCAGGTCACCCCTAGTTTCGGGCGAACCAAAAACCAAAAAACCCGGGCGGCCCGAGTATTTTGGTTACCCGAACAAACGCCTCGCCCGGACTCGCGGGCGACAGGAGGACTTCCATGGGTGGCATGAGTATCTGGCATTGGCTCGTCGTGGGCATCATCGTCATGCTGCTGTTCGGACGCGGCAAGATCTCCGAGATGATGGGCGACGTCGCCAAGGGCATCAAAGCCTTCAAGAAGGGCATGACCGAGGACGACACCGCCGCCGCGACCCCGACGACCCCGATCGCGCCCGGCGAGCCGGTGCGGACGATCGATCACCAGCCGGGAGCGCCGGCGCAGCCGACGGCGGCCACCGCCGCGCCCGCGAGCGCGCCTCTGGGCGAGCGCAAGGCCGGCTGAAGCCGCCCGTTCCGGGAGCGCCGCCCGCGGGCGGCGGCGTGTCGAGGACCGACCCATGTTCGACATGAGCTGGGGTGAGGTGATGGTGATCGGCGCCGTCGCCCTCATCGTCATCGGTCCGAAGGATCTGCCCAAGGCCCTGCGCACGCTCGGCAGCATGACCGCGCACGTGAAGAAGATGGCGTCCGAGTTCCAGTCGCAGTTCAACGAGGCGATGCGCGAGGCCGAGCTCGACGAGATCAAGAAGGAGGTGAGCGGCCTCAACGCCGAGGTGAGCTCCATCGGCGACTCCGTCGGCTCGCTCAACGCCTCGTTCGATCCGCTCGCGCCGGCCCCGTCGGCGGAGTTGCCCGCCGCCTCAGCGCCGTCTCCGGAGGAGCCGCCGGCAACGCTGGCGCCCGCTTCCGCCGCGACGCCGCTTCCCGGCGAGCCGGCCTTCGACCTCGCGCTGCCGCCTCCGCCGCCGGCGCTCTCGGGGCCGCTGCCGGAGCCCGCGTCCGCCGCGGGCGAGAGCCGCCCGGCCGAGAGCGAGAAGGCATGACCGCGCCGGCCGAGGAAGACGAAGTCGAGGCCTCCCGCGCGCCGCTGATCGAGCATCTGATCGAGCTGCGCCAGCGGCTCATCCGCGCGCTCATCGCCTTCGTGGTGATGTTCGTGTTCTGCTTCGCGGGCGCGAAGTACATCTACAACATCCTGGTGCAGCCCTACGTCTGGGCCGTCGGCGATCCGGCGAAGGCCCACATGGTCTACACCCACGCGCTGGAGTTCTTCTTCACCCAGCTCCAGGTGGCGATGTTCGGCGCGGGCTTCCTCGCCTTCCCGGTGATCGCGAACCAGATCTACAAGTTCGTGGCGCCTGGCCTCTACCGGAACGAGCGCCAGGCCTTCCTGCCCTTCCTGATCGCGACGCCGATTCTTTTCATCCTCGGCGCCCTCGTCGTCTACTTCCTGGCGATGCCGCTGCTGATGCGGTTCTCGGTCTCGATGCAGCAGTTCGGGACCGGGGAGGGCAACCCCGAGATCCAGTTCCTGCCCAAGGTCAACGAGTACCTCTCGCTGATCATGACCCTGATCTTCGCCTTCGGCATCTGCTTCCAGATGCCGGTGATCCTGACGCTTCTGGGCAAGGCCGGGATCATCGATTCGAAGTTCCTGGTCGACAAGCGCCGCTACGCCATCGTCATCGTGTTCGTGATCGCCGCCGTGCTGACGCCCCCCGACGTGATCAGCCAGCTCGCGCTCGCGATCCCGACGCTCGCCCTCTACGAAGCCTCGATCTGGTCCGTCCGCATGGTCGAGAGGAAGCGGGCGCAGGAGCAGGCGGCGCGGGCCGCGGCGGAATAGTGCTCCGCACTTGACGGACACCGTCCCTTCGACCGTATAGCACCGTCCCGGCCCCGGGCCGGGCATCCACGTCTTCGGCGTGGGTAGTCGTGGATGGCCGGTCTGATCCCCGGATCGAGTCCGGGACGGCCATGACGCGTGAAGGCAGCTTTGATCCATGCACGACATCCGCTTCATCCGCGAGAACCCGGACGCCTTCGACGAGGGGCTGAAGAAGCGCGGGCTGGAGCCGATGGCGGCGTCCCTCATCACGCTCGACGAGGAGCGCCGCCGCGCGATCGCGGCGGCGCAGGAGGCGCAGCAGCGGCGCAATGCGTTGTCGAAGGAGATCGGGCAGGCGAAGGCGAAGAAGGACGAGGCACGGGCGCAGGCGCTGATGGCCGAGGTGGCGCAGCTCAAGGAGCGCGCGCCGCAGCTCGAGGCGGCCGAGCGCGAGGCGAGCGCGGCGCTCGAGAAGGCGCTCGCCGAGATCCCGAACACCCCGAACCCCGAGGTGCCGGTCGGCCGCGACGAGCACGACAACGTCGAGAAGAGCCGCTTCGGCCATCCGCGCAACTTCTCGGCGCCGAAGCAGCACTTCGAGATCGGCGAGGCCCTCGGCCAGATGGACTTCGAGACCGCCGCGAAGCTCTCGGGCTCGCGCTTCGTGGTGCTGAAGGGACAGCTCGCCCGGCTCGAACGCGCGCTCGGCCAATTCATGCTCGACCTGCACACGACCGAGCACGGCTACACGGAGGTCGCGCCGCCGCTGCTCGTCAAGGACGAGGTGATGTTCGGGACGACGCAGCTGCCAAAGTTCTTTGAAGATCAGTTTGCCGCCTATGCGGCATCTAATATCGAGGCGACAGAAATCGGACCAGATACGCACGTCGGCAGGATCGTGACACGTCAGATCGGCGACGATGATCGGCGCTGGCTCATCCCCACCGCCGAAGTTTCTCTCACGAACCTCGTCCGCGACGCCATCACCCCCGAAGAGGAGCTGCCTCTGCGCGTCACCGCGCTCACCCCCTGCTTCCGCGCCGAGGCCGGCGCCGCCGGGCGGGACACCCGTGGGATGCTGCGGCAGCATCAGTTCGTGAAGTGCGAGCTCGTCTCGATCACGACGCCCGAACAGTCGGCGGACGAGCACGAGCGCATGCTCGCCTGCGCCGAGGAAGTGCTGCGCCGCCTCGACCTGCCGTACCGCGTCGTGACGCTCTGCACAGGCGACATGGGCTTCGCCTCGGCCAAGACCTACGACATCGAGGTCTGGCTGCCGGGGCAAGGGACCTACCGCGAGATCTCCTCGTGCTCGGTCTGCACCGACTTCCAGGCAAGGCGCATGAACGCGCGCTGCCGCCCGAAGGACGGCAGGCCGCGCCTCGTCCACACCCTCAACGGCTCCGGCGTCGCCGTCGGGCGCGCCCTCATCGCCGTCATGGAGAACTACCAGGACGAGGACGGCTCAGTCGCGGTGCCGGACGCGCTCGCGCCGTACATGGGCGGGGTGCGGAAGATCGAGGGAAAGGCATGATGCGCCTCCACTGTCGTCCCCGGCGAGCCGAAGCGCAGCGGAGGCGAGGGAAGGGGACCAAGACCCCGCCGCCGCTTGGATCCCCTTCCCGGCGCGCTAGGCGCGCCGCCGGGGATGACAGTGGGTGCGCCTGATGCGCATCCTCGTCACCAACGACGACGGCATCCATGCGCCGGGGCTCGGTGTTCTGGAGCGGATCGCGGCTGAGCTCACGGACGACGTCTGGGTCGTCGCGCCGGAGACCGACCAGAGCGGGGTGTCGCACTCGCTCTCCCTCAACGACCCGCTGCGGCTGCGCGCGATCGAGGAGCGGCGCTTCGCGGTCAAGGGTACGCCGACCGACTGCGTCATCATGGGGCTGCGCCACGTGATCCGCGAGGCGCGGCCCGACCTCGTGCTCTGCGGCGTCAACCGCGGCCAGAACGTCGCCGAGGACGTGACCTACTCGGGCACCGTCGCCGGCGCCATGGAGGGGACGATCCTCGGCGTGCCCTCGATCGCCCTGTCGCAGGCCTATGGGCCCGGCGGGCGCGCCGCCATCAAGTGGCAGTGCGCCGAGCGCCACGCGCCCGCCGTCGTCCGCAAGATCCTGGCCGAGGGCATTCCCAAGGACATCCTCGTCAACGTCAACTTTCCGGACTGCGAGCCCGGCGAGGTGCGCGGCGTCGCGGTGACGGCGCAGGGACAGCGCACGCAGGAGCTCCTGCGCATCGACGAGCGCGTCGACGGGCGCGGCAACCCCTACTTCTGGATCGCCTTCGCCAAGGGCCGCTCGATCCCGGCGAACGGCTCGGACCTCTGGGCGCTCGCCGACAACCGCATCTCGGTCACGCCGCTCCGCCTCGACCTCACCGACGAGCCGACCATGACGAAGTACGCGGCGGCGTTTTCCTGACTCCCTGACGCGAGCGGGAGCGGCGAAGGCGCACACCTTCTGTCAAGATTCATCCTGTTAGGTAGGGGACCGTTCACCTTGAGAGCGCGTGCCCCATGCCGCTTGAGCCGACCGAGACCGAGGCCGAGGCCCCGCGCGAGGCGGTCGACGCGGCGTCGTTCGTGCTGTCGCTGCGCGCCCGCGGCATCCGCGACACCGCGGTGCTTTCCGCCATGGAGCGGGTGAGGCGCGACCTCTTTGCGCCGCGGCGCTTCGCCGATCTTGCCCGCACCGACGTATCCCTGCCGCTCGCCTTCGGCCAGACCATGACGGCCCCGAGCACGGTCGCGAACATGCTCGTCGCGCTCGGCGCCGAGCCCGGTCAGCGCGTGCTCGAGATCGGCACCGGCTCCGGCTACGTCACCGCGCTCTTGGCCCGCATGGGCTGCCGCGTCACCACGATCGAGCGCTACGAGGCGCTCGCCGAGGAGGCGCAGGTCAGGCTCGACGTCGCCGGCCTGCCGCCGTCGATCGAGATGGGCGTCGGCGACGGCCTCAGGCTCGACCTCGGGGCTGAGCGCTTCGAGCGCGTCCTCGTCAACGGGGCGGTGCCGGCGCTGCCCGGGGCCGTCACGGCGCTTATCGCGGACGGGGGGCGGCTCGTCGGGGGGCTGTCGGTCGACGGCTTCCCGCGGCTCCTCAGGATCGAGCGCGCGGCGGACGGGGCGCTCGCGCAGGTTCTCGGCGGACCCCTGCGCCTGTCGCCGCTCGTCGGCGCGCGAGCGAGCGCGGGCCCGGCGATCGCGGCCTGAGAAAAAACCGGCTCCGGGCGTCTGCGGGCAACGGATGCTTAACCTGAACGGGCTTTTAATCGCCTTCGGTGAGTTCGCGTGATGGTGGGGTGTTCGATGCGTATCGGTGGCGTTGATCGGTTGCGCGCGCTGTCGCGTTTCGCTCTTCTCGGCGTGGTCGGCGGCCTTGCGGGCGCCTGCTCGGAAACGGCCCGCTTCTCCGGCAATCCCTTCTCGAACCCGTTCGGATCGAGCGCCCGCGTCGGCGAGCCGGCGATGACCGGCAGCACGAGCCCGAGCGCGTCCGTCGAGACGCAGCCGCTCGCGCCGCCCGCCGCGTCCGCCCCGGTCTACAACCGCCCGTCCGCGCCCGCTCCGGTCGCGGCCGCGCCCCGGGCGCCGGCGCCGACGCAGGTGACGTCCGGTCCGGCCGGCTGGACCGCGAAGGGCGGAACCTCCGTCACCGTGCGTCCCGGCGACAGCCTCGCCGCCATCGCGACCCGCTACGGCGTGCCGCCGCAGGCGATCCTCTCGGCGAACGGCCTCAAGACCGCGGCCCAGGTCGCGCCCGGCCGCGCCATCGTGATCCCGGTCTACAACGCCGCCGGCGCCGCCCAGCCCGCACCGGCGAAACCGGCGCCCGTCGCCCAGACGCGCCAGCCCGAGCCGAAGCTGCGCTTCGTCCAGGGTCCGAAGGGTGAGGCGAAGCCCAGCACCGCGACGGACCGGGTCCGCCACGCCGGCGTCAAGGCGCCGGAGCCGCAAAAGCCGATCGCCGCGAAGCCCGAGCCCCAGAAGCCCGTGAAGGAGAAGGTCGCCGCCCCTCAGGCCCCGAAGGCGGCGCCCGCCGCGCCGAAGGCCGCCGAGGCGCCGAAGCCGCTCCAGAGCGAGCCCACGAAGTCGGCCCAGACCGACCTCCCGAAGACGACCGGCAGCCTCGCGGCCCCCGAGGTCCAGGCCCCCAGGGACCAGGGCCTCGGCTACCGCTGGCCGGCGAAGGGCCGCGTGATCGCCGGCTTCGGCGGCGCGAACGGCAACGAGGGCATTAACATCGCGGTCCCGGAGGGCACGCCGGTCAAGGCCGCCGAGGACGGCACGGTCGCCTACGCGGGCTCGGACGTGAAGGGCTACGGCAAGCTCGTGCTGATCCGACACGACAACAACTACGTCTCCGCCTACGCCCACAACGGCGAGATCACCGTGAAGCCTGGCGAGAAGGTGAAGCGCGGCCAGCCGATCGCGAAGTCGGGCCAGAGCGGCAACGTCACCTCGCCGCAGCTGCACTTCGAGATCCGCAAGGGGCCCCAGCCGATCGACCCGATGCCGCACCTGCAGGGCGGCTGAGGCGAGGGAAGCGATCAGCCTCATTCGAGACCCGAATGCCTGATCACCGGGGGGCGGCGGAGCGATCCGCCGCCCTTTCCTTGTTTCTCCCCCGTTGAGGAGCCGGAGAGGGAGGAGCGCGGCCCGGAGAAACCGGTTGCCCGCCCCGGGCGAACCGCTATTTTCCGCCGTCCTCGCTTGAAGCCCCCGGAACCTTCAACCCTCCATGACGAAGCCAGTGCGGATTTCCCTCGACGCGATGGGCGGCGACCACGGCCCGTCGGTCGTGGTGCCGGGCGCCGCGCTCGCGCTCGAGCGCCACCCGGGCATCGGCTTCCTCATGTTCGGCGACGAGAAGGCGATCCGGCCGCTCCTCGACGCCACGCCCGCCCTGAAAGGTGCGGTCGAGCTTCGCCACACCGACGTCGCGGTCCGCATGGACGACAAGCCGAGCCAGGCCGTGCGCGCGGGCCGGAAGACCTCCTCCATGTGGCTCGCCATCCAGGCGGTGCGGGACGGGGAGGCGGACGCCGCGGTCTCGGCCGGCAACACCGGCGCCCTCATGGCGATGGCGAAGATCTGCCTCAAGACCATGGCGCACATCGAGCGGCCGGCGATCGCGGCCCTGTGGCCGACGCTGAGGGGCGAGAGCGTCGTCCTCGACGTCGGAGCGACGATCGGCGCCGACGCCGAGCACCTCGTCGACATGGCGATCATGGGATCGGCCATGGCCCGCATCCTGTTCGACATCGAGCGCCCGACCGTCGGGCTCCTCAACGTCGGCATCGAGGAGATCAAGGGCATCGAGATCGTCAAGGAGGCCGGGCGCCTCCTGCGCGACGCGGACCTGCCGGGCCTCGCCTACCACGGCTTCGTCGAGGGCGACGACCTCGGCAAAGGCACCGTCGACGTGGTCGTGACCGAGGGGTTCACCGGCAACATCGCGCTCAAGACCGCGGAAGGTACGGCGAAGCAGATCGCCGAGTATCTCAAGAGCGCCATGTCGCGCACTTGGAGCGCCAAGATCGGCTACCTATTTGCCCGGCAGGCGTTCGACGCCCTCAAGGAAAAGATGGACCCGCGCAAGGCCAACGGCGGCGTGTTCCTCGGCCTTGACGGCGTCGTCATCAAGAGCCATGGCGGCACCGACGCGCTCGGCTTCGCGAGCGCGATCGATATCGCCTACGACATGGCGCATTACGAGCTGATGCGGACGATCCGGGACATGCTCGAGCAGACTCCCGCTATCGCATCGGCCTGAGGGACAACGCTTGGCTACCATTCGTTCGGTCGTGCGCGGCAACGGCTACTACCTGCCGGAGCGAATCCTGACCAACCGGGAGCTCGCCCAGATGGTCGACACCTCGGACGAGTGGATCAGGCAGCGCACCGGCATCGAGGAGCGCCACATCGCGGCGGACGGCGAGACCACCTCGATGCTCGGGCTCAAGGCCGCCGAGCGGGCGCTCGCCGACGCCGGGCTCGAGGCGAAGGAGATCGACCTCATCGTCTGCGCGACCTCGACGCCGGACTACACCTTCCCCTCGACCGCGACCCAGATCCAGGCCGGGCTCGGCATCCGCCACGGCGCCGCCTTCGACCTCCAGGCGGTGTGCACCGGCTTCGTCTTCGGCGTCGCGACGGCCGACAAGTTCCTCACCTCCGGCTCGCACAAGCGCGCCCTCGTCATCGGGGCCGAGACCTTCTCGCGCATCCTCGACTGGAACGACCGCACCACCTGCGTGCTGTTCGGCGACGGCGCCGGCGCGATCGTGCTGGAAGCCCAGCTCGGGGAGGGCACGCCGCAGGACCGTGGCGTCCTCACCTCGCATCTCCGCTCCGACGGCACGCACCGGGAGAAGCTCT
>DASVPW010000175.1:0-61645 GCA_036389455.1 Beijerinckiaceae bacterium
CGTGATCCTCTCGCGCCTGCGTCCGGACCACACGGCGCGGGTGCTGTCGATCTTCCCGGACGACTTCGCGGTCGACGTCTGCAACCGCATGCTGCGCATGGAGTCGGTCCAGAAGGAGGCGCTCGAGTACATCGAGGAGACGCTGCGCAACGAGTTCGTGACGACGATCGCCCAGACGAGCCGGCGCGACGCCCACGAGCTCATGGCCGAGGTCTTCAACGCCTTCGACCGCCAGACCGAGGCGCGCTTCCTCGCGGCACTCGACGAGACCAACCGCGACGCCGCCCGCAAGATCCGCGAGCTGATGTTCACCTTCGAGGACCTGACGAAGCTCGATCCGGGCAGCGTCCAGACCCTCATGCGCCAGATCGACAAGGAGAACCTCGGGCGCGCCCTCAAGGGCGCGAACGAGACGGTGCGCAGCTTCTTCTTCTCCAACATGTCGACGCGCGCGGCGAAGAACCTGCAGGACGAGATGGCCTCGATGGGCCCGATCCGCCTCAAGGACGTGGACGAGGCGCAGACTAGGATGGTGAACCTCGCGAAGGAGCTCGCCGAGAAGGGCGAGATCATGATCACCAAGAACCGCGCCGAGGAGGAGCTCGTCTACTGACGGGCACGGCGATGACGCAGGCGAGCCGCTTCCTCTTCGACCACGACTTCCGCGATCCCCGAGGCGGGGGCGGGCGCGCCGTCGCCGAGGCCGAGGAGCGCGGACGCGCCGCCGGCCTCGCGCAGGGGCTCGCGCAGGCGCAAGGATCGGCCCCGGCCCGCCTCGCCCAGGCGGCCGAGCGCCTCGCTGCCCAGGCCGGCGCGCTCCTCGCCGACGCCGATGCCCGCCAGGCGCGGCTCGAGGAGGAGGCGATCGCCTTCGCCCTCGCCTTCGCCCGCAAGCTCGCCGGCGAGGCCCTCGACGCGAACCCGCTCGGGCCGGTCGCGGAGGCCGCGAGGGCGGCCTTCCGGCACATGCGCGCCGTGCCGCATCTCGCCGTCCGGGTGAACGGCGCCCTCGTCGACGACGTCGACGGGCTCCTGGCGCGGCTTGCCCGCGAGCGCGGCTTCGAGGGCCGGATCGTGGTCCTGGGCGAGCCCGACATCCCGCTCGGCGACGCCCGCCTCGAATGGGCGGACGGCGGCATCGTCCGCGACCGGAGCCGGCTCGAGGCGGCCGTCGCGGACGCCGCCGCCCGCCCCCCAGCCCTATGACCGGATCGGAACCTTCAGATGCCCCAGGACAGCGACCTGCAGCTCCCCCACCTCGACGACGCCGAGCAGCACGCGATCAGCACCCTCGACACGCCGGTCACGGCGAAGAGCGCGGCCGACCTCGAGCAGGTCTTCGACGTGCCGGTCACGGTCTCGGCCGTGCTCGGCAACGCGCGCATGCCGGTCGGCGACCTTCTGAAGCTCGCGCCCGGCGCCGTGCTCGAGCTCGACCGCAAGGTCGGCGAGGCGATCGACATCTTCGTCAACAACCGCCTCGTCGCCCGCGGCGAGGTCGTGCTCGTGGACGAGCGCCTCGGCGTCACCATGACCGAGATCATCAAGGGCGAGCACTAGGCGCGCCCGAGAGCTGAACGGAGCACACCATGCGTCTTCTCATCATCGGCCGGCTCTCCGGCGAGCTCGTCGCCGCCTCCCGCATCGCGATGCAGCGCGGCGCCGCCGTGACCCAGGCCGACGGGGTCGCCCAAGGCCTCGCCGTGCTGCGCGCCAAGGGCGCCGACCTCGTCATGATCGACGTGGCGCAGCCGATCGCCGACCTCGTCCAGGCCCTCGACGCCGAGCGCATCCGCACGCCGGTCGTCGCCTGCGGCACCGGCACCGACGCCCGCGCCGCGGTCGCGGCGATCCAGGCCGGCGCCAGGGAGTACATCCCGCTGCCGCCCGACCCCGAGCTGATCGCCGCCGTGCTCGAAGCCGTCGCGGCGGACAGCCGCAGCTTCGTCTGGAAGGACCCCGCGATGGAGCGGGTCGTACGGCTCGCCGACCAGATCGCGCGCTCGGAGGCGAGCGTGCTCGTCACCGGCGAGAGCGGCACCGGCAAGGAGGTGATGGCCCGCTACCTCCACCAGCGCTCGACCCGCAAGGACAGGCCCTTCGTCTCGGTGAACTGCGCCGCGATCCCGGACGCGCTCCTCGAGTCGGAGCTGTTCGGCCACGAGAAGGGTGCGTTCACGGGCGCGGTCGCCCGGCGCATCGGCAAGTTCGAGGAGGCGAACGGCGGCACGCTCCTCCTCGACGAGATCTCGGAGATGGACGCGCGCCTGCAGGCGAAGCTCCTCAGGGCGATCCAGGAGCGGACGATCGACCGGGTCGGCGGCGCGCAGCCGGTCCGGGTCGACATCCGCATCCTCGCGACCTCGAACCGCAACCTCGCCGAGGAGGTCCGCAAGGGGACGTTCCGGGAGGACCTGCTCTACCGGCTCAACGTCGTCCACCTGCGCATCCCCCCCTTGCGCGAGCGCCCGGCCGACATCCTGGAATTGGCTTCCTACTTCGCGCGCAAATACGCCGACCTGAACGGGTTCCCGCAGCGTCCGCTGTCGGTCGAGGCGAAGCGCCTCATGACCCGCAGCCCATGGCGCGGCAACGTGCGCGAGCTCGAGAACGCCATGCACCGGGCGGTGCTGCTCGCGGGCGGCCCCGAGATCGACGTCGACGCGATCCGCACGCCCGAGGGCGAGGCGCTCGGGCCGGCCCCGTCCGATCCCGCGGCCCGGGCGGCGCGCACGGCCGAGGCCGTGACCCGGGCGCTCGTCGGCCGCACCGTCGCGCAGGTCGAGCAGGACCTCATCCTCGACACCCTCGACCACTGCCTCGGCAACCGCACGCACGCGGCCAAGATCCTCGGCATCTCGATCCGCACGCTCCGCAACAAGCTCGGCGAGTACACGGCGGCCGGAGTCCCCGTGCCGGAGCCCGGCCAAGCCCGGGTGATGGGCGCCTGAAGGCGTCGGCACTCCCGTAGGCGACGGGAGGTCGAGCCCGTGTTCCATCCGGCGTTCCCGCCCGATCGGAGCGCAAGCGACGTCGCCGAACGGCTCTCGAACGGAGCGTAGCCGAGCCAATCAATCGGCGGGGCGCTTCGCCAGGGTGAGGCCGATGCCGAGCGCGATCATCGCGGCTCCCGACGCCTCTCGCAGGCGGCGGATCAACGCGGGACGTGCCGCCGCGCCTTCGCGTATGCCGCTCGCCGCGAAGGCGACCACGACGTCGGCAAGGGTGTTGAGCGCGACCGACACGAAGCCGAGCACGACGAATTGCAATGCGACGCGGCCTTGGCTCGGGTCCACGAACTGCGGAACGAAGGCAAGGAAGAAGGCCGCCGTCTTCGGGTTCAGCGCCTCGACCAGCACGCCTTCACGAAACGCCCGCCGCGGCCCGATGGCCGCTGCCGCCGATCCGCCATTCAAGCCTGTCGAGTCCCGGCGGGCGGACTGGAAAGTGCGGAAGCCGAGCCAGATCAGATAGGCGGCGCCGATCAGCTTCAGCGCGGTGAAGAGCTCGGCGCTCGCGAGCACGACGGCGGAAACGCCCAGGCTGCCCGCGAGGACGTGGACCATGCCGCCCAACCCGGTGCCGAAGCTGGAGGCCACGCCTTCCGCGCGACCGCCGGCGAGCGTGCGCGCAGCGACGTAGAAGATGCCCGGGCCGGGCGTGACCGCGAGCACGAGAGCCGCGGCGAAGTACAGGGCGATCTGGGCGAGGTCCGGCATGGCGACCGGCCCTTACAGCACCACTGGGCCGGTGCCAATTTCAGAAGACCCAACTACCGCACACTCCCCTCGACTCGACACCATGGCGGAGCGGGCGTACGCTCCCTCGCGAAGCTCGTTTCAGCATTTTAGTGCGCGTGCGCGTTCCGCGTCCGGTTCCATTCTTGGGCTACAACCTATTGCAGGAGGTGTTGCCATGGCGAGCAAACCGCAATCCATCTCCGTGAAGGACCTCTCCGCCCACGTCGACCGCGCCCTCGAGAACGCGCGCAGGAAGCGCCCGAAGCTCCCTCCCATCAAGCGCGACCGCGACTTCATCTTCGACTACCCGTGGATCATCGGGTTCATCCTGCGCGACATCGACTTCACGAAGAACTTCAGCGAGCTGCAGGGCCTCGCCCAGGACGTCGCGACGGAGCTGCAGGCCGGCGCGGGCGGGCAGGTGGCGGCCGGCAGGGCGCAGCCCGCGGTGCTCATCCACGGCGGCAACGTCACGATGGGCTTCTTCCCGCACGACGTGTTCAACAGCCTGCACGAGTAGCCCCATGCCGGCTCCTCGCGAGGAGGCGGCGCTGCGGTGCCCGAGCGCCCAGCCCGGCATGGCCGAGCCGCAGGTCCTCGGCGTCATGTCCGGGGGCGCGGACGAGCCGCGGCTCGCCTACCTCAACGCCCATGTCCCGGCAACGCCCGAGATCCTGGGCCTCGCCGGTCCACTCGCGCCGACGGAGGTGTTCCGCCTCGCGGCCCGCTGCGAGGAGAAGCGCTGCACGCACTTCGACGGGACGCGCTGCCAGCTCGCGGTGCGCATCGTGCAGCGCCTGCCGGAAGTGACGGACGCCCTGCCGCCCTGCGCGATCCGCCGGACCTGCCGCTGGCACGCCCAGGAGGGGCGGGCCGCCTGCCTGCGCTGTCCGCAGATCGTCACGACCAACGTCGCGGCTGACGAGGAGCTGATCGAGGTCGCGGGCATCGGGCCGGCGCGCCGCAGCGACCGGGACGGAGTCCCGGCGGCGTAGTCTCGGAGCCGGAACGGCACGGCGGCCTGAGAGCCGCCGTGCCGGAGCCCGGCCGGGCTCGGGTGATGGGCGCCTGAGCGGCGCCTACCAGTACCGGCGGCGGCGCCAGTACCGCCGATAGTAGCGGCGGCGCGGACGCCAGTAGTAGCGGCGGTAGTACCGGCGGCGACGGCGGTACCAGTACTGCGTCTCCTCGACCTTAACGCCGTCGAGGTCCTCGGGCCTGATATCGGCGGCCTCGGTCCCGGCCTTGCCCGTCGCGTCCGGCACCGGGCCGGCGAGCGGCAGCGCCTCAGCCGGGGTCGAGCCCGTGGCGGCAAGCCCGGCCGCGGCCGCGAGGCCGCCCACGAGTCCGAGTAGGAATGTCCGTCTTTCCATACCAGTTCCTCCGTTGCGCCTCCCCTGGGGCCCAGTCTAGCCTCAGGGGCGCTCCGCAGGCAACGCAAGCTCGGCCGAAGAAGTTCATTGACAATCCCGTGCCGGGCCTGAAACAGTCCGCCCCGTTCCGAGGGGAGCCCCATGGAGGGGCTGAGATACGGCTTGACCGCCGTGACCCTTGAACCTGATCCGGGTCATTCCGGCGGAGGGACTGGAACTTAAGGCGCTACCCCCCAGCCAAAGCCCCGGATCTCCTGGCACTCAAGGAGATCCTCGCATGAACGCCCCCGTCACGAACCTCAAGGGCCTGCCCGACATTCTTAAGGGGCGGGATGCCAAAGGCATCCCTGCCGCGGTCACCACCGGCCCGATCCAGGGCTCCCGCAAGGTCTACGCCTCGCCGCAAGGGCGCCCCGACATCCGCGTCCCCTTGCGCGAAATCGTCCTGTCCGATCCGAAGGAGCCGCCGGTGCGGGTCTACGACCCCTCCGGCCCCTATACCGAGGCGGACGCGGCGATCGACCTCGCCAAGGGGGCGCCGCTCGTGCGCGAAAGATGGATCGCCGGCCGCGGCTACGCCGCCGTCGCGCCGCGCCCGGTGAAGCCCGAGGACAACGGCAACATCTCGGTCGAGAAGCTTGTCGCGCCCTGCCCGGCCGCGCGCACGATCCGCCGCGGGGCGCCTGGCCAGCTCGTGACGCAGTACGAGTTCGCCCGCGCCGGCATCGTCACGGAAGAGATGATCTTCGTCGCCCACCGCGAGAACCTCTGCCGCGAGACGATGCTGGCGGACGCCGACGTGAAGCTCGCCGACGGCGAGAGCTTCGGGGCCGCGATCCCGCCCTTCATCACGCCGGAGTTCGTGCGCGACGAGGTGGCGCGCGGGCGCGCCATCATCCCGGCGAACGTCAACCATCCGGAAGTCGAGCCGATGGCGATCGGGCGCAACTTCCTCGTCAAGATCAACGCCAACATCGGCAACTCGGCGGTCGTCTCGACCGCCGCCGAGGAGGTCGAGAAGATGGTGTGGGCGATCCGCTGGGGCGCCGACACGGTCATGGACCTCTCGACCGGCCGCAACATCCACAACATCCGCGGCTGGATCCTCCGCAACAGCCCGGTCCCGATCGGCACCGTGCCGATCTACCAGGCGCTCGAGAAGGTCGACGGCGATCCCCTGAAGCTCGACTGGGAGGTGTTCAAGGACACGCTCATCGAGCAGGCCGAGCAGGGCGTCGACTACTTCACGATCCACGCCGGCGTGCGCCTCGCCTACGTCCCGCTCACGGCGCGCCGCGTCACCGGCATCGTGTCGCGCGGCGGCTCGATCATGGCGAAGTGGTGCCTGTCGCGGCACAAGGAGAGCTTCCTCTACGAGCGCTTCGACGAGATCTGCGACATCATGCGGGCCTACGACGTCTCGTTCTCGCTCGGCGACGGCCTGCGCCCCGGCTCGATCGCGGACGCCAACGACGCCGCCCAATTCGCCGAGCTCGAGACGCTCGGCGAGCTGACGAAGATCGCCCACGCCAAGGGCTGCCAGGTCATGATCGAGGGCCCCGGCCACGTGCCGATGCACAAGATCAAGGTCAACATGGAGAAGCAGCTCCGCGAATGCGGCGAGGCGCCGTTCTACACGCTCGGGCCGCTGACCACCGACATCGCCCCGGGCTACGACCACATCACCTCGGCGATCGGCGCGGCGCAGATCGGCTGGTACGGCACCGCCATGCTCTGCTACGTGACCCCGAAGGAGCACCTCGGGCTCCCGAACCGGAACGACGTCAAGACCGGCGTCATCACCTACCGGATCGCGGCCCACGCGGCCGACCTCGCGAAAGGGCACCCGGCCGCGCAGGTCCGCGACGACGCGATCTCCCGCGCGAGATTCGACTTCCGCTGGGAGGACCAGTTCAACCTCTCCCTCGACCCCGATACCGCGAGGAGCTTCCACGACGAGACGCTGCCGAAGGACGCCCACAAGGTCGCCCACTTCTGCTCGATGTGCGGGCCGAAGTTCTGCTCGATGAAGATCACGCAGGACGTGCGGGATTATGCCGCGACGCTGAATGAGAAGCAGGCGGGGATGGCGGAGATGTCGGCGAGGTTCGCCGAGATGGGGAGCGAGGTGTATCTCGATGCGGAGAAGGTGAAGGAGAGCAACAGGATGCTGTAACGCGCAGCGTCTTTCACTCGCACATTCTTGGCATCCTGATCAGGCGCCGTGCCATCCTGCCCGCCATGGCAAAGGATTGGTAACGCGGTGCCTCGCCAGGATTGGCCCCTTCGCTTCCGCGGTCTTATTGCGTTTTCTCAACGCGGCATCGAAGATAGGGCGGACGCCCCACTTGATCCGGCCCTTATTTGACCGAGTCATATGTTATGTCGAACCTTCGGAATTTGTCGGTGACCTTGGCAGCCTCTGAGGTTCCGATAATCTTCATCCAATCGGTGGGGTTCGTTTTCTGCAACTCCTCTTCGGCGAGTTTTCGCCCCTCACCAACTGTCTTGACCTGCTCGGGTGCAACAGCGGGAGGGATTCCATGGGCCCCCGTCCAGAGCTTGTTATTGGTCAGGTAATCTTTTGCGCTCAACGCACGTTTCAACGACAGATCCTCATTGTACTTTGCCGACCCCGCCCCATCGGTGTGCGCATGGATGGTAATGGTCAGGTCAGGATTTTCTGCAAGCCATAATAGGAGAAACCGGGCTTGCCGTTCAAATACAGCACCAGACGTGGCCTCAAAATCATCCGGGACTTTGAACTTGTCGAACTGGAAACGCCCCGTCAGTGTGTAGGGAACCGTGATCGACACCGAACGCCACCGGTTTCCGGTCGCCGTGAGCTCTTGTCCCGCTCCGACGTCAAACGTGGCAGGGACAGAGGTGCCGCTATCGCCCACCGCAGTGGGATTGTTCGCGATAACCGCGCCGACAAAGGGACTCTCGGCGAACCCTTTGTCGGACGTTTTGATGGGCCCACTTGTTCCGCGCGCAATTGTCCAAACCTGTTCGGGAGGCAGGCTCTCGGTGCTTATTGACTTCGTCGATTCTTCCAAATCCGTGTCATAGCCTTTGTCCTTAAAATAGTTTTTTCCGGCCACAAGGAGGAATGCGGCAAGGTCGACGCGATAGGTAGCGGTCTTCTTACCAGGAGCTGATCCCGATTTACCCATCCAATAGGTCGCGGTAAGTGGAAATCTTTGCTTTTTGGGATCATAGACTTCAAGAACGATAAAATCCCATGGGCATGGCTCGCTGCCAGTTGCACCTTCGCCGACGGTGGCTGGCTTGGGTGCGAACGTCTTCGTGAGCGCGTCCTCAAGCGCTGAGTAATCGACGAGTATCGTGCCCCATTTTCCATCGGACCGTTTGGTGCTGCTCTGCCACGATTTCAGCAGCGGAGCCACTATTATGAACCGATCTTTATCAAGCACGGCCGTAAGTTCGTTCTCGTAGCTAACCGGATTCTCCGAACTCAGAGGCGTCACGGTAACATGGAACTTCCACTTGCCATCCTTCTGAGTCGCCTGGACGACGAAACAACACGTTATGGTATTTTGGATTTTGTCTTCTTTCTGCTTGCAGGGCAGCTCGAACGTGCAGGGTCCATCCGGGAGACTGGATTTCTGACTTTGAGCACTCTCGGGTTTGGTGTCGGCTCCCAGACTACCGCCATCGCCCGCCTGAAGCTGCGCGTGCGAGCCGGAGCTTTCCGGCTCCGCCATGCGCATCACCGCATCGGCGACGCGGTCCGCCTCTTGCTCATAGACGTCGCCGGGCGCGTTGACGGTCAGCTTCGGCTGGATCACTGCCGGCGGGCCGGCGGCTTCCCGCTCTTTCTTGAAATCGTCCATCGAGACGCGCGTGCCGTCCTTTTTCTGCACCCACATCTCGCCGCCGGCCTTCTCGCGCTGAAGCGACCAGGCGCCGTTCATGGGCTGCGTGCCCTGTTGGGCGACATGTGTCAGCTCGTGAGCGAGCAATCTGCGTCCGTTTGTTGAGCCTGGATCATACTGACCCGGCGCGAATACGATGTCGCGCGCCGCCGTATACGCCAGCGCGTTGACCGCCTTCGCGGACTCCGCGGCCTGCGCATCCGTGTGCACCCGCAAATCGCTGAAATCCCGCCCGAAGCGCGGCTCCATGAACGCGCGCGTCGCCGCATCGAGCGGCTGGCCGGGTGAACGGAGCACGTCGTGGACGATGGGCGGTGCGGCGGCGCCGGCCGAGCTGTTTGCACTGAGCGGCTTCGTCTTCACTTGCTCGACCCCGCTCTGCCCATCGGCGCGCGTCGGGCGCCCGCGTTCGGGAGAATGCCCCGGCTCCGGCATTCGCATCACCTCATCCGCGACGCGGTCCGCCTCCTGCTCGTGCGCGTCTCCCGGCGTGTTGACGGTCAGCTTCGGCTGGATCGCGGCCGGCGCGCTGCCGTGCGTCGGGCTGAGGCCGCCGGAAGAGCGGGCGCGCTCGCTCTCCTTCGCCGTCTCCGCATGGGCCCGCAGCATCCGCTGCAGGACTTGGTTGCTGATCGGCGCTGCAGGCTTCTGGATCGGGCTCGCGGCACGAGTCTGCTGGACCCGCGACCGGCGGGATGCCTCGGATTTGGCAGAGGTTGTCTGCGCGAACGTGCGCATGCGAACCTCCCCTGACGGGCCAAACGCTGGACTGCTCCGCCCAGCTGAGACAAGCGGCTCCGGCAGCCGCAGATTTCTATTGTATAGAAGATTTCTCTTCCATTGCAATTAAGGGTTACATCAAGGCCTTGAGACGTACGCCCCCGTATTTCCTGAAATTAGCCTACTCCGCCGCGGCAAGGCGCGGCCCGGCGAGAATCTCCGGCTTCGCCGGCGCCTCGTCGAACTCAAGCGCCTCGATCTTCTGGCCGCGCTTGAGGATCTTCTCGGAGGAGGTGCGGATCTGGGCGACGTCGTCCTGGGCCTGGCGGAAGTGGGTGTCGAGCTTTCCGACCCGGTCGGCGAGGCGCGAGACGTCCTCCAGGAGCTTCCGGACCTCGGTCTGGATCATCCGGGCCTCGTCGCGGATGCGGGCGTCGCGCACGAGCGCCTGGAGGACCTGGATCGCGAGCGAGAGCAGCGAGGGCGAGACGATGACGATGCGGGCGCGGTGCGCCTTCTGGACCACGTCGTCGAAGTGCTCGGCGAGGTCCGCGTAGACCGACTCGGCCGGCACGAACATGAGGGCCACGTCCTGCGTCTCCCCGGCAATCAGGTACTTTTCGGACAAGTCCTTGACGTGCACGGCGATGTCGGCGCGCACCCGCTGCGCCGCCTTTCCCCGCGCCTCGTCGGACTTCGCGTCCCGGAACAGGGTGAAGCCCTCGAGCGGGAACTTGGCGTCGACGACGAGGCCGCGCGGGTCGCCGGGCAGGCGCACGAGGCAGTCGGGCCGGGTGCGGTTCGAGAGCGTCGCCTGGAACTCGTAGGCGCCGGCCGGCAGCCCGTCGCGGACGATCGCCTCCATCCGGCCCTGGCCGTAGGCGCCCCGCGCCTGCTTGTTCGAGAGGATGTCCTTGAGGCCCACCACCTCGCCGGTCAGGTCCGAGAGGTTCTTCTGGGCGGCGTCGATGACGGCGAGGCGCTCGTTGAGCTTCGCGAGATGCTCGCCCTGGTGCCGGGTCGAGGCCTCGAGGCCCTGGCCGACCCGGTGCTGGAGGCCCTCCAGGCGCTCCGCGATCAGGCGCGCGAAGTCGCCCTGGCGCGAGCCGAACACCTCGGCGACGGTCTGGAGCCGCCCGGTGATCTCGGACTGGCTGCGCACGAGCTCGGCGACCTTGTCGTCCATCTCGCGGGCCCGCTCGGCCGCGGCGGCGGCCTCCGCGGCGCGCTCGCGGCGGGCCTTCACGAGCGACCACGCCATGGCGAGGAGGAGCACGAGGGAGAGCGCCGCGAAGCCGAGCACGGCCTCGCCCCAGGCCACGGGGCGGGCGCCGAGATGGAAGGCGATGTCGTTCATGCCGGGCCCGGCCTCTCGCGAATCGGTTCACGCTTCGAACGAAGGATGAACGATTTGACCGGCTCCCGGCCAGTGCTTATCTCGCCCGCCATGGCGATCCGACCCCTCGTGACCCTCCCCGACCCAAGGCTGCGGCTCAAATCCGCGCCTGTGGACAAGATCGACGCCGAGGTCCGCCGGCTCAGCCAGGACATGCTCGACACCATGTACGACGCGCCGGGCGTGGGCCTCGCCGCGATCCAGATCGGCGAGCCGAGGCGCATCGTCACCATCGACACGGCGAAGAAGGACGAGGAGCGCCGGCCGGTGGTGCTGGTCAACCCTGAGATCGTCTGGGCTTCCGAGGAGAAGAGCACCTACGAGGAGGGCTGCCTCTCGATCCCGGAATATTACGAGGAGGTCGAGCGGCCGGCGCGCATAAAGTTCCGCTACACGGACCTCGACGGGAAGGCGGTCGAGGTCGAGGCCGAGGGGCTGCTCGCGACCGTGGTCCAGCACGAGGTCGACCACCTCGACGGGGTGCTGTTCATCGACCACCTCTCGAAGCTCAAGCGCGACCGGGTGGTCAAGAAATTCGCCAAGGCGGCGAAGCGCGAGCAGGCCGACGCCGAGACCTGAGGACCCGGAGGACGGCCACATGCGCGTCGTCTTCATGGGCACGCCGGACTTCGCCGTGCCGACGCTCAGCGAGATCGTCGGCCAGGGGCACGAGGTCGCGGCGGTCTACACCCGGGAGCCCGCGGCGGCGGGGCGCGGCATGGAGCTTCGCCCCTCGCCGGTGCAGCGGATGGCCGAGCGCTTGCGTCTCCCCGTGCTGACGCCGAAGACGCTTCGAACCGGCGAGGCCGCCGAGAGCTTCCGGGCGCACGGGGCCGACGTCGCGGTCGTCGTCGCCTACGGGATGATCCTGCCGAAGGCGATCCTCGATATCCCGCCGCTCGGCTGCCTCAACCTGCACGCTTCGCTCCTGCCGCGCTGGCGCGGCGCGGCGCCGATCCAGCGCGCCATCATGGCGGGCGACGCCGAGACCGGCGTCGCCGTGATGCGGATGGAGGAAGGCCTCGACACCGGCCCCGTCGCCATGGCGGAGCGGGTGCCGATCGGCCCGGACGCGACCGCGGGCGAGCTGCACGATACCCTCGCGCCGCTGGGCGCGGACCTCATGGGCCGGGCGCTCGCGGCGCTGTCGCGCGGCTCTTTGAGCTTCACGCCGCAGCCGCAGGAGGGGGTCACCTACGCCAAGAAGATCGCAAACGAGGAGGCGCGGATCGACTGGTCGCGGCCGGCGCGGGCGGTGCACGACCAGGTCCGCGGGCTGTCGCCCTTCCCGGGCGCGTTCTTCACGGCCGGCCTCGGCAAGGGCGGGGAGAGGGTGAAGGCGCTGCGCACGGCGCCCGCCGAGGGCGCGGGCGAGCCGGGCACGCTGCTCGATGCCTCCGGCACGGTCGCCTGCGGCACCGGCGCGGTGCGGCTCGTGCAGGTCCGGCGCGCCGGACGCGGGCTCGCGAGCGGGGAAGAGTTTTTGCGCGGCGCCCGGCTCGGGCCGGGGGCGAGGCTCGGATAGCATGCCGCGCTACAAGCTCGTCATCGAGTACGACGGCACGCCGTTTTCCGGATGGCAGCGGCAGGCGAACGGGCGCTCGGTGCAGGAGGCCGTCGAGGAGGCGGTCGCGCGCTTCGCCGGGGCCGCGGTGCGCGTCCACTGCGCCGGGCGCACCGACGCCGGCGTCCACGCGACCCACCAGGTCGCCCATGTCGACCTCGCGAAGGACTGGCCCGCCGACACGGTCCGCGACGCCGCGAACGCCCACCTGCGGCCGGAGCCGGTCGCCGTCGTCTCGGCCGAGGCCGTGCCTTCGACCTTCGACGCGCGCCGTTCCGCCAGGAGGCGGCGCTACCTCTACCGCATCCTCAACCGCCGCGCCCGGCCGGCCCTCGACGCGACCCGTGTCTGGCACGTGCCGTGGGGGCTCGACGCGGAGCGCATGCACGAGGCCGCGCAGACGCTCGTCGGCCGGCACGACTTCACGACCTTCCGGGCGACCGAGTGCCAGGCGACGAGCCCGGTGCGCACCCTCGACCGCCTCGACGTGACGCGCATCGGCGACGAGATCCGCGTCGAGGCCGCGGCGCGCTCGTTCCTGCACCACCAGGTCCGCTCGATCGCCGGAACGCTGATGCTCGTCGGCGCCGGGCGCTGGACTACGGACGCGGTTCGGGAGGCGCTCGAGGCGCGCGACCGCGCCCGCTGCGGCCCGACGGCGCCGGCCTCGGGCCTCTACCTCGTCGGCGTGGAGTACTGAGCCGCCTATCCGGCAAGCGAGTCGACGGTGCCTGCGATGAGCACGTCGAGGGCGAGCGCCAGCACGACGATCGCGGCGGCGAGGCCGCCCGACACCCCGAGCGCCGCCTTCGTGCCGAACCACAGGAGATGGACGGCGATCGCCCCGAAGGCGAGCGCGTAGAGCACCGCGAGGCTCGGCGTCGCCCAGCCGACGAGCAGGAGCGCCGCCGGCACGGACAGGAAGGTGAGCCCGACCGCGAGCGACCAGTTCGTCACGATCACGAATGGGACGTAGCGCGGCCCGAGGCCGAGCCGCCGGGCGATCCCGATCATGCCGACCGGCAAAACCAGAAAGCTCGCCACGTAGCCGGCCGCGACCACGGCCGTGACCCAGCTCGCGTCGAGGATCGCGGCGCCGGGCCCCAAGAGCCCGAGCCGGTGCCGCTCGAAGGCGAGGACGACCACGAAGGCCGGGAGCGCGAGCCAGATCGCCCCGAACGAGTGCCAGAAGCCCTTCTCGGTCATGTCGAAGCTCTTCAGGCCCTCGGAACGCCGGTTGAGCAGCGCCGCCGTCCCGCGCAGGGAGCGCACGACATCCTCGGCCGTCACGATCATGGCGCGACCTCGATCATCATCATGGAGCGATGTCGCCGGAAAACCCGAACGCAGGCGGTTTCGTTCCACGCCCGAACGTCAGCATCTTCGACTTTAGTCGTAGGCGCCGTCAAGCCCGTTCGCAGGCAGCTCAGCGGGAAAAATAGGCCTCGATCGCCCGCCGGTAGATCGCCGCGAGGCGGTCGAGGTCGGCGACCGCGACCCGCTCGTCGACCTGGTGCATGGTCTGCCCGACGAGACCGAACTCCACCACCGGGCAATGGTCCTTGATGAAGCGCGCGTCCGAGGTGCCGCCGGTGGTCGAGAGCGCCGGGCGCCGCCCGGTCTCGGCCTCGATCGCCTCGATCAGAAACCCGAAGCTATCGGGGCGGGTCAGGAACGCGACGGCGTTGGTCGGATCGAAGGTTGCCGTGTAGCGCACGGCGTTGCCGGCGGCCTCGCGCAGGCGGCGGCGGATCTCTTCCTCCAGCGTCTGCGGCGACCAGCGGTCGTTGAAGCGGACGTTGAAGGTCGCCCGCGCCTCCATCGGGATGACGTTCGAGGCCGGGTTGCCGACGTCGACCGTCGTGACCTCGAGGTTTGAGGCGTCGAACGCCTCGGTGCCCTTATCCAAGGGCTCGGCCTTGAGCGCCGCGAGGAGCCGCACCATCCCGCCGATCGGATTCTCGGCCAATTGCGGATAGGCGACGTGCCCCTGCCGGCCGTGCACCGTGAGGTGCCCGGTGAGCGATCCGCGCCGGCCGATCTTGACCATGTCGCCGAGCTTCTCGGGGTTCGTCGGCTCGCCGAGGATGCAGTGGTCGAAGCGCTCGCCCCTGGCCTTCGCCCAGTCGAGCAGCTTCACGGTGCCGTTGACCGCCGGCCCCTCCTCGTCGCCGGTGACGAGGAAGCCGATGGAGCCGGAGAAGTCCGGCCGGTCGGCGAGGTATTGGAGCGCCGCCGCCGCCATGCAGGCGATGCCGCCCTTCATGTCGACGGCCCCGCGCCCGTGGAGTTCGCCGTCCTCGACGATCCCGCCGAACGGGTCGTGCCGCCAGCGCGCGGCGTCGCCCGGCGGCACCACGTCGGTATGGCCGGCGAAGAGGAGATGGGGCCGGCCGACCCCGAAGCGGGCATAGAGGTTCTCGACGTCCGGCGTGCCCTCGGCCGAGAACACCGGCCGGTGCACCTCGAAGCCGGCGTCGCCGAGCACCCGCGCCAGGAACGCCAGCGCGCCGCCCTCGTCCGGGGTCACCGAGGGGCAGCGGACGAGCCCCTGGGCGAGGGCGAGGGGAGAGACGTCGAGCATCGGCCCGAGCTACCCGTGCGCCCCGGCGGATGCAACGCCCCGCGGGTCCGGCCCATAGGCGTTCGGGCCCTCGTCGCCTTGCCGATAGGCAAGCGCGTAGGCGAGCCAGGCCGCGACGGCGAGCTGGGCCCAGGCGATGGCGGCCGCGACGACCTCGTGCGCCGGCCCGGCCCGCGCCTCGACCGCCGGCCAGGCCCAGACCCGCGCCAGGATGATGAGGCCGGGGCAGATCACGGCCCACCGCCCGGAGCGCCCGAGGTCATGGAAGCGCTTCCAGTCGAGGGCGAGCCAGGGCGCGAGGAGCGCGGTCTGCACGAAGGCGCGGACCGCCTCGCGCGCGCCTGCCGAGATCGCCCCGTTGCGGGCGAGGAGCCAGGTCCCGCCGTAGGCCGCGACCACGACCGCGACGATGAGGGCCGCGGCGCCGAGCCAGCGCTCGCGGTCGAGCCGGCCCCTGAACGAAAGGAAGACGTCGGCGCTACGCACGGCCCGGCAGGGCGCGGGCTCCCAGGGGATCGGGACCGAAGCGGTTCGGGCCGGGCGTTCCGGGCAGGAAGCCGAGCTCGACGATGTACCAGATGAAGCCGATGATCGGGATGAACAGGATCAGGACCCACCAGCCCGACTTGTCCCGGTCATGATAGCGCTTCACCGCGATGGCGAGCGAGGGCCAAAGGAAGACGAGACCGAGGATGATCTGGATCGCATAGGCCGCGGTGCTCTGCGGCCCGAAGAGGATGCTCGTCACGATGGTCACGGCGATGCTCACCGCCCAGAGCACGAGGAGCGCCATCCAGAAGGGCTGGCGGTTGATGCGCCCCTCGAAGCTCGTGAAGATGTAGTTCCAGTCCATGGACGCGATTCCCCCTGCACCGACGCCGACGCGCGCAGGTTCGACGCCCGCGCCCGCGCGAGTCAATCCGCCGGCTCAGTCCCTCAACAGCTCGTTGATGCTCGTCTTCGCGCGCGTCTGCGCGTCGACGCGCTTGACGATGACGGCGCAGGCGAGCGCCGGGCCGGGCGAGCCGTCGGGCAGGTCCTTGCCCGGCAGGGAGCCCGGCACGACCACCGAATAGGGCGGCACGCGGCCCCGGAAGACCTCGCCGGTGTCGCGGTCGACGATCTTGGTCGAGGCCGAGATGAACACGCCCATGGAGAGCACCGAGCCCTGGCCGATCACCACGCCCTCGACCACCTCCGAGCGCGCCCCGATGAAGCAGTCGTCCTCGATGATGGTCGGGTTCGCCTGGAGCGGCTCGAGCACCCCGCCGATGCCGACGCCGCCCGAGAGGTGCACGTTCCGCCCGATCTGGGCGCAGGAGCCGACCGTCGCCCAGGTGTCGACCATGGTGCCCTCGTCCACGTAGGCGCCGAGGTTGACGAACGACGGCATCAGCACGACGCCAGGGGCGATGTAGGCGCCGCGGCGCACGACGCAGGTCGGCACGGCGCGGAAGCCCGCGGCGCGGAAGCGGTTCTCGCCCCAGCCCTCGAACTTCGAGGCGACCTTGTCCCACCAGGCGGCCCCGCCCGGCCCGCCGCCGATCAGCGCCATGTCGTTGAGGCGGAACGACAGCAGCACCGCCTTCTTGAGCCACTGGTGCACCTGCCACTCGCCGCCGACCTTCTCGGCGACGCGGGCCTTGCCCGAATCGAGCCGGTCCAGGGCCTCCTCGACCGCCTCGCGCACGGCGCCCATGGTCCGAGGCGTGACGCTCGCCCGGTCCTCCCAGGCGGCGTCGACGGTGCGGGCGAGATCGTCCTGCGGCATGTCAAGAAAGGCCCGGGTGCGGGTTGGAGGGGCGGCCGGGTGCTTAGCAACGGGGCCGCGGCTTGTCATCTCCGGGGCGCCGGATCGGACGGCTGCCCTTGGAATCCGGCCGCCGGGCTGGCACAAGTCCAGGATCCCGACAGGGCGTGGGGGCTCCCGACCATGGCGGAAGAGGTCTCGGCGGCGTTGCGGCTCGACTCGCTCGAGGCGCGCGTGCGCGCCCAGGAGGTCGTGCTGCAGTGCCTGTGCCGGGCGGTCGCGACCCTCGACGGACGCAGCGCCCACGCCGTCGCGGTGGCCCTCGAGGTCGCCGAGCTCGAGCAGGCGGAGATCACCGGCGAGGACGACGAGGTCGTCCGCCTCCTGCGCCGCTTCCGCGATCAGTTCGAGGAGCCGATGGCCCGCGGCGACTGAGGGGCGCCCGTCGTTCCGGCAAGACTTCCGACCGGCTTCAGCGCCTGGCCGGCCGGCCTCCGCCCCGCTGCTGCGGGGCGGCTTGGCCCTCGTCGCCACCGGCCGACTGCTTCATCATGAAGGACAGGAGCGGCGAGGCGGTGTCGACCACCTGGGCCTTGGTGATGCCGGAGGCCTGGGCGTAGGTCCCCGTCACCATGACGACGCGCCCGAGGCTTCCCGCGAGGTCGAGGGCGGTGCCCGGCGCCTCGGCCGAGGAGAGGTCCACGGGCTTTGCCTCGATGCCTTCCGCCTTCTGGTCGTTGGTGAACAGCACCGCGATCTGGCTCGGCCCGGCGACGACGCCGATGTAGCAGACCTCGCCCTCGGTCCGGCACGGGAAGAACCCCGGCGGCGGGGCGGGCGGCGCCGGCGGCTGCGCCTGCTGTCTCTGCGCCGGCCGCTGCCCCGGCGGACGCGCCTGCTGCGCAAGGCTCTCTTGGGTCAGGCTCGGGACGGTGAGGGCGGCGAGCGCCGCAAGGCCGATCAGGGCACGCATCGGAAGCCTCCTCGAACAATCGCGCGCCACTCTAACGGCGGCGAGGCAGGCGGCAAGCCGGAGCCGAGCCCAAAGGTCCCGAAGCCGCATTGAGGCGGGAGCGCGAATGCCGTTACCTTGGCGGGCACAGAACAAGACACCCGGAGGGACACGCCATGGACGGCCTGATGATGGACCGCCCGCTCCTCGTCTCGAGCCTGATCGCGCACGCCGGGACCTACCACGGCGACACCGAGATCGTGTCGCGCACCGTCGAGGGGCCGATCCACCGCACCACCTACGCCGAGGCCGAGCGGCGGGCGAAGAAGCTCGCGAATGCGCTCAAAAGGCTCGGCATCGGGCCGGGCGACCGGGTCGGGACGCTCGCCTGGAACGGATACCGGCACTTCGAGCTCTACTTCGGCGTCTCCGGCATCGGCGCCGTGTGCCACACCATCAACCCGCGGCTGTTCCACGACCAGATCGTCTACATCGTCAACCACGCCGAGGACCGGCTCCTCTTCCTCGACCTCACCTTCGTGCCTCTCGTCGAGAAGCTCGCCGACAAGCTGAAGCCCATCCGCCACTACGTGATCATGACGGACGAGGCGCACATGCCTCAAACGTCGCTCCCGAACGTGCTCGCTTATGAGACGCTGATCGGGCCCGAGTCCGACGCGCTCGACTGGCCCGAGTTCGACGAGAAGTCCGCCTGCTCGATGTGTTACACCTCGGGCACGACCGGCAACCCGAAGGCGGCGCTCTACTCGAACCGCTCGACCCTCCTGCACACCTGGGCGGTCTGCTCGGCCGACTCGATCGGCTTCTCCTCGGCCGACACCATCTGCCCGATCGTGCCGATGTTCCATGCCAACGCCTGGGGCGTTCCTTACGCCGCCACCATGGTCGGGGCGAAGCTCGTCTTCCCGGGCGCGGCGCTTGACGGACCGAGCCTGTGCGAGCTGTTCGAGAGCGAGGGCGTGACCCTCACCCTCGGGGTCCCGACGGTGTGGCTCGGCATGCTCAAGGAGATGGAGGCCAGGGGCAAGAAGCCAGCGAAGCTCGAGAGGCTCCTCGTCGGCGGCTCGGCCGCGCCCTACGCCATGATCGAGACCTTCGAGAAGCGCTACGGCGTCACCGTCATGCACGGCTGGGGCATGACCGAGATGAGCCCCGTCGGCACCGTCGGCACCATGAAGGGCAAGCACCGCGACCTGCCCATCGACGAGAAGATCGCGATCAAGGCCATGCAGGGCCGGCCCATGTACGGGGTCGAGATGAAGATCGTCGACGGCGAGGGCCGGCGCCTGCCGCACGACGGCGTCTCGGTCGGCGAGCTTCTCGTGCGCGGCCCCTGGATCGTCGCGGGCTACTACGACGACGAGAAGGCCTCGAAGGCCGCGATCGACGAGGAGGGATGGTTCCGCACCGGCGACGTCTGCGCCATCGACCCGGACGGATACCTGCGCGTCACCGACCGGGCCAAGGACGTGATCAAGTCGGGCGGCGAGTGGATCTCGTCGATCGACATCGAGAACGCCGCCATGGGCCACCCGGAGGTGGCGGAGGCGGCCGTCATCGGCCTGCCGCATCCGAAATGGAGCGAGCGGCCGCTCCTGATCGTGGTGCCGAAGGAAGGCAGGACGCCGACGAAGGAGAGCCTCCTGGAGTTCCTGTCGGGGCGCATGGCGAAATGGATGCTGCCGGACGACGTGGTGTTCGCCGAGGAGCTGCCGCACACCGCGACGGGCAAGCTCCTCAAGACCAGGCTGCGCGAGACCTACCGGGACCACCGGCTGCCCGCCGATTGAGCGGGCAGCCCGCGTCCCTATTCGAGCGTCGCGGGCGGCGTGATCTCGGACTTCTCGTCTGCCGGAGGCTTCGGCGCGTCGCCCGCCTGCGGGACCACGGGGGTGACGCCCTCGATGACGCGGACGGTGCGCTGCGCCGGGACCGGCTCGCGGGCTTCGGCCGGCTTCGCGGGCGCGGGCGCCGCGGCGGGCGGGGCCGGCAAAGGTGCTGCCGCGGCGGGCGGGGGCGAATCCTGCGGCACGGGCTTTGCCGCCTCGACGGCAGGGGACGGCGCCGGCGGGACGGACGGCCCGGCCGGATCCGCCTTCCCCGGCGGCGGGAGCGCCGGCTGGCGCGCCGAAGGCTCGGGCTTCCTGGCCTGGCGCTGCTGCGGCTGCGCCCGCTCGCCCCGGCGCGGCTCGGCTGGCCTTGCGGCGGGGTTTACGGCATTCGGCGCGGCGGTCCGGCCCGGCTCCGTCAGGGGCGGCTCGATCCGGTCGGCGCGGCGCCCGCCCGGAGGCGGCAGCTCGCCGCGGTCGATCCGATCGCGGCCCGGATCGCGCCCGAAGCCGGGGGCGGCAAAGCCGTCGTCGGGCCCTGGACCAAGCTCGCGCCGGAACGGATCGGCCCGGGCGGTGCGCTCGCGCCCGACGTCGGCCGGCGGCAGCAGCGGCGCGTCGAGGCGCGTGCGCGCGATCACGTCGCCGTCGAAGGCGTCGATGACGAGGCGCAGGCGCTGGCCGCGGGCGTTGACGCCCTCGACCACGTAGGTCTCGCCGGTGAAGCGCGGGCGCCCGATCTCGAGGAAGCCGCGGCGCATGAGCGAGCGCACGATCGCCCCGGGCGGGATCGGGCCCGCGTCGAGCATCCCGAACCATTGCGCCGACGCCGGCGTCGAGCCCGCGCCTAAGCTCGTCCCGAGGAGACCCGCCACCACAAGCGCCCGCGCCAGCACGGGCCGCGACCGTGACCGCATCATGGAAGACCCCGCATCCCCTTGTGCATTGTTGAGCGGACCTTCGCCGCCGATTGCGGCGGGCCTGCGGCAGGTTCCGGGCTCAGGCGGCGAGGTCCGCCACGACCGCGTCGAGCACCGGGAACCCCGCCGCCGTAACGGCAAGGCGCGCGCCGGCGCGGCGGGCGATGAGCCCCTCGCCGAGGAGGCCCGCCACGCGGCGCTCGTCGAGGGCGCGGCCGGAAAGCGCCGCGTAGGTCCCCGGGTCGACGCCCTCCTTGAGGCGCAGGCCCATCAGGAGGAACTCGTCGCCTTCCTCCTCGGCGGTCAGGCGCCCGGCCTCGACGAGGCCGTGGCCCTCCCGCTCCACAGCGGAAAGCCAGCTCTCCGGGTGCTTCTCGGTCGCGGTCGCGACCCGGCCTTCGGCGGTGACGATGCGGCCGTGCGCGCCGGGGCCGACGCCGGCGTATTCGCCGTAGCGCCAGTAGACGAGGTTGTGGCGCGATTCCGCGCCGGGCCGCGCGTGGTTCGAGATCTCGTAGGCCGGCAGCCCGCGGGCGGCGCAGATCTCCTGCGTCACGTCGTAGAGCGCGCGCGCCGCCTCGGCGTCGGGCACGACGAGCTTGCCGGCCGCGTGCAGGCGCTCGAACCAGGTGCCGGGCTCGATCGTGAGCTGATAGAGCGAGAGGTGCTCGGCCGCGTGGCCGATCGCCGCCTCGAGCTCCGCCGCCCAGGCGTCCGGCGTCTGGCCCGGGCGGGCGTAGATGAGGTCGAAGGAGAAGCGCTCGAACGTCTCCGCGGCGATCCGCACGGCCGCGAGCGCTTCCCCGGCCGAGTGCATCCGCCCGAGCCGGGAGAGGTCCGCGTCGTCGAGCGCCTGCACGCCGAGCGAGACGCGGTTGACCCCGGCGGCCCGGTAGCCGCGGAAGCGGCCCGCCTCGACGCTCGTCGGGTTCGCCTCGAGGGTGACCTCGGCGTCGGCCTCGACCGGCCACGCCGCCGCGATCGCGTCGAGGATCGCAGCCGTCGTGGCGGGCGCCATCAGCGACGGCGTGCCGCCGCCGAAGAAGATGCTCGTGACCGTGCGCCCCGGCGCCAGCGCCGCCATATGGGCGATCTCGCGCCGGAAGGCGGCAAGGAACCGCGCCTCGTCGATTCCTCCCTTGCGGACATGGCTGTTGAAGTCGCAGTACGGGCACTTCGAGAGGCAGAACGGCCAGTGCACGTAGACGCCGAAGCCGGCGCCGCGGGTGGGGTGGTCGATCATGCGCCCGATGTGAGCCGGCCGGCCCGCGTTGGCAAGCCGCGGGCTCTTACGGCCACAGCCCTCGCTGTTTCAACGGCTGGACGAGGAAGCCGTCCGCCCAGGTCGGCAGAGGCGAGGCGCGGACCGAACCCTGTCGCCGACCATGATCTCGCCGTTCGGGTCGACGGTGACGAAGCGCAACTCCAACCCGACGGGACGGGCAACTTCGGCCGCCCCGAAGCTAGAAAGACCCCGCACGCGTGCCTCCGCCGCCGCCTCTGCGGCCGCCTCTTGCCCGAAGCATGCCAGTTCCGCGATATCGAGGTCCACTGCCCGTTTCTTCATGCCTGCCATCATAGCACAAGGCCACGCCCGTTACAGTTAACCTAGAGGCTCACTTCACCCGCTCGAGCACGCTCACGTAGTTCGCGACGGCGGCCCCGCCCATGTTGAAGACGCCGCCGAGCTGCGGGCCGGGGAGCTGCATGTCGCCGGCCTCGCCGCAGAGCTGCATCGCGGAAAGGGCGTGCATCGAGACGCCGGTGGCGCCGATCGGGTGGCCCTTGGCCTTGAGGCCGCCGGAGGGATTGACGGGCAGCTTGCCGTCCTTCTGCGTCCACCCCTCCCGGATCGCGCGGGCGCCCTCCCCCTCGGGGGTAAGGCCCATGGCCTCGTATTCGATCAGCTCCGCGATGGTGAAGCAGTCGTGGGTCTCGACGAAGGAGAGGTCCTTGAGCTCGATCCGGGCCTGGCCGAGGGCCTGCCGCCACGCCTCGGCGCAGCCCTCGAACCTGAGGATGTCGCGCTTCGACATCGGCAGGAAGTCCTGGGCGTGGGCGGTCGCCCGGAAGGCGACCGCGCGGCGCATCTCCTGCGCCGTCTCGGAATCGGCGATCACGAGGGCGGCGGCGCCGTCGGAGACGAGGGAGCAGTCGGTGCGCTTCAAGGGGCCGGCGACGTAGGGGTTCTTCTCCGACTCGGCCCGGCAGAAGGCGAAGCCGAGGTCCTTGCGCATCTGGGCGTAGGGGTTCGAGACGCCGTTCTTGTGGTTCTTCGCCGCGATCATGGCGAGCGCGTCGGACTGGTCGCCGTGGCGCTGGAAGTAGGCGCCGGCGATCTTGCCGAACACGCCGGCGAAGCCCCCGGGGGTCTCGCCGTCCTCGGCGAGGTAGGAGGCCTTGAGGAGGTTGCGGGCGATGTCCGGGCTCGGGGCATGGGTCATCTGCTCGACCCCGACCACGAGGGTGGTCCTGGCGCGCTTCGCCTCGATCGCCTTGATGGCCTGGTGCACAGCGGCCGATCCCGTCGCGCAGGCGTTCTCGACCCGGGTCGCCGGCTTGAACCGGAACTTGTCGCTCGCCTGCAGCACGATCGAGGCGGTGAAGTCCTGCGGCGAGAAGCCGGCGTTGAAATGGCCGAGGTAGATCTCGTCGATCTCCTCGGGCGGGACGCCGGCGTGGTCGAGGGCTTCGTTCGCGACCCGGACGACGAGGCTCTCCACGGTCTCGCCGTCGAGCTTGCCGAAGGGGGTATGGGCCCAGCCGACGATACAGGCGGTCATGGCGCGGCTCCTCGCGAGGCTTGTCGGTGCAGGCGAATGTGGCGGCCTTGGCGGCGCCGGGCAAGGCGGTCCGGCGCAAGTCTGCCATGTGTAAATGCACAGAGCAGCGCGACCGCAAAACCCTCGCCCGAGTCAGCTGATAGGGATTGGAAACCGCATTCGGGTGTGAACCGCCTCACACTGCTTTCGCGGGCAATCGCCTACCCTGCCTGGGCCTTCGGGCGTTTTCCTCCTAAAACTTGGGGCGGCTCGGCCGCCCCTTTTGTTGCCCCGGCAAGCATGAGCGGATTCGGCTATCGCTGCCCCAAGAGGAGCAGCGCCACGCCGCCGACGATCAGGCCCATCCCCAGGAGCTCGCGCCGGGTGGTCCCTTCCGAGAGCAGGCGGTGGGTGACGGCCTGGGCCATCGGCACCTCGATGAGGGCCAGGGTTCGCACGTTCGCAGCGGCGGTCAGCGCGAAGCCGATGAACCAGAACTGCGAGGCGAGCGCCCCCAAGAAACCGGCGAAGAGCGACGAGCGCCACTCCCTGAGGCTCCCGACGAGGGCGGCGCGGTTGAAGGCGAGGAGCCAGGCGACGAGGACCGCGGTCTGGAGCGCGAGGCCGCACACGAGGGTCGTCGTGGCGCGCACGACGAAGCCGCCTGAGTCGAGCGAAAGGATCGCGCCGCGGAAGCCCGTCGCGGCGAGCCCGAAGAAGGCGCCCGCCACCACGCCCAGGAGTATCGGCTTGAGGCCCGCGCGCGTCAGCTCCGAGAGTCCGGACTTGAGCGACATCAGGAGGACGCCGGCGGTCGCGACCGCGATCGCGATCGCCATCATGGGGGTGAGCGGATCGCCGAGCACGGCGAGGCCGAACACGGCGATGTGGACGGGCTCGGTCTTGGTCGTCGCGGTCACGACCGAAAAGGAGCGCTCGCGCATGGCGGCGAGCATGAGCGCGGTCGCGAGAATCTGCGTCAGCGCGCCGAGCACGATGAAGCCCAGGAACCCCGAGTCCGGCCCGGGCAGGCGCTCGCCCGAGGCAGCAAGCACGAGGGCGAGAAAGACCGCCGCGAAAGGCAGGCCGTAGAGGAAGCGCACCTGCGTCGCCCCGACGGTGCCGAGCGTCTCGGTGAGGCGCCGCTGCGTCGCGTTGCGCGCCGTCTGCGCCGCCGACGCCGCGAGCGTCGCCGGAATCCAGAGCCAGGAAACGACCATCAGGCAACCACCGCGTTCGAGCCGGGGGGACGTTCGTGTTCGAGGGTCGGGAGCCGGCCCGCCATGCTCTCGCCACGTATGGCGGGATAAACCGTGTCGGGACAAGGGGCTGCGCCTAGGCAAAGCGCCGCCCGGGGGTTAAACCTTAACCGCAGGTTCGTGTTGGGGTCGCGGCGCCCCGCGCTATCATTTGGTCACGGCATTGGAGCTGACCCGCATGCATGGGAGCCGAGCCTTCCGTTTCATCGCGCTCGTCCTCGCAACGATGGCTGCCGCCCCGGCGCTCGCCGCCGCCCCGGCCCTCGTGGTCGACGTGGACAGTGGCAAGGTCCTCTACGCCGAGCGGGCGACCGACCCGTGGTTCCCGGCCTCCATCACCAAGCTCATGACGACCTACGTGGCGCTCTCGGCCGTCCAGGAAGGCAAGGTCAAGCTCGACACGCTCCTCACCGTCTCCGAGACGGCGGCCGCGCAGCCGCCCTCCAAGATGGCGTTCAGGCCCGGCACCCAGGTCACCCTCGACAACGCGCTGAAGATCATCATGGTCAAGTCGGCGAACGACGTCGCGACGGTGATCGCCGAAGGCATCGGCGGCTCGGTCGAGGGCTTCGCCAAGATGATGAACGACGCCGCGTGGCGCATCGGCATGCGCGAGAGCCACTGGACCAATCCGCATGGCCTGCCGGATCCGGCGCAGTACACCTCGGCCCGCGACATGGCGATCCTCGGGCGCGCGCTGCTCCGCGACTTCCCCGAGCACCGCAGCCTGTTCCAGCTCAGCGCCATCAAGCTCGGGCGGCGCGTCATGGCGAACCACAACGGGCTCATCGGGCGCTATCCGGGCGCCGACGGCATGAAGACCGGCTTCATCTGCTCGTCGGGCTTCAACGTCGTGGCGAGCGCGACCCGCGACGGGCGCCGCCTCATCACCGTCGTGATGGGCTCGCCCTCCGCGGCCGAGCGCACCCACAAGGCGGCCGACCTGTTCGACCGGGGCTTTGCGACCTCGACCTTCTTCTCCTTCGGCGGGCGGACGCTCGAGGACCTGCCGCCGTCGGCCGCCTCCGGGCCGCCGGACATGCGCCCGGTGATCTGCGGCGGCCGCGGGCGCACGCCGTCCGAGGAGGATGCGGCGCCCGTCGAGGCGAGCGCCGGCAGCAACGCCGAGAACGGCGGGCTCTTCACGGCGCCGGGCTTCTCGGCGCTGGCCTTCGCCGGCGGCAGCGTCCCCGGGCCGCGCAAGCTCGGGCCGCGCGCCCCGCTCCAGCCGGTGCTGGTGTGGACCGGCCCGGCCCCCGGCACCAACGTCGCCGACGACGAGGAGCCGCTGCCGCGCAAGGGCCGCAAGGGCCGCAAGACGTTCGCCAAGCGCGCGAAGCCGGTCGCGTCCCCGGCCGCCCAAGCCTTCGCCTCGGCGAAGCCGCCGGCCGTCATAGACGCGGGCGCCGGCGCGAAGCCGGCCGTGACCCCGGCCGCGGCCCTCGCCGGAACTCCGCCCCTCGTGAAGCGCGCCGCGAAGACGGGTGCGAAGAAGACCGCCGCCGTCGCCGCGAAAGTCACGAGCAAACCCGCCGCCAAGGCGGCCGCTCCGGCGAAGAAACCCGCGGCCCTGGCCACGAAGGCGAAGCCGGCCGCGAAGCCCAAGGCGGCGGAGTAGCTCCCCTCACCCGCTCGCCTTCGCGAGCCGGCCTCTCCCCGCAGGCGGGGAGAGGGGAATACCCGCGCAAGGTCCCCAAGGTCCATGACATCGTCCGGCCTGTCCGGCCTCCTGTTCGCGCTCGCCGCCGCGTCGCTCTACGGGGTCAACATCGTCTCGGCCCGCCTCGCCGCCGACAGCGGCGTCTCTGGCGTCGCCTTCGTCTTCTACCGGGTGTTCCTGATGCTCGCGGTCGTCGCCACTGTCGCGGCGCTGCGGCGGGCCTCTTTAAGGGTCGCGGCCGGCGAGCGCGGGGCGCTCGTCGTCGCAGGACTCGCGACGGCGGCGCTCGGCGCCGCCTATCTCTCCTCGGTCGCCTTCATCCCGGTCACGGTCGCGGTCACGATCTTCTACACCTATCCGGTGCTGATCGTGCTCGCGAGCCCCCTCGTCGATGGGACCCGGATCACGGCGACGCTCCTCGCCGTCGCGGCGCTCGCGGTCGTCGGGGTCGTGCTCGTGGTCGGGCCGGCGTTCCAGGGCCTCGACCCGCGCGGCCTCGCGCTCGCGGCGGCGGCGAGCATCGCGGCGGCGGTGCAGTTCTTCGCGGCGACCCGCTGCCGGGCGACCGGCGCGGTCGCCAAGGTGTTCTGGATCCACCTCCTGGTGCTGCCGGCGAGCGCCGCCATCGGAGTCGCAGCCGGCGCCCTCGTCCCGCCCCAGGGGCTTCTCGCGGCGCCGGTCGCGGTCGCGGTGACGATCGGGGCCTACGTCTTCGGCTTCGCGTTCCAGTTCGCGGCGCTCGCGCGCTCCTCCGCGGCCGTCGCCGGCATCGCCTTCTGCGCCGAGCCCGTGGTCGCGGCGCTCGCCTCGGCCCTCGTGCTCGGGGAGCGCCTCTCCGCCCTGCAGCTTGCCGGCGGTGCCCTTGTGCTCGCCGCGATCCTGGCCAATGTGATGGCGGACCGGCGCCGGGTACGCCTCCCCGAACCGCGGCCCGCCCCATGAACGAGCCCACATGACCGAAGCCCGCGGCCCGCTCCCGCCGATCCCCCTCACCGTGCTGACGGGCTTTCTCGGCGCCGGCAAGACGACGCTCCTCAACCGCCTCTTGCGCGATCCGGCGCTCGCCGACACCGTCGTGATCGTCAACGAGTTCGGCGAGATCGGCCTCGACCACCTCCTCGTCGAGACCGTCGAGGACGGCATGATCCTCTTGGCCGCCGGGTGCCTCTGCTGCACCGTGCGCGGCGACCTCATCGCGACGCTGGAGGACCTCCTGCGCCGGCGCGACAACGGCCGCATCGCGCCGTTCCGGCGGGTGGTCGTCGAGACCACCGGCCTCGCCGACCCCGCGCCCATCCTGCACGCCGTGCTCTACCACCCCTATCTCTCGCGGCGCTATGCGATCGAGGGCGTCGTGACCGTCGTCGACGCCGTGAACGGCCCCGCGACCCTCGACGAGCACGAGGAGGCGGTGCGTCAGGCCGCCGTCGCCGACAAGATCATCGTCGCCAAGGCCGATCTCCTTCCCGACCGCGAGACGGCCCTGCCCACCCTCGAAGCGCGCCTCAGGGCCCTCAACCCGGGGGCGGAGATTCTCGCGGCCGAGCACGGCGCCGTGCCGGCCGCCCGTCTCGTCGGCTCAGGGCTCTTCGACCCGTCGGGCAAGATCGCCGACGTGCGCGCCTGGCTCTCGGCCGAGGCCGTCGAGGCGGCGGAGCGGCGCGCTCACGCGGCTGCGCACGGGCACGATCGCGAACATCACCGTCACGATGCTCACAGTCATGATGATTCCCATCGGCACGACGTGAACCGCCACGACGCCCGCATCCGCGCCTTCGCCCTGTCGAGCGAGACGCCGATCTCCCGGGGCGCCTTCGACCTGTTCCTCGACCTCCTGCGCTCTGCCCACGGCCCGAAGCTTCTGCGGGTCAAGGGTCTCGTCGCGCTCGCCGACGATCCCGACCGCCCGGTCGCGATCCACGGCGTGCAGCACGTCTTCCACGTGCCGGCCGTGCTGCCGGCCTGGCCCGACCAGGACCGGCGCAGCCGCCTCGTCTTCATCGTCAGGGACCTGGAGAAAAGCTTCGTCGAGCGCCTCTGGGACGCCTTCCTGGGCAAGCCCCGCATCGACGCCCCCGACGCCGCGGCGCTCGCCGACAATCCCCTCGCCCTCCGCCGGCCGGGTTAGTATGTGCTTTCGAGGTGCTACCGGCCCGTCTTCACCCGGGTCCAGGCTCGCGTCACCGTGCGCTGCGAGCGCTCGTCGTAGGCCGTGTTGGTGAAGAGGCGCTTGAAGGTCGCCTCGTCCGGATAGACGCCGGGGTTGTTCAGGATCTCGGCGTTGACGAGCGGCTTCGCGGCGAGGTTCCCCGAGGCGTAGGACACGAAGTTAGTGTTGGCGGCCGCGACCTCGGGGCGCATGAGGTAGTCGATGAAGGCGTGCGCCTCGGCGACGTTCCTGGCGTCGGCCGGGATCGCGATCGAGTCGAACCACATCAGCGCGCCCTCGCGCGGCACGAAGTAGGCGATCTCGACCCCGTTCTTCGCCTCCTCGGCGCGCTTCTTCGCCTGCAGCACGTCGCCCGAATAGCCGACTGCCATGCAGATGTCGCCGTTGGCGAGCGCGTTGATGTACTCCGACGAGTGGAACTTCTGGACCGCGCCGCGGATGCGGAACAGGGCGTCGCCGGCCCGCGTCAGGTCCTCGTTGCGCTTCGAGTCGGGATTGAGGCCGAGGTAGTTGAGGACGTTCGGGAAGATGTCCTCGGGCGCGTCGAGGACATGGACGCCGCAGTCCTTGAGCTTCGACACGATCTCGGGCCGCAGCACGATGTCCCAGGTGTTGAGCGCCTGGTTGCCGAGGCGCTGGCGCACCTTCTGGACGTTCACGCCGATGCCGGTCGTGCCCCACATGTAGTTGACGCCGTACTGGTTGCCCGGATCGTAGACCTGGAGGCGCTGCATCACCTCCGGCCACATGTTCTTGAGATTCGGGAGCTTCCCCTTGTCGAGCTTCCGGAACACGCCCGCCTGGATCAGCCGCTGCAGGAACGGCCCGGACGGCACCACCACGTCGTAGCCGGACTTGCCGGCGAGAAGCTTCGTCTCGACGATCTCGTTGTTGTCGTAGGTGTCGTAGGTGACCTTGATGCCGGTCTCCTTCGTGAAGCCCTCCAGCACCTTCGGATCGATGTAGTCCGACCAGTTGTAGACGTTGACGACCCGCTCCTGGGCGGGCGCGCCGGTCGCGGCGGCGAGAGTCAGGGCGAGAGCCGAAAGGATTGCGCGGACCATCGGGCGCACCTCCTGTGGAGCTGTTCTTGTCGGCCCGGACGTAGGGGCTCCGCACCCGCGCGACAACCCGGACCGGCCCCCGGCCGCGCGGTCATTGCAGGAACGCGACGATCGGCGGATCGGTCTCGTCCGGAGTCTCCTCGATCGGGATGTGGCCGCTGTCCTCGATCTCGACGAGCCTGGCGTTCGGCATCAGCCTTTCGAGATCCCGACCGACGCCGAGGGGAATGACCGGGTCCTCCCGGCCCCAGACGAGCAGCGTCGGCGCCGTGATCTCGGCGTAGCGCCGGCTCAACTCCCCGAGATCCTCGGCGAAGAGCTGGTGGGCGGCGCTGACGAGCGCGCGCCGCGCCGCGAGCTGCCGCAGCGGCGCGGCGTAGGCCTCGACCTGGTCGTCGGTGACCTTGTCCGGCTCGCAATAGGCGAGGCGCAGCGCGAGCCTGACCAGCGGCTCGGGCCAGAAGGCCAGCGGCGACAGCAGCGCGGCGGCCCCGTGCACGAAGCGGCTCTTGAGGAAATCGAACCTCGGCACCGGAAGGGAGACCGGGTCGATCAGGACCAGGCGGTCGAGGGTGCGCCCGTCGTCGAGGAGCTTGAGCGCAGCGATCAGCGCGACGCCTCCGCCCATCGAATGCCCGATCAGCGACACGGAGGGGAGCCCGAGCGTCCTGACAAGGCCGACGACGAGGTCCGCCTGGTCGCGGGCGGAGTACTTCCCGTCGCTCGGCTTGAGGGCCCGCCCGAAGCCCTTGAGATCGACGACGTAGGTCCTGTAGCCGGGCGGGATCTTGGGCTTGAGGAACCGCCAGAGATAGCCGTTGGCCCCGAACCCGTGCAGCAGGAACAGCGCCCTGCCCTCGCCCGTCGGCGGCTCGTCGTAGAAAAGCTCCTTGTAGAACGGCATCGGCGGGCGTCTCCTGCGGCGGAAGCGTAGCAGGACTCCCGACGCGGGCAATCCAAGGGAGACGCGGATCGCGCCCGAGCCGTCCCCCTCGCCACCCCGGCGGCCATCCCGTGGTCTTCATCGCCCCCGCGTCTTCAACGCTTCTTCTGCTGCTGCCGCTTCTGTGCGCCGCTGCCCTTGGTGTTCGTGTTCTGCGCGGTCTTGCCGCCACCCTTGCCGCCCCTTGGCGTTCGACCCACCGCTCGCTTCCTGCGGGTTGTTCCACGTCCGGGACCGCCCGATGCCTTGATTGCATGCTTGCGTGAACGCCTGCACCACCGCATTCGATCCGGGGCGTCGCGCTTCCACTGAGTTCAGACTAGTCACAAACAGGAGTGGCGGGGCCGCGGGCCAGAACGTTGTTGCTCCGGCCCGGCGCTTCACACGCGTGTCGGCCTCTCAGAGGCCATACTTTGCAAAATCGTATTTAGTGGAGTTCACCCACCCGGACCCCATGGCAATCGTGCCCTTCCGGTTAAGGACGACATGGCGCCATAGAGGATTTGCAGTGTTCGAGCGCAGGTAGCTCATCGTGAGAATCTCGAGCTTCTCGTCATCGACCTTGTTGCGCCATAAACTGCCGTTCTGGTGCGCGTCCTTGGCGTGACCTTTCGTGCCTGGAACGGCCTCCAGGAAATTGCAGATGGCATCATCGGCGAGGCCCGGACCATGCGCGTTGATGAAGTCCGCAACGTCCTTCGGGGCCAGACCTTCGAGCCCGCCATTCTGAGTGATGAGATCGAAGAACCAGCAAAACAGCCGTTTGGTCGCCGCCCCTTTCCCCTGCGCGCTCATCCAATCGGTTGCGCTTTTGAGCGCGCTCGCGGCCACCTTGTCGATCCGCTGATCCTGCTGGGCGCGCATCTCTGGTGTGCCCATCAGGGCACGAAGCTCGCTTTTTGGCCCTGGCTTCAGCTTCGTTCCAGTCTGCCAGCTTCGCACAATCGCCAACCCCTTGGGAATCGACGTGGTGCAGGCCGTCCACATGTCCGAGCCAATGGTCGGCATTGCGCTGACAACCACAGCCTTGCCGACATTCTTGACCATTGGCTGCAGTGACCCCTGCCCGATGTTCCACTGCAGCGCCCCGCACGAAATCCCCATGCCGTCGAAGTCCCCGGAGACGCCGAGATAGGGATCGCCGCTGACCTCGAAGCCGGGCGTGATGGCAACTGCAGCTTGCTTCCAATCGACCGGAACGGTCATGCTCACCTCCAACACAATGCTGCTTCAGGATCGCTTTTTCATCACGACGAACCAGAAATGCTCGGTATCGGCGAGCAACCCCTTGGAGCTGATCGCGAGCGTTTTCATCGTGACGGAGTCCATCACGTTCCCGCCGATGACATCGATCTCGCCCGGGCGCTTCGCGACCACGATGTCGGTGTGACTCCCGTAACTAGCCGTTGCATTGTAGAACGCCAGGGCCTTCTTCTTCGTCAGCTTCGGCGCACGTGGGTATCCGATTAAATCTCCCGGCTCAGGAACTCCGTCTTTGTCGTCAGCCCGATAGCCCCAATAGTCCGCCTTCGCGTCCTTAGCGTTTTTGGCAGCGATCGACCAGCGGATATAGTCGGAGTGGGACTCTGAAATTGGAAACTCCTTTTTCGAATACCCGGCAGTGCGCATGATGTAAGAAATCGTTACGGCTGACCAATAATAGTCATCATTCGCAATGGTCGATACAGTGGGCCATTTAATTGGCTTTTTATAAAAAAGAGCACAATAATTATCAATCACATACTGTGCATAAGACTTGTCATCATCTACATATCCGATGGTTTTTGCCCCGTTTATGCAGTTCCAGGTGCTTTTGCCCCAATGTTTCCATTCGGATATAGCCGCGGTTATGATAGCATCAGCAGTAGCCGGCATGCTTTTCTCCATCCCGATGTAAGCGCATGAGATACTAATCTACGCGGTAACGCAACTGCTGCGATGCGTTCACAGTTGTCGGCTTGGTCCATCGGGCGGATGCAAGTGCCTCACGTGTGTGTTGGAAGACCCGACATGGTGGCGGGGTCTGGCCAGCGGGGCGAATTGACAGCCCCTATCCGAGGTATGGATCTTTGTCCGGCGGGAAGGGGACGGCGGTCGGAAACGAGGGTTGCGACACGCCAGCCCACGAAATAGCTGCTTGCAGCCCTTGAACTTGACGCACTACCTCAAGCCGCCCGCCTCACCACCCCCTTGAGCCGCTCCAGCGCCGCATCGAGCGTCGCGTCCCTCTTCGCGAAGCAGAACCGCACCACGTTCTTCACCGCCCCCTCGGCGTAGAACGCGCTCACCGGGATCGCGGCGACGCCGTGGTCGAGGACGAGGCGCTTGCAGAAGGCGGTGTCGTCGGGCTCGCCGAGCGCAGAAATATCGATGTTGAGGAAGTAGGTGGCCTCACTCGGGATCACCTCGAAGCCGAGTGTCTCAAGGCCCGCCGTGAAGCGGTCGCGGCTCCGCGCGAAGTCGGCCCGCATGCCCTCGAAGTAGCTGTCGTCCTTCCCCAAGCCGTAGGCGACGGCGGCCTGCAGGTTCGGGGGCGTCGTGAAGGTGATGAACTGGTGCGCCTTGGCCAGCACCCGCATGAGCGGGGGCGCGGCGCAGACGAAGCCGACCTTCCAGCCGGTCAGGTTGAAGATCTTGCCCGCCGAGCCGATCTTCACGGTCCGCTCGCGCATGCCGGGGAGCGCGATGAGCGGGCGGTGGCGGCGCCCGTCGAAGACCACGTGCTCCCAGACCTCGTCGCAGAGCGCGACGGCGTCGTGGCGGATGCAGAAGTCGGCCAGGAGCGAAAGGTCCTCGGCCGAGAAGACGGTGGCGGTCGGGTTGAGCGGGTTGTTGAAGAGGGCCACCCTGGTCCTGGGCGAGAAGGCTCGCGAAAGCGCCTCCTCGGTGAGGCGGAAGTCCGGCGGCTGGAGGGTCACGAAGCGCGGCACGCCGCCGGCCCGGCGCACGAGCGGCAGGTAGGCGTCGTACATGGGCTCGAACAGCACCACCTCGTCGCCGGGCTCGACGAGGGCGAGAAGCGCGCCGGCGATGGCCTCGGTCGCGCCGGAGGTCACCATCACCTCGCTCTCGGGATCGAAGCCGACGCCCTGCCAGTGCCGGTAATGCGTAGCGATCGCCTGGCGCAGCTCAGGGACGCCCATCATCGGCGGATACTGGTTCCAGCCGTTGACGGCGGCGTCGGCGGCCTTCCGGCGCACGTCCTGCGGGCCCGGATCGTCCGGGAAGCCCTGGCCGAGGTTGACCGCGCCGGTCTCGCGGGCGAGCCGCGACATGACCTCGAACACGCTGGTCTCGATGTTGGCGAAGATGGGGTTCATGGCGCTCTTCGGGACTCGAGGCGGTTCTTCGGGCGCGGGACCTGCGCCTCGCTAGCACGACCCGGGTGCGACAAGAACACCCTGCCAGAACACCCTTGGGACGCACGGCCCCGCTTCCTAGATGCGAAGCGACCGGACCGGTGGCCGCGTCGAGGCCGAGTTCGCCCCCCTCGCGGTCTCCGCTGGCCGCCGGTCCGGCGCCTTGTCTCTCCCCGCGGCTTTGCCGGGAGGCATCGAACGTCCCGGAATCCGGGGACGCCGTTAACCCCAAACGCAGAAAAGCCGCCGATCCTCTCCGGATTCGGCGGCTTCCCGCTGGAAGACCCGCTCGTACTTGCTGGTCAGTGGATCACCCGGTTACCGGTCCGCAGCCTCGTGATCTCGTCCTTCAACTGGAGCTTTCGTCGCTTGAGTTCCGCAATCTTGAGGTCGTCTGTGGACGGATGGGCCATGGCGTCCTGGATTTCCCGTTCGAGCGCCTGGTGCCTCCGTTCGAGCTCTCCCAGATGGATCTGCAGCGACATGCGTCGGTCCCTCCTATAGCTGTTCCGACGGCCCGCAGGATGCCACAAACCGGCCTCCGGGTGAAGTCTCTTATGCTATGCTGCACTGCGAAATGCACCGGAATGCGGGTGGCCCGCGGGGCGGCCCGGCTTGCCCCTCCGGGCGCGCGGACGCATAGTGATTCCCCGTCAGGGCCCCTCAGAAAACCGGCGCGGCGGAGCCAGGATGGCGCTTCAATTGAGCGACGAGGAGATCGCCGAGTTCGAGGCCGAGCTCGCCCGCCTGAAGGAAGAGCATCGGGACCTCGACATGGCGATCGAGGCGCTCGAGCGCATGGTCGCCGGCGACCAGCTCCAGATCCAGCGGCTGAAGAAGCGCAAGCTCGTCCTGAAGGACCGCATCTCCTACCTCGAGGACCAGCTCACCCCCGACATCATCGCCTGACGGCCGGCTCGAACGATCAGGCCCGCATCGCCTTGCGCTCGGCCTTCTGGCGGTACATGGCCTGGTCGGCCCGCATCAGGGCCTCCTCGGGAGTGTCGCCGGTGCGCAGGGTCGTGACTCCGATCGAGGTGCCGAGCGTCAGGGTGACCGCGCCGGCCACGAGCGGCGTCGCCGCCACGATCCCCTGAAGGGAGGCGGCCTTGGCCCGGGCCGTGTCCTCGTCGACCTGCCACAGGATGAGCGCGAACTCGTCGCCGCCGAGCCGCCCGAGCGAGTCGGAGGCGCGGATGTTGCTGCGCAGGATGCCGGCGAGATGCTCGAGCGCCCGGTCGCCGACCTCGTGCCCGTAGGTGTCGTTGATCGGCTTGAAGCGGTCGAGGTCTGACATCAGGAGCGCCACCGGCGTGTCGTAGCGGTCCCGGTAGGCGATGGCGCGAGTGAGGTCGCGCATGAACCCGCGCCGGTTGAGGAGCCCGGTCAGGGAATCCTCCAGGGCGAGGCTCTCGAGGGTCGCGGCGTGGCTGCGCATCTCCTCGAGCTCGCCGGCGAGCCGCTCGAGCTCGGTGCGAAGCTCGCCCAGCTCCTCGCGGACATCGTCCTTGGGCAAGGGCAGGATCGGGCGGGCAAGCGCCGTGACGCGGTTCATGAGGGCAATCCGATGGTGCGGGGCCGGCAGGCCCGATGACCGATTATCTTGCCTGCCGGTAAAGGCTTCGCTATTGCGGCCTCTCTCCCTTTGACGACGGGCGGAGCGGGGCATGGCGGGCGCGCCCGTTGCGATCATCATGGGCAGCCAGTCCGACTGGGCCACCATGCGGCACGCGGCCGAGACCCTCGACGCCTTGGGCGTCCGGCACGAGGTCCGGATCGTCTCGGCGCACCGCACCCCGGACCGGCTCTACGCCTTCGCCAGGGGCGCCAAGGCGGCGGGCCACAAGGTGATCGTCGCGGGCGCGGGCGGGGCGGCCCACCTCCCGGGCATGACGGCCGCCATGACGCCGCTGCCGGTGTTCGGGGTGCCGGTCGAGTCGAAGGCGCTGTCCGGCCAGGACAGTCTCCTCTCGATCGTGCAGATGCCGGCGGGCGTGCCGGTCGGGACGCTCGCGATCGGCAAGGCCGGCGCCGTCAACGCCGCCCTCTTGGCCGCCGCCGTGCTGGCGCTCACCGACGACGCTCTCGCGGAGCGGCTCGAAGCTTGGCGGGCGCGCCAGAGCGAGAGCGTGGCGGAACGCCCTTCGGACAAGCCGTGAGCATCGGCCCAGGCAGTACCCTCGGCATCGTCGGCGGCGGCCAGCTCGGGCGCATGATCGCGCTCGCGGCCGCCCGCTACGGGCTCAAAGTCCACGTCTACTGCCCGGAGCCCGACAGCCCGGCCTTCGAGGTCTCGGGGAGGCACACGCGCAAGCCCTACGACGACGAGGCGGCGCTCCTCGCCTTCGCCGACGCCGTCGACGTCGTCACCTACGAGTTCGAGAACGTCCCCCGCCGCACCGCCGAGATCCTCTCCGCCCGCAAGCCCCTGCGGCCAGGGGTGGAGGCCCTGGCGACGACCCAGGACCGCTTCGCCGAGAAGAGCTTCGTTTCCGCCCTCGGCATTCCGACGGCGCCGTTCCGGGCGGTCGGGAGCGAGGCCGACCTCGCGGCGGCCCTCGAAGAGATCGGCCGGCCGGCGGTGCTGAAGACGCGCCGCTTCGGCTACGACGGCAAGGGCCAGGTGATGATCCGGCCCGAGACGGCGGTCGCCGACGCCTGGCGAACCTTAAGGGGAGCGCCCGCGATCCTCGAGGGCTTCGTGCCGTTCTGGCGCGAGGTCTCGGTCGTGGCGGCGCGCACCGTGGACGGCGCCTTCGCGGCCTACGACCTGTGCCACAATACCCACCGCCACCACATCCTCGATGTGACCCGCGTGCCGGCCGGCGTCTCCCCTGAGACCGAGCGGAAGGCGGTCGCGGTGGCGGAGAGAGTCGCGGCGGCGCTCGGCTACGTCGGGGTGCTGGCGGTCGAGATGTTCGTGGTGCGCCGGGACGACGGGGAGCACGTCGTCGTCAACGAGATCGCGCCTCGGGTCCACAACTCCGGCCACTGGACGATCGAGGGCGCCGCGACCTCCCAGTTCGAGCAGCACGTCCGCGCGGTCTGCGGCTGGCCCCTCGGGTCGCCCGAGCGGCTCGGGCGGATCGAGATGCAGAACCTCATCGGCCACGACGCCGATTCTTGGCGCGGCATCCTCGGCGAGCCCGGCGCGCACCTCCACCTCTACGGCAAGGCCGAGGCGCGACCGGGGCGCAAGATGGGGCACGTGACGCGGGTTTGGCGCGAGGAGCGCTGATCCGACCCCGGTCATCCGATCGCCTGTCGCACCAGAGTGCCGAACTCCAGGGCCGCAAGTCCAAGGCAGGCCTCGAAACCTTTGAGCGCCGTGAACCGCTCTTCCTTGCTTGTCTCGATCCTGATGAGGGGGCGTCCCTGTTCGGCCAAGCAGGCGTCGATCATTAAATTGTCGGCATTCCCGAAATCCTCAATCGACATTCCTTGAGGGTCGCGCCAAGCGCTCGTGCTTTTGTCTCGTCTCACATCAACATTGGTCTTGACCCGGGTGAGCAGGTCTTCCGTCTGGTTGCTGTATCCGAAGGCCGCTTTGCCGAGGGCCGATAAAAACCCGAGTTCGAAGACCGTGCCCACATCGGCGCTCGGCCCACGGAAGGGCGTGAGATTGAAGACGCCCCCGTCAGCCTCTCGGATCATGGCGACGTTCGCACGATAGATGAGCCGGTCGACGGCCTCGCCGTGCGCCGGCGAGACCTCGTTGTCGAATGGATAGAGGCCTTCGAACCCGTACTGCGCGCAAAGACGCTTCTTGACGCGCCCGATCTCGATCGCCTGCGGCAGAAAAACGTCCGGGCCTGCAAGATAAAGTTTGGGCCTGCGCGTCACGTCGAGCACTCCGTCGAATCGCCAAGCCTAGACTATCTATTGGACTGCCATCGAGACAGCCCATGGGGGTTGAAGCTCGATTTTGCGCACGGTATCAGCAGAGTAGATTGGAAACGGATTCAGTGCACGGGGATGGCCATGGCGGACCAACGCGCGCGGCTCATCGACCACTTCAAGCGCGTTTATACGATCGTGGTCGGACTTTCGATTACTGAAGCATGCAAAAGGCTCTTCCCGTTCGACTTTTCAGACGCATTGAATCCGTCCGTCTTGATGTTCGTAACCTTTCTGGTCACCGTGGTGCCGATTTTTCACGGTGGCGACCGCTCGCTCGATGTGAAGTACCTGGAAAATCCACCCGAGAAGGATACGCCTTGGCGTCGCTTCCTGCTGATGTGGGATGTTTTCATGCTCCTCATCACGGCAATTTTCTTCGTTGGCATCGCCCTGTCAATGCAAGGAGCACACGGAATTCCGACGCCAAGCGCATTTTATTTTTGGATGAGCCGTATGCTGTTTTTCGATTGCGGCGTACTCATCATTGATCTGCTGAAGACACACCTCCCGCGAAAGCTCGGTCACTATCTGATCTGGATCTTATTGAACTTCGCGCTCGGGTACATGTGTTTGCGTGCCAGCCGCAGCTTGGGGACCAGCGGGAGCACCTCTGATGATACAACGTGGTGGGGTTGGGTAATTTTCGGCTTGGCGTTCCTCCGCACGATCATCGACTACATAGTCGGAGCGAAGTTCATGTTTCCATCCGCTACTCCCTCGACCGATAGAGGCAGCCCGGCAATCCGCTGACCTCACGAAGAGGGCCAGTCTCCGTTGGCTGTGCTCTTCATCTGGACAGCGACTCCCGATTCTGATACGAGCCGGCCACGGCGAGGCGCATTTTTGCGCCCGTTTGCGTTTCCACAATCCGTTCGGCTGAAAGAGGAAGACTTCGCGTGCAGGTTCTTGTCCGGGACAACAACGTCGACCAGGCGCTCCGCGCGCTCAAGAAGAAGATGCAGCGCGAGGGCATCTTCCGCGAGATGAAGCTGCGCGGCCACTACGAGAAGCCATCCGAGAAGAAGGCCCGCGAGAAGGCCGAGGCCGTCCGCCGGGCGCGCAAGCTGATCCGCAAGAAGCTGCAGCGCGAGGGGCTCCTGCCCTCGAAGCCGCGCCCGGTCCCCGGCGCGCGGGCCGGCGGCCCGGGCGCGCCCCGTCCGGCCGCGCCGCGCTGACCGAACGCCGCATACGCCACGATTTACCCGCGTCCCCTCGAAGCGGACGGCGATCGCGTTTTTAAGCTTTTAGTGCCCTGTAAACGCCACATCCTCATGGTGGGTAGCGGATGATTCGCCGCCGAGACGGCGACGGCAAAGGCCGGTGGGACGATGGGGGAGTTCAAGATGATGGGCCGGGTGGCTCGGCGACTGGCGCCTGCCGGGATCCTCGCGAGCGTGGCGCTCGCGGGCTGCGACACCGTCGGCAGCATCAGCCGCTCGGGCGGCGTGGCGGTCGTCGAGGAGGAGTCGAAGGAGGCGAGCGGCGCCAACATCTCGTCGCTCACCGAGGTCATCCAGCGCAACCCGAACGATCCCGCGGCCTACAACACCCGCGGCGCCGCCTATGCGCGGCTCGCCCGCTACCCGGACGCCATCGCCGACTTCAACAAGGCCGTCCAGATCGATCCGAGCTACGCCCCGGCCTACACCAACCGGGCGCTCGCCTTCCGCCAGACGAGCCGCAACGACGCGGCGCTCGCCGACTTCAGCCGCGCCATCACGGCCGACCCGTCCTACGCCCCGGCCTACATCGGCCGCGCCAACCTCCTGCGCGTCCAGGGCAACGCCCAAGGGGCGCTTGAGGACCTCTCGCAGGCGATCCGCCTCAACCCCGAAGCGGCGGAAGCTTTCCATGCCCGCGGTCTCGTGCACCAGCGCCAGGGCGACCACCGTGCCGCGATCCTCGACTTCGACGCCGCGATCGACCGCAACCCTTTCGTCGGCGCGCCTTATGCGGCGCGCGGCCAGAGCCTCGTGGCGACGGGCCAGTACGACAAAGCGGTCGAGGACCTGAACGCGGCGCTCAACACCGACAACCGCAATGCCGACGCCTGGGCTTGGCGCGGGCTCGCCTTCGAGAAGCAGGGCAACCGCAAGGACGCCGTCGAGAGCTACCAGCGCGCGGTGAACATCGAGAGCGGCCACAAGCTCGCCCGCGAAGGTCTCTCCCGCGTCCAGGGCGGCCTAGCGATGTTCCGGTAGTCCTCTCCCGCGAGGGCGGCTTCATCGGCGCCAAGCCGCCGATGACGAGGCCTCAGACCCTTCTCAATGTGAGCCCGGCATCCGAGCATCGGCGGACGACTCCGCCCGCTGCCTTCCCGTCATGATGTCATAAACCAGGGCCCGCGCTTGCCGGGCGCGGACGCCAGCCGTAGTGTGCCGCCGCTGAGGGGCGGCCCCTGCGAGGATTTCCCGATGCCGATCGATGCCGAACTGATCGCCGACCGCAGGCGCCTGCGGCGCAAGCTGTCCTTCTGGCGCGTGCTCGGCGTTCTCGGCGCGATCGTGGCCGTGGCCGCGGTCGGCGCGGCGGCCGCCGGGCGCGCGCCCTTCGCGGCGGTCCAGAACCAGATCGCCCGGATCGAGGTCGACGGCTTCATCCTGGCCGACCAGGGCCGCATGCGCGACCTCTTCCGGCGCGTCGCCGAGGCCCGCAACGTCGCGGGCGTGGTGGTCGCGATCAACAGTCCGGGCGGGACCACCACCGGCGCCGAGGAGCTGTTCCGCGGCATCCGCCAGCTCTCCGGGAAGAAGCCCCTCGTCGCCTTCGTGGACGGCACCGCGGCTTCCGGCGGCTACATCACGGCGATCGCGGCGGACCACATCGTCGCCCGCGAGACGTCCTTGGTTGGGTCGATCGGCGTGCTGTTCCAGTATCCGGACGTGTCGAAGCTCCTGACCTCGCTCGGGGTCCAGGTCGAAGAGATCAAATCGGCGCCGCTGAAGGCCGAGCCGAGCCCGTTCCATCCGACGAGCCCGGAGGCGCGGCGCGCCCTGCAGGAGGTGGTCGTCGACACCTTCGACTGGTTCAAGGGGCTCGTCGCCGAGCGCCGCCGCATGGACGACGGGCAGGTCGCCGCCGTGTCGAGCGGGCGCATCTTCTCCGGGAGGCAGGGCGTCGGCCTGAAGCTCGTCGACGAGCTCGGCGGCGAGCGCGAGGCCGTCGCCTGGCTCGAGCGCGAGAAGGGGGTCGCGAAGGACCTGCCGGTGCGGGACTGGAAGCCGCGCACGCGGCGCGAGTTCGACCTGTGGACCGCCGCGAGCCTCTCGGCCGATCTCTTCGGGCTCGAGGGCCTCGGCGAGAAGCTGCGCCAGGCCGGCGCGTCGGCGCGCGCCGCCAACCTTGACGGGCTCCTGGCCGTTTGGCACCCTGCCCTCGAAAAATGACGTTACTTCAATCTTCTAGCTGACCCCATGATCAAATCCGAATTGGTCCTGAAGATCGCGGAGCAGAACCCGCACCTGTACCAGCGGGACGTCGAGAACATCGTCAACGCCATTCTCGACACCATCGCGGACGCGCTCGCGCGCGGCGACCGGGTGGAGCTGCGCGGCTTCGGCGCGTTCTCGGTCAAGACGCGCGACGCGCGCACCGGGCGCAACCCCCGCACCGGCGAGACCGTGTCGGTGTCCGAGAAGGTGATCCCGGTGTTCAAGACCGGCAAGGAGATGCGCATCCGCCTGAACGAGGGGGGGAAACCCCGCGCCAAGGAGCCGGGCGGGCGAGGCGATCGATGATCCGGTTCCTGAAGGCCCTGATCCTCCTGCCGGTCGCCGTCGCGGTGGTGCTGCTCGCGATCGCGAACCGCGGGCCGGTGACGCTGTCCTTCGATCCGTTCACCCCGGGCGGGCCGCAGTTCAGCTGGACGCTGCCGCTCTTCGCCCTGATCTTCCTGTCGATCATGATCGGCATCCTGATCGGCGGGGTCGCGTCCTGGCTCGCGCAGGCGAAGCACCGGCGGCTCGAGCGCCGCTACCGCCGCGAGGCCCGGCGCCTGCGCGACGAGCGCGAGCGCCTGCGCCCGCAAGGGAGCGGAGGGCTGCCGGCGCTCGCGTCCGAGCCGTCGCGGCTCTGAGCCGCACGGTCGATGCGCGTCGTCACGGCCGCCGAGATCGACCGCGCCCTTACCTTCCCGGTCCTGATCGAAGCTTTGGCGGAAGCCTTCCGCGGCGACGTTCTCGCGCCGGTGCGGCACCATCACGAGATCGCCCGCGACGGCAGCCCGGGGACGCTCCTGCTCATGCCGGCCTGGACCGGGGCGACGCGCGGGTCCGCGTCTGGGTCCGGGTTCTTGGGCGTGAAGGTCGTCACGGTCTATCCCGACAACGCCCGGAGAAGCCTGCCGAGCGTGTTCGGCACCTACCTCCTCCTCGACGGCGCGACCGGCGAGCCGCTCGCCGCGATCGACGGCACGCGCCTGACGCTCTGGCGCACGGCGGCCGCCTCGGCGCTCGCCGCCCGGCATCTGGCCCGGCCCGACGCCGCCCGCATGGTCATGGTCGGGGCCGGCGCGCTCGCCCCGTTCCTGATCCGGGCCCATGCCGGCGAGCGCCCGATCCGCGAGGTGAAGCTGTGGAACCACCGCGCCGAGAAGGCGGCGGCGCTCGCGGCCGAGCTTCGTGCGGAGGGCCTGCCGGTCGAGGCAACGGACGACCTCGAGATGGCGGTGCGAGCGGCCGACCTCGTCTCCTGCGCGACCCTCTCACCCACGCCCCTCGTGCGCGGCGCGTGGCTCAAGAGAGGCGCCCACCTCGATCTCGTCGGCGCCTTCAACCTTTCCATGCGCGAGGCCGACGACGAGGCCCTGCGGCGCGCGAGCGTCTACGTCGACACCCCGGCCGCGCTCGCAGAGGGCGGCGACGTGGCCCTCGGCCTCAAGGGCGGCGCCATCCGCGAAGCCGACGTGAAGGGCGACCTCTTCGCCCTTTGCCGCGGCGAGGCCCCAGGCCGCACCCGAGAAGACGAGATCACCGTCTACAAATCCGTCGGCACCGCCATCGCCGACCTCGCAGGAGCGACAGCGGTGTGGCGGCGTCTCAGCCCAGGCGCTATATCGGAGCCATGACCGTCACTACCTTCGACGAGTTGAAGGGCGCCATAGGAAGTGTGCGCTCGGATATTGAAGCCCGTTACCCGATCCGTCTCATCGGCGTGTTCGGCTCGATGGCGCGCGGAGATTCGAGGCCGGACAGCGATGTCGATATCCTGATCGAGCCGAAGCCCGGCCTGAGTCTATCGAAACTCGGCGCGGTAACGCTCGCCCTCGAAAGTGCGATCGGGCGACCTATCGATCTGGTCTTCGAGAACTCTTTGAAACCGCGCGTGAAATCGCGGATCGAATCCGAGCTGCGCGCCTTATGAGAGAAAGTGAGCGCGACCGGCTTGAAGATATCCTGGAGTTTGCCGAACGTGCGGTCCGGATAACGGGTGGCTCGTGCACGGCTACAAAGCAATTTCAGCCGAGGTGGTGTACGAAACCGTGAGGCTGGATTTGCCTCCCCTGATCGAAGCCGTTCGGCAATACCTCTCCGCTCACCCGGAGGAGAGCGCATGACCCTTCTCGTCAAGATCTGCGGCCTTGCCACCCATGAGGCCCTCGACGCGGCGCTCTCCGCCGGGGCGGACCTCGTCGGGTTCGTGCGCTATCCGCGCAGCCCGCGGCACGTCTCGCTCGACGAGGGGCGGGCGCTCTCAGGCCACGCGAAGGGCAAGGCCCTGCGGGTCGCGCTCACCGTCGACGCCGACGACCGGGAGCTCGAGGACATCGTCGCGGCGATCGATCCGGACATCCTGCAGCTTCACGGCGAGGAGACGCCGCAGCGGGTGGCCGAGGTGCGGGCGCGCTATGGGCGTCCGGTCATGAAGGCGGTCGGGATCGCGCAGGAGGGCGACCTCGCCCGCGTCGCGGCCTACGCCGCGGTCGCCGACCGGCTCCTCCTCGACGCGAAGCCGCCGAAGACCGCGGAGGCGCTGCCGGGCGGCAACGGCCTCCCCTTCGACTGGCGCCTCGTCGCCGCCCTTGACCCCGGCATCCCCTTCATGCTGTCAGGAGGCCTCGCCCCCGACAACGTCGCGGCCGCGATCGAGCTCACGGGCGCGCGCGCCCTCGACGTCTCCTCCGGGGTCGAGCGCGGCCCGGGCGAGAAGGATCCGGAGAAGATCGAGCAGTTCGTCCGCGCGGCGCGCGCCGCCTGGGAGCGCCTCGACCGGCACAAGGACAAGGTCGCATGAACGCTCCGCAGCACCCCAACACCTTCCGGGCCGGCCCCGACGAGCGCGGCCACTTCGGCATCTTCGGCGGCCGCTTCGTCGCCGAGACCCTGATGCCGCTCATCCTCGAGCTGGAGAAGGCCTACGGCGAGGCGAAGAACGATCCCGCCTTCAAGTCCGAGATGGAGTCGTACCTCACCCATTACGTCGGCCGCCCGAGCCCGCTCTACTTCGCCGAGCGCCTCACCGAGCATCTCGGCGGGGCGAAGGTCTACTTCAAGCGCGACGAGCTGAACCACACCGGCGCCCACAAGGTGAACAACGTGCTGGGCCAGATTCTGCTCGCCCGCCGCATGGGCAAGCAGAGGATCATCGCCGAGACCGGGGCCGGCCAGCACGGGGTCGCGACCGCGACGCTGTGCGCGAGGTTCGGCCTGACTTGCGTCGTCTACATGGGCGCTGTCGACGTCGAGCGGCAGAAGCCGAACGTCTTCCGCATGAAGATGCTCGGCGCCGAGGTGATCCCGGTGCAGTCCGGCACGAGGACCCTCAAGGACGCCATGAACGAGGCGCTTCGCGACTGGGTCACGAACGTCGCCGATACCTTCTACTGCATCGGCACGGTCGCCGGGCCCCATCCCTATCCGGCGATGGTGCGCGACTTCCAGTCGGTCATCGGCCGCGAGACCCGCGAGCAGATGATGGCGGCGGAAGGACGCCTGCCCGATTCGCTCATCGCCGCGATCGGCGGCGGCTCGAATGCCATCGGCCTCTTCCACCCCTTCCTGGACGAGCGCCAGATCGAGATCTACGGCGTGGAGGCCGCCGGCCACGGCCTCACGCAGCTGCACGCCGCCTCGATCGCCGGCGGGCGCCCGGGGGTGCTGCACGGCAACCGCACCTACCTCCTCATGAACGACGACGGCCAGATCCAGGACGCCCACTCGATCTCGGCCGGCCTCGACTACCCGGGCATCGGCCCCGAGCACGCCTGGCTGCACGACGTCGGCCGCGTCACCTACCTCTCGGCGACGGACGACGAGGCGCTTTCCGCCTTCCAGCTCTGCTGCCGCCTTGAAGGCATCATCCCGGCCCTCGAGCCCGCCCACGCCCTCGCCAAGGTGATCGAGCTCGCGCCGAAGAAGCCGAAGGACCACCTCATGGTGATGAACCTGTGCGGTCGGGGCGACAAGGACATCTTCACGGTGGCGGAGCACCTGGGAGTCGGATTGTGACCGGCGGGACGGCCGACATCATTATTGAGCAGCTTCGGCTGATCCAATCGGACATCGCTTCCGTGAAGGACGACGTCAACGCGCTCCGTGAGCGCACGGATACGTTGGAGTCTCAGCTGACCGGCCTGTCGTACTTGTTGACGACGGGGCTCGGATCGGTCCGTTAAAGCCATGACCGCCCGCATCGAAGCCCGCTTTGCCCGCTGCCGCGCCGAGGGGCGCGCCGCGCTCGTCGCCTACGTCATGGCCGGCGACCCGGACCCGGAGACCTCGCTCGGCATCCTGAAGAGCCTGCCGAAGGCCGGGGCCGACGTCGTCGAGTTCGGGCTGCCCTTCACCGATCCCATGGCCGACGGGCCGGCGATCCAGGCGGCGGGCCTGCGGGCGCTGAAGGCCGGGCAGACGACCCGGAAAACCCTCGACATCGTGCGCCGCTTCCGGGAGGGCGACGCGGACACGCCCGTGATCCTCATGGGCTACTTCAACCCGATCTACATCTACGGCGTCGAGCGCTTCCTAGCCGACGCCAAGGCCGCCGGAGTCGATGGGCTCATCATGGTCGACATGCCGCCCGAGGAGGACGACGAGCTGTGCCTGCCGGCGCTTAGAAGCGGCCTCGCCTTCATCCGGCTCGCCACGCCGACGACCGACGACCGGCGCCTCCCCGTTGTCCTCGCGAACACGAGCGGTTTCGTCTACTACGTCTCGATCACCGGCATCACCGGCGCCGCGACCCCCGACTTCGGCAAGGTCTCCGAGGCCGTCGCGCGCATCAAGCGCCACACGGCTCTTCCCGTCGTCGTCGGCTTCGGCGTCAAGACCGGCGCGCACGCGGCCGCGATCGCTGAAGGCGCCGACGGCGTCGCCGTCGGCACGGCCCTCGTCAACGCCGTCAAGGCTTCCCTCGATGACAATGGGCGCGCGACCTCGAAAACGGCCGAATCGATCGCCAAGCTGGTCGAAGAGCTCGCCGCCGGTGTGCGCTCCGTGCCGAAGGCCAAGGCCGCCTGAAGACCAGTGCACCGTCATGGCAGGCTCGGCCCGGCCATCCACGTCTTTCCGACGCAACGGCGTGGATGGCTGGCCCAAGGCCGGGCATGATGCGCAAGAGAGAGAACGATGAACTGGATCTCCGAGGTCGTCCGCCCCAAGATCAAGACGCTGTTCAACAAGCGCGACACGCCCGAGAACCTCTGGATCAAGTGCCCGGAGACCGGGCAGATGGTGTTCCACAAGGACGTGGAGGCGAACGGCTGGGTCATCCCCGGCTCGAACCACCACATGCGCCTCGACGCCGTCCAGCGCCTGAAGCAGACGTTCGATTCCGGCACCTGGATCGACGTGCCCCTGCCCGAGGTCGCGGCCGACCCGCTGAAGTTCAGGGACGAGAAGCGCTATACCGACCGCCTCAGGGACGCCAAGGCCAAGACCGGCCTCCAGGACGCCTTCAAGATCGGCTTCGGCCGCGTCGACGAGCTGCCGATGACGGTCGCCGTGCAGGACTTCGGCTTCATGGGCGGCTCCCTCGGCATGGCGGCGGGCGAGGCCTTCGTGAAGGGCGCCGACACCGCCCTCGACAAGAAGACCCCTTACGTCCTCTTCGCGGCCTCCGGCGGGGCGCGCATGCAGGAGGGCATCCTCTCGCTCATGCAGATGCCGCGCACCACCGTCGCGGTCAGGCGCCTGAAGCAGGCGCGCCTTCCTTATGTCGTCGTTCTGACGAACCCGACGACCGGCGGCGTCACGGCCTCCTACGCCATGCTCGGCGACATCCATCTCGCCGAGCCCGGCGCGCTCGTCGGCTTCGCCGGGCCGCGGGTGATCGAGCAGACCATCCGCGAGAAGCTGCCCGACGGCTTCCAGCGCGCCGAGTACCTGAAGGAGCACGGCATGGTCGACATGGTGGTCCACCGCCACGACCTGAAGCGCACGATCGCGCGCCTGTGCCGCCTTCTGACCAAGGCGCCGGTGCCGATGCCCGCGGCGCTCGCGGCCGAATGATCCTCGCGTCACTCGGGTGATGGACTCCTCCGACGCCCTGATCGCGCGTTTCCTCGCCCTCCACCCGAAGAGCATCGACCTCTCGCTCGAGCGCATCGAGCGGCTTCTCGCCGCCCTCGGCCGTCCGGAGCGGCGGCTGCCGCCGACGATCCACGTCGCGGGCACCAACGGCAAGGGCTCGACCATCGCCTTCATGCGGGCGATCCTCGAGAGCGCCGGCCACGCCGTGCACGTCTACACCTCGCCCCACCTCGTGCGCTTCCACGAGCGCATCCGCCTCGGACGCATCGGCGGCGGGCGCTTCGTCGAGGAGGACCGGCTCGTGCAGGCGCTGCGCCGTTGCGACGCCGTCAACGGCTCGGCGCCGATCACCATGTTCGAGATCACGACGGCGGCGGCGCTCCTGCTGTTTTCCGAGGAGCCCGCCGACGTGCTCCTTCTCGAGGTCGGCCTCGGCGGGCGGCTCGACGCCACGAACGTGATCGACGCGCCGGCCGCGGCGGTCGTGACCGCGGTCGGCCGCGACCATGCGGACTACCTCGGCGACACGATCGCGGCGGTCGCGTCCGAGAAGGCCGGCATCTTCAAGCCCGGATGCCCGGCCGTGATCGCGCCGCAGGACTACCGCGACGCCGATGCGGTGCTGCGCGAGCGCGCCGAGGCGGCGGGGGCCCGCCCGCTCCTCGTCGGGAACCAGGATTTTTCCGTCCACGAGGAGCGCGGGCGGCTCGTCTACCAGGACGAGGAGGGTCTGCTCGACCTGCCCCGTCCGCGGCTTGCCGGCCGCCATCAGGTCGCGAACGCCGGCACCGCCATTGCGGCCTTGCGGGCCGCGGGCCTCGGCGACCTCGAGCCCGGCGCTTACGAGGCCGGCATGGCCAAAGTCGAGTGGCCCGGCCGCCTGCAACGGCTGACGCGGGGCCGGCTTCCCGGGCTTGCGCCGCCGGGCTCCGAGCTGTGGCTCGACGGCGGGCACAACCCGGACGGCGGGCGCGTCCTCGCGGCCGCTATGGCGGACCTCGAGGAGCGCAGCGCCGCGCCCCTCGTGCTCGTCGTCGGCATGCTCGGGACGAAGGACGCCGACGGTTTCCTGCGCAACTTCGCGGGGCTCGCCCGCGAGGCGGTCGCGGTTCCGATCACGGGCCAGATCGCGGCCCGTCCGGCCGAGGAGGTGGCGCGGCTCGCCCACGAGGTTGGGCTCAGGAGCTCGACCGCGCCCGGCGTCGAGGCGGCGCTCGCGGGCCTCGCGGACACCATCTGGGAGCGCGCCCCCCGGGTGCTGATCTGCGGCTCGCTCTACCTCGCCGGCGAGGTCCTGGCGCTCAACGGCACCCCGCCGACTTGACCCCTCTCTCCGCAAGCGGGGAGGGGGAGGTCCCCGCAAGCAGCGAGGTTCCCTACCCCAAAATCTTCCACACGCCCGCGCAGGTCGCGACCACCCGCCCGCCCGTCGTGAGCGTGCCGCGCATGAACACGAGCGAGGCGGTGCGGCGCACCACCTCGGGCTCGACCTCGATGAACTCGCCGAGCTGACCCGCGGTCACGAACTGCATGTTGAAATCGATCGTCGCGACCGCCCTGTCACCGGCGGCCTTCCAGGCGTTGCGCCCGAGGGCCCGGTCCGCGAAGGTCATGAGCATGCCGCCCTGGACGACGCCCCGCAGGTTCGCGTGCTTGCCCCCGGCCTTGAAGCCGAACGCCCAGCGCTCGCCGCGCTCCCGCCTGTAGATCGGACCGACGAGGCCGATGAAGCCGTCGTCCTTCACGGGCTTCCACCCGTCCGCCGCAGGATCGGGCGGGCCGGCGCCAGCCATGCCGGGGTCGTGATCGGGCGTGCTCATCGGCTCCTCGGGCGGACGCGAAAAAGGGGCCGAGAGGCCCCTTCGCTTTTGCGGCTCAGCCGGCCCCTCAAGCCGCCGACGCCTGCTGGATCCACTTCGACAGGTCGCCCTTCGGCGCCGCGCCGACCTTCTGGCCGGCGAGCTTGCCGCCCTTGAACAGCATCAGGGTCGGGATCGAGCGGATGCCGAGCTGCGAGGCGATGCCAGGGTTCTCGTCGACGTTCACCTTGGCGATCTTGACCTTGCCCTGCATCTCGGTGGCGATCTCCTCGAGGGCTGGGCCGATCATGCGGCACGGGCCGCACCACTCGGCCCAGAAGTCGACGACCACGGGCTCGGCGGACTTGAGCACGTCCTGGTCCCAGCTCTTGTCGGTCACTTTCACGGTCGCCATCGCGTCACCCTTTGATCTGTGCGGCCGTCGCCGCGCCGCGGTGCCGGGAAGTTAGGAAGGGCCCTCGGAGGGGTCAAGGCAAGGCAGCCATGCGGCCGCGCCGCGCCGGTCACGCTGCCGTGAGAAGGCGAAAGGCCCGGTCGAGGTCGGCCACCGGCAGCTCCTGGATGAGCGGTCCGGCCGTCCAGATCAGAAACGGCCTGATCCGCCGCCCGGGATAGATCTCCTGGAGGAGCCGGCGGTAGAGCGCGAGCTGGGCGGCGTAAGCCTCGGGCGCGGGCTCTCCCGGGGCCGGCACGCGGGCGTCGCTCTTGAAGTCGGCCGCCAGGACCTCGTGCTCCAGCACCGCGAGGCGGTCGATCCGGCCCGAGACCGGCCGCTCCGCGGCCCCGACCAGGAGCGTCCCGGCGATCGCCGCCTCGGCCCGGGAGCCCGGCCCGAACAGGGGCTTCAGCTCTTCCTGCTCCAGCACCCGCGCGGCGTTCGCGACGATGACGCTCCGCTCCGCCGCTCCGAGCCTCGGGGCGCGGGCTCTGACATAAGCCTCGGCGGCGTCGCGGCGCTTCTCCGGCGAAAGGCCCGGCAGCTTCTCGAGGAGCGCATGGACGAGGGTGCCGCGCAGGCGCGCCGCGGACGCCGCCGCGCCTGCGGGCCGGCCCGCCGGGCGATGCGGGACGGCGTAGGAGGGCCGCAAGGCGGGCGCCGGCTCCGGGTCGGGGACGACCGGTCTCGTCAGCCAGGCCGGCAGATCGGAGACGGGAGCGGGCCCGGCGGGCGCCACCGCGACGGCCTGCGGCCACGGGTTGCCGTCGCGCCATACGATCGGGCCGCAACGAGCCTCGGCGGGCGCGAGGCCACCGACGTCCTTTGCGAGGCTGCGGCGCACCATCTCGCACCAGGCCTCCTCGGGCGCGTCCCTCCGGCCGCGGTAGGGTGCGATGACGAGCCGGTCCTTCGCCCGGGTCATGGCGACGTAGAGAAGACGGTTGTGCTCCTCGCGCCCGCGCTCGTGCATCGCCTCGCGCGCCGCCAGCATCTCGGGCGGATCGTATTTCCGGCCCGGCGACCACACCGGCAGCTCGGCGTTGGTCCCGGCGAGCCGCAGGGGGACGAGCGGCGGGTCCTGGCCGAGCACGTCGCAGCCGTCGATCACGATCACGATCGGGGCCTCGAGCCCCTTCGCCCCGTGCACGGTCATGACCCGCACTTCGTCGCGGGCCGCGTCGAGGTCGCGCTTGACCTCGTGCGAGGCGGACTCGAAGCGGGAGAGGAACGTCGCGAGCGAGGGCGTCTCGAGCGCCTCCGCCCCGTGGGCGAAGCAGAGGAAGGCGTCGATCGCGTCGCCGGCCTCGGTGCCGAGCCGCGCGACGAGCTTCCTGCGGCCTTCCAGGGGCCCGAGCAGCGAGGCGAAGAAGCCGAACGGCCCGTGCTCTCGGGCAAGCTCCCGCCATGCCCGGAGCGCGGCGCAGCCGCGCGCGGCGGCTTCGTCCCCGGCCCCGGCGGCGCGATGGAGCGCCTCGTTCAGGGACGCGGCCTCGTCGCGAGGGGCGGCGATCCGGATCAGGTCCTCGTCGGTGAAGCCGACGAGGGGCGACTTCAGCGCCGTTGCGAGCGTGAGGTCGTCGTCGGCGAGGAGCGCCGCGCGCCCGGCCGCGATCAGGTCGAGGACGGCGATGTGCCGGCCGACGTCGATGCGGTCGGCGCCCGCGACCGGCACGCCCGCGCTCTTCAGGGCCCGGATCACCGCCTCGAACGCCGCGCCGCGCTTGCGGACCAACACCAGGATGTCGCCCGCGCTCCACACCCGGCCCGCCTCGTCGCCCTCGGTGGTCCAGGTCTTGACGGCCTTCGCGACCTTGGCGGCGAGAAGGATCGGCGGCGCGTGCCGCTCGGGCTCGTCGACCGGCAGCGTCCAGGCCTCCGGCTCCTCGTACGGCTGCGGCTCCTCCGTCGGCCATAGCTCGACGAGGCCGGGCGCGTGCGGGCGCGCGCTCTCGTGCGTCGTCCCGACCGCGCCGTCCTCGAACGACAGCCCCTTGAAATGGGCCCAGACGCCGAAGGTGGCATCGACGGCGGAGAGCACCGCCTTGGCGGAGCGGAACGACAACGTGAGACGCACGTCCTCGAACGCGAGCTCGGCGGCGAGCGCCCTCCTGCGCCAGAACGTGCGGCTCTCCTCGAACTCGCGCGGGGCCGCGCCTTGGAAGCCGTAGATCGACTGCTTCGGGTCGCCGACCGCGAACAGGGTCCGGACCTGCCGGGCGCGGGCGCCGCTGCCGGCCCAGAAGTCCTCCGTGACGTGGCGCAGGATCGCCCACTGGTCGGGGTTCGTGTCCTGCGCCTCGTCGATCAGCACGTGGTCGATGCCGCGGTCGAGCTTGTATAGCACCCAGGCGCCGTCGCCGCGCGACAAAAGCGCGAGCGTCTTGGCGATGAGGTCGTCGAAGTCGAGCGCGCCGGTCCGCTGCTTCTGGACTTCGACCCGTTTCACGATGGCTGCCGCGAGCGTGTAGAGCGCCCGCGTGCGCTCGACCGCCTCGGCGGACTTGAGCCTTCGACAGAGGCGCACGAGCCGTTCCTGCTCGGCCGCGAGCCCGTCCCTGACCGCCTGCGGGACGGCTTTCGTCGTCATCCGGGCCCGCGCGCCGCCGGCGCCGCCCTCGGTGAAGAACAGGCAGCGGTAACGGCGCAGCCGGTCCGCCGGGCCCTCGGCGGCGAGGAAGCTGCCGATCGCGTCGGCAAGGTCCCGGTCCTGGCTCGACGACGTGGCTCGGAGCGCGTCGGCGATGCCGCCGAGCTCGCCGGGTCCGAGCCCGTCCGCGACCATCGCGCGCTCGATCCCGGCCGCGCTCTCGTGCGGGAGGAGGCCGAGGGTCGTCCGAAGCCGCGCGATGCAGGTCGCAAGATCGCCCGGCAGCCGCCCGCATTTGATCGCCTTCACGGCCGCGGCGATGACCGCGGCGAGGCCCTCCCCGCCGGCTTCGAGGCTGATGCGGCCGAACGCGTCCGCGAGCTCCGGCGAGGCTTCGTTCGCGGCCTCCGCCACGACCGTCTTCGTCGCCTCGGCGATCGCCTCCTCGACCTGCGCCTCGTCGAGCACGCTGAAGCGCGCCGGGACGTTGGCCTCGAACGGGACGAGGTGGAGGAGCCGCTCGCAGAAAGCGTGGATGGTCTCGATCTTGAGCCCGCCGGGCGTCTCGACGGCGCGGGCGAACAGGCGGCGGGCCTGGCGGACGTGGTCCGGCGATGGCGCCGCGCCTTCGAGCTCGGCAAGCTCCGCGGCGAGGCTCCCCTCGTTGAGCGCGACCCATGCCCCGAGCCGCTCGAAGATGCGGATCGCCATGTTGGCGGCGGCGGCCTTGGTGAAGGTCAGGCACAGGATGCGCCCGGGCGGCGCCCCGGCCAGGAGGAGCCGCAGCACGCGGTCGCTCAGCACCTTGGTCTTGCCGGCGCCGGCGTTGGCCGAGACCCAGGCCGACGCCCGCGGGTCGGCGGCGCGACGCTGCGCGATCTTCGTGGCCTCGTCGACCACCAGGAGCTCGCGGAGGCTCGCGCTCACGCCTCGGCCTCCTCGCCGTTGGGGCTCGCGAGCGACCACTCCCTGACCCGGGCGAGGTGGTCGTAGTCCGAGTATTTCCTGGCGTATTTCGGGAACGGTCGCGACACGTATCCCGTCTCGCCGGCGACGTAGCGGGCCAGCAGCCCTTCGAGCCGCCGGCGGTGCTCGGCGACGATCTGCGGGACGGAGCGGGCGTCGTCCTTCGGAGTTTCGACCGCCCGGACCTTGAGGGGCTCGCGCCCCCCGGCAATGTGCAGGTAGAGAAGCTCCGGCGTCTCCTTCGCGGCGGGGATGCCTTCGAACCCGCTCTCCCCCAGCATGGCGGCCTCGAGAGTGAGCTGGGGCGAGAAGCCGGCGAACACCTCCCTGGCGCTCGGCGGCTGGCCGGTCTTGAAGTCGACGATCGCGAAGGAGCCGTCCGGGCGCGCCTCGATCCGGTCGGCGCGGGCCCTCAAGGTGAAGCTCTCGCCGCCGGGCAGCGGGATCGCGAGCGCGCCACGGCGCTCGGGGAAGATCTCGGCATGCGCGGCGCGGCGGCCTTCGTCCCAAGTGACGAAGGCGGCCGCGAGCCGCTCGAAGCGGGGCCACCACTCGGCGTAGAGCTCGGGGTACGGCGCGACCTCTTCCTCGAAGAGGTCGGCCCCGCGCTGAAGCAGCTCCTCGAGCGCGTTCGCGGGCAGCGCCTTCGGATGCGCGGCCGCGAACTCGCCGAGGATCCGGTGCAGGAGCGTGCCGCGCTCGGCCGCCCCCGGCGCGCCGGCGATGGGGTCGAGGGCGTCGAGCCCGAGGACGTGCTTGGCGTAGATGCCGTAGGGGTCGCGCACGAGCGTCTCGATCTCGGTGACGGAGAGCGTGCGCGGGAAGAGGGCCGGATCGGGCCGCGGCGCCGGGCGGCTTAAGGCACCGGCGGGTTCCGTCCGGTCGAGGGCGCCCGCGAGGCCGCGATAGCGGTTGCCGCGCCCGGTCGCCGCCGTCCAGGCGTCCTCGCCGACGAAGGCCTTGAGGCGCTGGAGGAAGCGGGACGGCACCATGGGCGAGCCGTCGCGCTTCGCCGCCCGCGTGATCACCGCGTCCGCGGCGCCGAGGAGCTGGACGAAGTCGTGGGCGGTCTGGCCGATGCGCTGTTCCGGCGGCGAAAGCCCGAGGCGCGCCCGCATGGGACGGTTGAGGAAAGCGTCGGTCTCGGCCCGCGGCGGCCACACGCCTTCGTCGAGGCCGCCGGCCACGACCCGGTCGAACGAGAGCAGGCGGGCCTCCAGGAGGCCCAGGATGCGGATGCGGGCGTGGCCCTCGTGCGCCGGAGCGACGGTGCGCTGGCGCGCAAGGCCCGCGAAGAAGGCCGGGTAGTCGACGAAGCGGCCCGACAGGACGCCGGTCCGATCCGCCGCCGCGAGGTCGTCGAAGAGGCGCTCCAGCGGCTCGGCCGAGTCGTCCCCGACCGGCTCGTCGCCCGGGTCGGCGAGCCTTTCGAGCGTCCGCCGATGCGCCGCGGCGACGTCGACGAGATCGAGCGCGTCCTCGTCGGCGGTTCCTCTCGGCGGGAACCCCTCGAAGGCGGCGGAGAGGCGGGACAGGAGATCGGCGGCGGCGCTCCAGTCCCGCGGCTCAAGCCGGCGGCGCGGGCGGGGCGTGTGGCGGGAAAGCTCCGTCCGGCGAGCGCCGAGCGCCCGGCCAAGGCCGTCGAGGCCGGGCTGCGGCGCCGGACCGCGCAGCACGCCGATCTCGAGCGCCGCCGCGGCGCGCTCCACGTCGGCCCGGGGGAGCCCGAGCCGCAGCAGCGGATGGGCGAGGAGCGCGAGCACGCGGGCGGGCTGGAAATCGAGCGCCGCCGCATCGGCCGCGAGCCGCGCGAGTCGTCCGGCCGGGGTCTCGGAGAGCGGCACGCCGGCCGAATCCTCGACCGCGACGTCCCAGCGCTTCAGCTCCGCCGCGACCCGCGCGGCGAGCGCGCGGTCGGGCGTGACGAGCGCCGCGGTCCGGCCGGGCTCCTCGAGGACTTCGCGCAGCGCGACCGCGGCCGCGAGCGCCTCCTCGCGCTCGTCCGCGGCTTCGACGACGGCGAGCCCGGCCAAGCCTTCCAGGGTCAGCCGGGCATGGTCGGCGCGGTCCATGGCGGCCCAGCCGTCCGTGGTCTCGGCGGGGCGGAGCGCCTCGGCGAGCACGCGGGCGCGGGCCCGCGCCCCGGCCGGTGCGGCGCCGAGCACGGCGACGTCGTCCCGGGACAGCTCGAGGTAGCCTTCGACGAGCCGCCGCAGCATCGCCTGCGGGTGGCCGTGGACCGGCTCGCCGTCCTCCCGGTGCAGGCCGACCCTCGCCCAGGCCGCCGGGTCGAGGTCGCGGTCGAGCCCGGGGAGGACGACGGCGCCGTTCGGCAATCGCGCGATGGCAGCAAGGAGGGCCGCCGTCGCCGGCATCGAGCCGGTCGACCCGGCGGCGACGATGGGCGTGTCCGGCCGCTCGCGCGAAAGGCGCGCGGCCTCGGCGCGGATCAGGGCGTCGCGCCGCGCCGCCGGGTCGCTCGCGCCCCGCCCGGCGAGGATCGCCGGCCAGCTCTCGACGGCGATGCGCACGAAGTCGAGGGTGATCCGGAAGTAGTGCGAGAACTCGGTCTCGACCGCCTCGGCGATCTCGGTCCATGGCACCTCCTCGATGGCCAGGGAGTCCATGAGCAGCTCGAGATCGGCCGCAAGCGCCACCGCGTCGGCAGGCGAGGACGGCACCAGGAACGGCGCCCCGGGATCGAGCCGCAGGAGGTCGCGGTCGACGGTCTTCGACCAGTGCTGGATCAGCCGCGCCAGGATCAGCCGGCGCTCGAGCGGCGTGATCGGGTCCTTCAGCAGCCCGCTCCCCTCGAAGGCCGTCTCGATCGAGCCCGCGGCGAGCTCGAACTCGGTCCGGTCGGCGTCGCCGAGGGGGACGATGCGTGGCAGGAGCTGCGCCCGCCCGCCGTTGCGCGCCGCGAAAATCTCGGCGAAGGCGCGCGCCGCCCGGCGGGTCGGGAGATAGACGATCGCCTCGCCCGCGCCGTCGAGCCGCTTTCCGAGAAGGCCGCCGTCGACGAGCGCGTCCGCGAGCGTCGGCAGGAAAGGCGCGCCGGGGGGAATCGTGAAGACGCGGCCCACGGAGTCAGCGCGCGCTCAGGGCGATGCGCGCGTCGGCGGCCTTGATCGACTCCGGCGTGCCGACGTGGAGCCACTCCCCGTCGAGGCGAAGCCCATGCAGGCGCCCGGCCTCGATCGCCCGGTCGAACAGGCGGTTGAGGGAGAAGGCGCCGGACGGCGCGTCCGCAAACAGCTCGGGCTTCATGATCGCGACGCCGGCATAGACGAAGGGCACGACCTCCCGCTCGCGGCGGCGCCTGAGGAGGCCTGCGGCGTCCATGGCGAAATCGCCGGAGCCGTCGTAGCCGAGGCTCGTCGCCGCCGAGGCGAGGAGAAGCAGGATATCCATCGCGGCCGGATTCCAACAGGCGATCATGCGGGCGACGTTGGAACGCGGGCCCTCGATCCACAGGGAATCCGAGTTGAGCACGAGAAAGGCGCCGTCCCCGAGCAACGGCAAAGCCTTCGCTATGCCGCCGCCGGTCTCGAGAAGCTCCCCTCGCTCGTCCGAGATGACGATCCGCGGGCGCGTGCGCCCTTCGAGATGCTTCTCGATCTGCTCGGCGAGGTGGTGGACGTTGACGACGGCGGTCTCGACGCCCGCGACCTCGAGTCGGTCGAGGGCGTGATCGAGCATCGCCCGCGCGCCGACCCGCACGAGCGGCTTCGGGATGGTGTCGGTGATCGGGCGCATGCGCTTGCCGAGCCCGGCGGCCAGCACCATGGCGGTCTTGATCGGAGAGTCGGGCATGCGGGCGAGGTTGCCGGTCGCGAATCAGCCGGGCTCGACGAGGCGCGGCAGATGCGCCTCATACCATCCTTTCAGCCGCGACAAGGCCGGATGGGCGAGATTGCGGGCGAGATAGGCCTCGGCCCGTGGGACATGCCGCAGGTACTGGGGCTTGCCGTCGCGCCGGTCGAGGCGGGCGAAGATGCCGAGCACCTTGGTGGCGCGCTGCGCCGCCATGACGGCGTAGGTGCCGGCGAAGTCCGCCATGTCGAAGGCGGGGTCGGCCTCGCGGCGCTCGCGCGCGTAGGTGCCGAGGAGCCTGAGCTCGAGCTCCGCCGGGACCGTCACGCGGGCGTCCTGCAGCAGCGAGGCGACGTCGTAGGCCGGGGGGCCGAGCACCGCGTCCTGGAAGTCGAGGAGCCCGACGCGGGCGAAGCCCTCGCGGCCGGGCAGCCAGATCAGGTTCGGCGAGTGGTAGTCGCGCAGGGTCCAGGTCCGCGGGCCGGCGAGGAGGTCATCCAGAAGCTCGGTCCAGATGCGCACGAACTCGGCCCGGGCCGAGCCCGGCAGGAGGGTGCGCGGGATGTGGGGCGCGTACCAGTCGAGCAGGAGCTCGACCTCGATCAGGAAGGCTTCGAGGTCGTAAGGCGGCAGGGCATGGTCGCGTCCCTCGGCGACGGGCAGCGTGTCCGGAACCGAGGCCGCATGCAGCCGGGCGAGGAGCCGGGTCGCCTCCTCGTAGCGCTCGGGGATCGGCCCGTCGGCGTCGACCACGGGCTCGTCCCCTAGGTCCTCCAGGACGAGGAGGCCAGCGTCGAGGTCCTCCCCGAAAATCTTCGGAGCGCTGAAGCCGAGCGCCCTCAAGCCCCGGTCGACGGCGACGAAGGCGTGCACGGATTCGGCGAGCCGGGCGATGGCGCTGTAGGGCTTGCCGCGCCGCACCGCCGGCCCGTCCGGGCGCTTCGGCGCGATCATCAGGATCGCGGTCTCGCCCGTGGGCTTGACCAGGCGCTCATAGGCGCGGGTCGAGGCGTCGCCCTGGATCGGCATGCGCTTCGCGTCGACCCAGCCGCTCGCCTCGAGGACGGCGCGGATCGCCTTGATGCGGGCGAGCCTGGCCGCGACGCTGCCGGTGCCGCTGAGCCGCGCCCTGCGGGCGCCGTCCCCCGCGAGCTCGAGGGCGATCTCGAGCCGGTCCTCCTTGAGGGCGGACCCCGCCCGCTCCGGCCACTCGACGAGGAGGATACCCGTCTCCGCCGCCTCTTCGAAGCCGAGCTCGGCGAGCTCGGCCGGATCGTTCACCCGGTAGAGGTCGGCGTGGACCACGGGGCCGCGTGGAGTGTCGTAGGCCTGCATCAGGGTGAAGGTCGGGCTCGGGACCTCCAGGCCGCCGTCGCCGGCGAGCGCCCGCACGATCGCCCGCGCGAGGGTCGTCTTGCCGGCGCCAAGGCCGCCGGACAGGGCGACCACGTCGCCCGGCGCAAGCTCCTCGGCGAGGAGGCGTCCGAAGCGGAGCGTCGCGGCCTCGTCGGCCAGGGGAATGTCCCATGCGGCCGGGGCGGCGCCCGGCGCGCGCAACTGGCGTGCGGTCTCTGCCATGCGGGGTTCCAGGATCCTGTCACTCGGCCGCGAGGCGCTGCGGCGCGCCGTCCGCCGGGAAGACGCAGGTCACCGTCGTCCCGGAACCGGGCTGCGAGTCAAGCTCGATCCGCCCGCCGTGCAGCTCGACGAAGGAGCGCACGATCGAGAGCCCGAGGCCGACGCCGCGATGGCGGGTGCCGAGCGTATGCGTCTCGAAGCGCTCGAACACCTTCTCGCGGACCTCGGGCGGGATGCCGCGGCCGTCATCATGCACCGAAAGGACCACGTCGCCGCCCTCCTTGCGGGCCGTGACCCTGACGGCCTGCCCCGGCGCCGAGAAGCCGACGGCGTTCGACAGGAGGTTGAACAGGATCTGGCGGATGCGCTTGCCGTCGGCCGTGAAGCTGCCGATGTCGCCGGGCGCGTCGATGTCGAGCCGGACCGAGCTTTCGGCGAGCCGGTCCTCGATCCCGCGCGCCGCGTCCGCGATGGTCTGGCGGATGTCGACCTCCTCGCGGGCGAGCTCCAGCGAGCCGGTGTCGATCGAGGCGAGGTCGAGGATGTCGTTGATGATCGCGAGCAGCGCGCCCGACGAGCGCATGATGTGGTCGGCGTACTCGCGCTGGCGCGGGTTGAGGCTCCCGACCGTCCCGTCGCCGAGGAGCTGGGTGAAGCCGATGATCGTGGTAAGCGGCGAGCGCAGCTCGTAGGACACGTGGTGGACGAAGTCCTCGCGCAGCTGCGAGGCGCGCTCGAGCGCCTCGTTGCGATCGGTCAGCGCGCGCTCGACGTTCACGCTCGCGGTCACGTCGACGAAGGTGAGGAGCGTCGCGCCGTCCGGCAGGGGCTGGGCGTTGCAGTCGATGACCGTGCCGTCGCGGCGCTCGATCCGGCAGGCCAGGCCGGTGCGGGTCTCGGGCAGGCCCGCGACGGCGCCGCGGATCTCGGTCCAGGGCTGGTCGGCCGGCGCCAGGGCATGCGCGCCGCGGATGAAGTGGTCGATGTGGGGCTCGCCGGCGAGGGTCTCGGGAGCGAGCCGCCACAGGTCCGCGAAGGCGCGGTTCGAGAGCTTGAGGCGCGCGTCCGTGCCGAACACCGCGACGCCCTCGTTGAGGGCGTCGAGGGTCTCGCGCTGGACCCGGATCAGGGAGTTGTAGAGCTGCTCGAGGTGTACGCGCTCGGTCACGTCGTCGAAGAGGTAGGTGAGCCCGCCCTGCGGGTTCGGATTGGCGATGACGCGCAGCGTCCGCCGGTCCGGCAGATGCCACCAGCCCTCCTGCGGCTCGACCGCCCGATAAGCGGCGAGCTGCCCCGCCTTCCAGGTCCGGAAATCCGCCTGCTCGGGGAGCTTCCGGGCCGCGCGCAGGCGGTCGAGAATCTCGCCGTCGGAAGGGCCTGAGTCGAGGAAGGCCTGGTCGAGGCCCCAGAGCTGGCGGTAGGCGGCGTTGTGGAAGGCGAGGCGCTGCTTCGCGTCGAAGATCGCGACCGCCGTCGGGAGCTGGTCCAGGGTGCGGGCGTGAGCGTCCATCTGGCGCTGAAGATCGGTGCGGACCCGCTCGAGCTCGGAGACGTCGACGGCGATGCCGGCGCTGCCGCCGAGGGACGTCGCCGGGGACGTTCCCGGCGTCGCGCTCTCGGTCACGTCGAGCATCCGCCGCGCGCCGGCGACGACCGCCGCGACCCGGGCCGCGAATACGCCGCCGGCGGCGCGCTTTCTCGCGGCTTCGTCGCGGTCGCCGCGGTCGAGCAGCTCGAGCCCGCGCGCCTGCGCATCGGCCAGGTCCTCGGCCTCGACGGCCTTCAGATAGGCGCGGTTGCCCCAGGAGAGGCTGCCGTCGGCGGCGCGCAGCCAGGCCGGCTGCGGAACGGCGTCGAGGAGCCCCTTGAAGCTCTTGAGCTCGTCCTCGCTCCGGGCGAGCTCGCGCATGAGCCGCATCACCTCGAGCCGGTCGCCGGTGACGTCGCGCAGGCGGAGCAGCGCGCGGCCCGAGACGGTGCGCCCTTCCGCCTCGACGAAGCGCTGGCGCAGCGTCCGGAGCGTCAGGTGGAAGCCTTCGCCGCGCTCGCGCAGCCGCTCGATCGCCTTCTCGAGGGCGCCGGCGTCCGAGGACGAGAGCCACGAGCCGAAGGCGAGCGCCCGCCGGGCGTTCGCGGCCTCCCCGACGACGGTCGGGTCGCCCTCGAACGTGGGCTCGGCGTCGCGCCCGCTCCAGCTCACGACCAGCTGGCGCTCGGAGCCGATCAGCAGCTCGGCCCGGTCGTGGGCGCCGCGCAAGGACGCGATCTCGTTGTTGAGCGCACGCTCGCGGCGGGCCCAGCGCGTGCGCTCGTGCAGATGCAGCAGCGCCGTCGTGGTCGCGAAGATAGTGAGCCCGAGGAGCAGCGAGAGGCCGATGGCGTCGTGCGGACCAAGGGTCAGGAGCTCGGCCCCCCGGTCGAGGAGCGAGGCCTCGGCGGCCGCGGTCCCGAGCGCGCCCGGCGCAACGGCGGCAAGGAGCGGCGCAAGCGCACGGCGCCGTCCGCGAATCGTCCTTTGCCGCACCGCGCCGTCCGCCATGGACTAAGCCGCCCTCCGAGTCTGCCCGCGCCCCGGCCAGGGCTGAGAGCCATCGGACGCGAGGCCGCCGGCCTCGCGAGGAAGTATGATCTCGATTACGCGTGAGCCGCCCGCGTGCCGCTCGAGCGAACGGCGACCCCAGAATCAGCGTCACTCTAGCCCGCGCCCGACTCCGCCAGGAAGGGGGTTAAGGCAGGCTTAAGGGGGACGGAATTCCGGAACCGGGCGGGTGTGTCCAATCCGCCTCGCATCGCCGGCCAGGCCGGGCAAAAAAGAGCCCGGCGATGCCGGGCTCTCCGCAACCGCGTTTCTGACGGTTCAGTAGCGGTAGTGGTCGGGCTTGAACGGCCCCTGCTCGGAGACGCCGATGTAGGTCGCCTGGTCGGGGCGGAGCTGCGTCAGCTTCGCGCCGATCTTGTCGAGGTGGAGACGGGCGACCTTCTCGTCGAGGTGCTTCGGCAGGGTGTAGACCTTGCGCTCGTACTTCTCCGGGTTCCCCCACAGCTCGATCTGGGCGAGCGTCTGGTTCGTGAACGAGGCCGACATCACGAAGGACGGGTGGCCCATGGCG